>CALMKE010000147.1 GCA_937867645.1 uncultured Gemmatimonadota bacterium | reverse complement strand
GATCCGAGCGCACAAGGCATGCTGAAAGAGAGCCGGGGATTCCTCTAGGACGGCACAACTTGTTCCTGTGGGTAAACCGGCTTCTTTTTGCGAAGCTGTTGCAACGAGTGTGTTCCGCGGCGACCGCGGCAGAGGAGCTCGGACCAAGTCCGGATGATGGTGTGAGGGTATTTGAGGAGATTTCGGCGTCATGCGATTTCGCACACATTTTTCGACCAGGCCTCGGGGACGCAGCCATCGATCAGCAGACGTGGGAGGAATTGAGACAATTCAACAGCCTACTCGTCGAGTCAGCGATCGAATCGCTCCCCGCGGCAGTCTTGCAGGAATTACTCGAAAGAGCGACAGCCGTCACTCGACGGAAGGTTGCCGGACAGTACACGACGCCTGCAGGATTAGCGGGCCTGTTGGTTCGTCTTTCGCTCACTGATAGAACCGGCTTCTTTTTGGATCCTTGCGCGGGCAGCGGCACCTTTCCCCGCGCCGCACTGGATCAAAAGCTGGAGGCTGGTATCCCCCGTCGCGATGCGGTTGAGCGTGTGTGGGCTAGCGACAAATTCAGCTTCTACCTGCAGCTGGTAATGTTGGCAATTACCGACCCAGAATCGATGGGTCTGCCGGCATTCGCGTTCACGGGAGACATTGCAGACCTCGTCCCCGGAATGTTGGTCGATTTTATCGACCCTGAGAGCGGCGAACCGTTCACGCAGCCCTTGCCTCTGTTCCAGGCCATCGCGAGCAACTTGCCGTTCGTTCGCTTCGAAGATATTCCAATGACGAATCCTCGGGTGCGAGAGACGACGAGTGCCGCACTTCGTGAGGTCGGCGTTCGCAATAGCTTGCCAAATAAATCCGATCTATACGCCTACCTACCATTTCTGTGTTGGCATTTGTTGGCCAGCGGGGGGCGCGCCGGCTTCATACTTTCGAACTCGTGGCTTGCCACGGGCTTCGGTGCCCAATTCAGAGATCTCTTGCGCCGCCTATACCGAATAGAGTACGTCCTCATTTCCGGTAAGGGCCGTTGGTTCTCCGAGGCAGACGTCGTCACGACGGCTCTTATTCTCGCGCGCCGTGATAGTCCCGTCGAAACGAGCGCGGATCTAGAGGAAACAAAGTTTGTTGTAATACAACGTACTGTGGCAGATTTGGCCGATACCGAGCTAAACGCGGTCGTCGCGAGCGAGCTACTTGTGAATCACGTAGAGAGAGAGAACGCTACGGTTCACAGGCTGACGTCATCGCGGATTTCCGAGTTGGAAGCTCTTGGCCTGGAATGGCCCGCGTTCTTCGCCGATACATCGTGGCTACCGCGCCTCGGAGGCTTGCTCTGTCCTGTAAGCGAGTATTTCGAAATTATCCGCGGAGAACGCCGAGGCTGGAATGCGCTGTTCTATCCCGATGCGGAAAACGAAATTGAGGAAGATTACCTCCGTCCAGTCCTGAGGCACGCCGCGAATCTTACTAGCCTGAACGCGGTCCCAGATGCAACCGCGTTTGTTTGTGCCGCGACAAAAGACCAACTTGAAGAACGTGGGCACGAGGGGGCGCTCGCGTGGATTGAGAGATTTGAAAATGCTACCAATGAAACCGGGCAGCCGTTGGTTGAGGTGCTCGCGCGAGCGCGTTTGCATTGGTATGAAATGAATGAGAACGCGACGGCGGACCTTGTTACGTTGATCAACCCAGATGAACGCATGTTCGTTGCCCGGTTTGCGAATCCCACCTTTATCGACCAGCGTTTCACTGGATTGCAGGCTAAGCAAGGAACCGATGCGCCGTTGATCCACGCGCTCATGAACAGCGCGATAGGGGTTTATTACATCGAAGCTATTGGCTTCGGTCGCGGCTTAGGGGTTCTCGATCTGAATACCACCCGCGTGCGCAACAACCTTCGCGTTCTCGATCCGGGAAGACTGAATGCAGCGCAGAGAAAGCGAATCCTCGCCGCATTCGAGCCCCTTCTTAACCGGCCTCCAGCTGGATTCGAAGATGAAACAGGGGCAGCCGATCGACGTCATTTTAATGAAGTAGTGTTTGCTGAATACGGCGTTCACGATGCACTAGAAGCTGTCGAGACGTCGCTGCTCGAGCTTTTCCAGATTCGAAAGTCCGTGCAGGAATAGCGACAATGGAACCATAAATGTGCGCTTCACACTGCCACGCCGGCTCAGTTGGATGCCGAGCATGACACAAGAGCGTACATCGCGCGTTGTATTGGAGCGCCTTTTCACGGGCGTTCAGATCCCGAAGCGTGCGACAACCGAATCGGCCGGGTACGACCTATCCGCCCACCTTTTAGGCGGGTCCGTGCGTGTAGCAGTTGCTGGCCGGGAGGAGCTTCGTCAAGTCTCGATTGCCGGTGCCAGGGGCTCGATTACTCTGGCGCCTGGCGAACGCGCCCTAATTCCGCTGGGCTTCAGGGCCCGTGTGCCAAATGGCTATCACGGCGAAGTTCGACCGCGCAGCGGCGCAGCGTTCCGTAAGGGTATAGAAATCCCCAACTCGCCCGGGACGATCGATCCTGACTACAACGGCGAGTGGATGGTGCCCGTAAAGAACGGGGACTCGAGGCCGATCACGATCGAGCACGGGGAGCGTATCGCACAGGTGGTCTTCGTGAAGCACGTAGAAGTTGAATTCGAGCTTGGCGAAGTCGGCCGGACGACGGACCGTGATGGAGGGTTCGGGTCCACAGGGAAGTGATGGCGGTCTGGCAAGGCGAACGAGCGGATTTCATGCGCCTCGCCTACGAGCAGGCGCTGAAGTCATATAATGACGGCGGGCTTCCGATCAGCGCCGCCATGGTGGAGCACGGCACCGTCATCGCCGCCGGCCACAACCGCCGAGTGCAGGACGCAGATCCAATCGCTCATGGCGAGATGGATTGTCTCCGCAAAGCTGGCCGGCGGCGGGATTACGCGGGAGTCACTCTCTACACCACGCTCAGCCCGTGCATGATGTGTGCGGGGACGATCGTTCAGTTCGGAATCAAATCGGTCGTGATCGGCGAGGCGCGCAACTTTGCCGGCAACGTAGACTTTTCTGCGGCAGCACGGCGTGGATGTTACCGTCCTGGACGACCCGGACTGTATCGCGCTCATGGCACGCCTCATCAAGGAGCGGCCGGAACTCTGGCACGAGGACATCGCCGCGCGCTGCGTTAGACGCCTTTAAGCCAAGAGGTCGTCACTCCTGCCACCGCGCTGAGCGACGGCGTACGTCTAAGCTCGGAGTGATCGAGGATCTGGGCGTCCGTGGCCAGGAACAGCGAATGTTGCCGTAGCAATCGGCCCAAAGCTATGTGGCGCAGATACTCGGGGCCCGTCATCAGGTTTGCCCGGCCTTCGAGTAAGGCTATCGCCCATAGGAACGTCTGATGGGCGTACTTCCAATGCGGCAGTCGCTCGATCTCCTTGGATAACAGGTCGTACGCCCGGCTCCAGCCGATAGCGTAACCAGGGTTTGCACCCCCTGTCGTGCTCAGTGCACCGGCCGCTTCGAGTACATCCAACGTGCGCTTGACCGCGGTTCGATTGTAGCCGATAGCGCGCGCGATCTCACCAGCATCTGAATAATCCTGAGAATCCCGCTTTCGAAGCAGAAACACGATGATGTCCGCTCTCAGTCCCAGGCCGAAGACTGCGCGCATCCTCAGGAGGAATGCCGGAGGACGATCGAGCGGCACCACGGTGCTCTGCTTCCGGCCTCGCTGCGCGAGAAGTGCGGGGAACGCGCTGGTCGCGCCCGCAAGCGGCCGCCATCGGGAGTCCTTGCCGGCCATGACCATTACGTGCGCCAGTCCAGGCAACAGAGCTTGAACGCCGGCGGGGTAATCGCGTGCGAGGTTTTTCAGCCTCTGCGCGCTTAGATGTTCGCTGTTTGTCGCGCACCAGCTGACGAGCGCGTCACCCAGGCGTGGCTCGCGCTGGACCATGGCTAGAGAACAAAGGACCAGCGCCTCCGGGTCAATGATGCTTCGCGTCGCGGCGGACTTCTGTCGCGCTGCCGGGGCGCCGAGCTCGTGCCACTGCCGCCACAGGAGGTTTAGCAGCGCGTCATTGAGCGCCGAGAAACTAGTTGCCGACATCTTCCCTTACTCCCGCGACTACGGCGTCGATCAGGCGTGGAAACTCAGGCGATGCATCCTGTGTTTTGGCCCATCCCGCGGCGGAGTTCATCTCCTCCAACTTCGGCGAGAGTGCCACCAGATCGCTGTAATGAACGCCTCGCGCCGGCCAGTGATCGGCTGCGGCGAACAGCTTGAGGGCGACGAGGTCGTATCGGCTCGCGAGGCCGACACGAAGTGTTTCGAACTCGAGCCAGGTGAGTCTTTCGCGAAATCCCGGAGGCAACCAAAACCGCATCTGAAGCGATGGTCCGGTGTTGAGCCAGTCGGTCGGCAGCCGAAGTGAGGCGGCGACGATGGCGACGCCATCGAGCAGTGCTGCGGGCAGGCGGTTCGGTGCCAGCAACTCGCCATCCTGCTCGATCGCGATGACGTCCGCGTCTGTAGTCGTGCGGGATACCAGCCCCAGAAGGTTGGGAGCGGTTCCACCCACAATTACAAGGCGAAGGTCGTCCACCCCAACTGCCTGGAGGTATTGCCCTAAGCGGCGAAACGCTTCTTCGAAATCGGCTCGAGTGCTCATGTGACTATAATAGTACCATTACGCAACTATTATAGTCAATAGACTATACTATTAAGGTTGCGAAACATCGGTAAGGTATGGCAAGGACATGGCGGCGCGGTAAGTTCCAGGGATGAGCCCGGCTGAATCCACCTCACGCGCCACTCGGCCGCGCACGCTTTCGAAGTCGGACTTCACCCTCGCCCTCACGTGCGAGGCCAAGCTGTTCTTCCGCGAGAACAACTATCCGGACACGCGCGACGACGATCCGTACATGCGCATGCTAGCGCGGGGCGGATACATGGTGGAAGCCCTCGCGCAGGCGCAGCGCCCCGACGGCGTCCGGCTGGAATACCAGCGCGATCCCGAGCGAGCGTTCGAAGAGACGCGCCAACAGCTCGCGAAAGAGAACGTCACGCTGTTCCAGGCGACGCTGCTCTGGAACCGCAGGCTGGCGCGCGTGGACATCCTGGAGAAAATCGGCGACACGCTGCGGCTCATCGAGGTCAAGTCCAAGTCGTTCGGCGGAGCAGAGCACTTCGCGAAACTCGCCGGCGGCGGGCGGGGATGCTTTCGATCTTCGAGGAAGCCGTTCGGAGTCCTGGCCGATTGGAAACGGACCTTCGAGGACCTCACCTACCAGACGCTGATCCTCGAGCGCCTCTTCCCGGATCTCACGGTCGAGCCGCACCTGCTCATGGTGGACACCAGCAAGCGCTCAGGCGTGGACGACGTCATCAGCCTCTTCGAGATCGAGCGCCACCTCGACAGGGACGGAAAGTCAGCCGTCCACACCGCCCGCTTCATCGGCGATCGCGCGCTGCTGCCGAAGCTGGACGTGGTGACCCAGGTGAAAGTCGCCGATGAAGTGGACCTGCTACGCGACGACGTCGAGCTCGCCGCCAGCAACTTCGAACGGCTGCTGGACGAGCCGCTCGGCAGCTTCGCGCGGCCGCACGGCCATCAATGCAACAAATGCGAGTTCAATCACGCGGAGGTCGTCCCGCTGAACGGCTTCCGCGACTGCTGGGGCGAGCTCGCCGACGCGAAGCCGCACGTGCTCGAGCTGTTCAGCATCGGCACGGTCAAGAGCGCGGACAGGAAGACACCCATGATCGAGTGGCTGGTGCGCGCGGGCAAGGCGTCGCTGTTCGACATTCCGGAAGAGACGCTGGTGAAGGCGGACGGAACCATGGGGCCGGTGGCGGAACGCCAACGCCGGCAGATCAGCTGCGCGAGGACGGGCGAAATCTGGATCGGGCCGGAGCTGGGCCGGCGCGTGTCCTCGGTCACGTATCCGCTGCACTTCGTGGACTTCGAGGCGTCGCGGCTGGCGTTGCCGTATCACGCCGGGATGCGGCCGTATGGCCTCACGGCGTTCCAGTGGAGCGCGCTCACGGTCGCCGGCGCCGGCGCGGCGCCGGTGCACAACGAGTGGCTCAATGGCGAACACCGCTGGCCGAACGCGGAATTCGCGCGCACGCTCAGGTCGGCCATCGGAGACGAGGGGACGGTGCTCACCTGGTCGCCGTTCGAGCGGACCGCGTTGCGCGATATCGTCAAGGAGCTCGCGCAGCTCGACATGGACGATCCCGAGCTCGCCGCCTGGATTGCCGACGTCAACGATCGCCGGATGGTGGATCTGCACCCCTGGGCGCAGAAGGATTTTTATCACCCCGACATGGGCGGCCGCACGTCCATCAAGGTCGTGCTCGACGCGCTCTGGCGCTGCGACGTGACGATGCGGGCTCAGTTCGAGGAATGGACCGGGATGCGCGCCGATCCCGCCAGGGATCCCTACGCGTCGCTGCCGCCCATCGAGATCAACGGCGTGCTGCTCAACGTGGTCGAAGGCACCGGCGCGATCACCGCGTACGAAGCGATGATGTACGGCGTGGAGAAAAACGATCCAGTCGCGAAGGTCCGGTGGCGCGAGCTGCTGCTGCAGTACTGCAAGCTCGACACGCTGAGCATGGTCCTGATCTTCGAGTACTGGAAGCGCGTTGTGGCCTAACTGATCGTGCCGGGTCCAGGGCGCTCGAGAACGAGTACGCGGTTACAGAGACCTTCGCGGTCGCGAGCTTTCTCTCCGTGCGTTGAACGGCAAGGAAGAACTACTCTGCACTGGAGGCTTGTCGAATTTCGTCGGGGACGTTGTCTGCCTCGTTGAAGTGCTGCTACGTCGCTGCTAGCCGGACATCTTCTCTGCTGGAGTGAAACAGGAGTGCTTTAGGGCCTTCGATGGGTCGCTTATCGGGACGGCCTCGTAGTCGCAGGCAATCTGGTACACCTGTTCCGCTTTTTGGGCCACGTCGTACGCGTGCTCCCGATCCAGAAAACGGCCACGCGTGGTGGTGAAGCCATCCTCGGCGAAGTCGAGGATCCGTGCTTCGTCAGGGTACGCATTTGCCACTAGCTCGACGGCGTCCGCGTGAGTCGCGCCCGTGAAAATACTCCCATTCTTGAGCCGAATTGCAGCCAAGGCGATCATTTCTTGTTTGCGCTTACGGCTGGCGCACGTATTACGTGGCCGACGGATCTCTGCTGTCTTCTTCATTGCGGACATCCGAGAGGAGCCGGGGGAATCGCACGGCCCGGGCTTTCGACCAATCCACATAATCCGTCGAGTCGGTCGTCGCCCAGAATTCCCGCTCTTCGTCTTCAGTCCTGAAGATCGGAATCTTTTTCAATGCGCGTTTTGGCTTGCTCATATGCTTGCCGCTCCTTGCGGCTCATGTCACCAGCCGCGATGACCCGAATGAGGTTGCCTCTAACTGTGAATACGATGTGCAGCTTCCGACCGGTGCGCTAGGCGCGGGTGTCCTCGAGATCGGCGAATTGCGTGATGCGTACGTTTCCCTCGGGAAAGTGGGCCACGATCTCCAACGAACCACCCAACGCCTCGATGTATTTCCGAAGCGTGCTGACGTAGGTATCGGTGCGCTTCTCCAGCTTGGATATCTCCGGCTGGGAAACCTCCATAGCCGCAGCCAGCGTTTGTTGCGAAAGCTCACGGGCTCGCCGCAGTTCCGCCAACGCCATGCTGTCGAGCATCGCGGCGGTTCGTGCAGCGGCGCGCGCCCGGCTCGGCTGGCTCATTTTCGCTTGCAACCGACCAAAATTCTTGCTCATCAATCAATCCTACTGAAGGCGCGGCTGATCCCTGTTGGTCCGCGTCCAAGCCAGCCCACCACGCTTCGAACTCGTCGGTGTATTCGACGTCGCATGTCATAGACAGAATATGTGTGCAACGGCATAAATGCAAGCACCGTTAGAAGGCCTTGAGCCACAAGCTCGTCGCCCCGGCTACCGCCTCGAGTGAAAGCGTTCCGCGAATCTCCGAATGATCGAACAGCTCAGCTTCGGCAGTCAGGAATTGCACGTGGTCCCGGAGCAAACGACGCAAGACCAAGTCGTGCAGGAATTCCGGGCCCGCTGACAATTCTTTGCGATTGTCGAGCAATGCGATCACCCAAAGGAAAGTCTGGTGCGCGTATTTCCAGTGAGGCAACCGATTGATCTCTCGAGACAACAGGTTGTAGGCTCTACTCCAGCCGATCGCATACCCCGGGTAGGCTCCCTCTGTCACAATTACTACCCCCGCCGCCCCGAGCACGTCCAGCGTGCGTTTGACCGCGGTGCGATTGTAACCGAGGGCGCGCGCGATCTCACCGGCGTCTGAATACTCCTGCGGATCTCGTTTGCGGAGCAGAAACGTGACTATATCGGCTCTCAACCCCAGACCAAAAAGGGCACGCATGCGAAGCAGGAAAGCCGAAGGGCGATCGAGTCGCACAGCCGTGCTCTGTTTAGGGGCACGCTGCATGAGGTCCGTGCGAGGGTTACCAGGTCCGGCAAGAGATCGCCAGCGAAAATCGTGGCCTGCTTTGACCATAACATGCGCCAATCCAGGTAGCTGAGCCGGAACGCCCTCGGGATAGTCACGGGCCAGATTATTCAATCGTTGCACGCTTAGATGCGCGCTGTTCGCCGCGCACCAGCTAACGAGCGCGTCCGCGAGGCGTGGCTCGCGTTCGACCATTGCGAGGGAGCAAAGTACGAGCGCCTCCGGGTCGATTATGCTTTGCGTCGCAGTGGATTTCTGGCGAGCGGCCGGCGCACCGAGTTCGTGCCATTGGCGCCACAAGAGATTCAACAGGGCATCAGCGACCGCGGGGAAGCTAGTGCTGGACATCTTCGATCACGCTCGCAACTACCGCATCTATCAATCGCGGGAACTCAGGCCCTGCGTCCTGAGTTTTCGCCCACTCCGCGGCCGAAAGTATCTCATCTGATACCGGGGACAACGCGACTAGATCGCTGTAATGAACACCCCTCGCTGGCCAGTGATCGGCAGCTGCAAACAACTTCAGAGTGACAAGATCCTCGCGGCTCGCGAGTCCGACACAAAGCGTCTTGAAATCAAGCCAGGTGAGTCGTTCACGAAACCCAGGCGGCAAGCCATATCGCATCTGAAGCGACGGCCCGGTATTGAGCCAATCCTCCGGGAGCCGGAGAGAGGCAGCGACTATGGCAACGCCTTCCAGTAAAGCAGGTGGGAGGTTGTTCGGCGCCACCAGCGTCCCGCCCTCCTCAACCGCGATAACGTCCGCGTCCGTAGTAGTGCGAGAAACCAACCCCAGCAGATTGAGGGCGGCGCCTCCTACGATGACGAGACGGAGCTCGCCAGCTTCGACCACCTCGAGATACTGTCCGAGCCGTCTGAATGCCTCTTCAAAATCGGAACGAGTCCCCATAGTGACTATAATAGTAACTATCCATAACTATTATAGTCAAGTATGACAACTATAATAGTTAGACGCCAAACGCGAGCTTGCTGCGAGGTAGGACCGCTCCGAGCCTACGCGCTGGCGCAGCGCAAGCTGCTGATCTTCACCTTTCCTACCGGCGGCGCTTCTTCTTAACCGGCGGGGGCTCGTTGATGAACTGCATGTTGACCGCCGCGAGATCGTTCGCGAACCAGGCGA
>CALMKE010000146.1 GCA_937867645.1 uncultured Gemmatimonadota bacterium | reverse complement strand
CCTTCCTCGCGGTACTGCTTTGCGGCTTCGATAAGGCCGACGAATACGTCGCTCGTCACGTCTTCCGTCGCTTCTCGGGGCTCCCGGAGCCATGACACGCTTCGCAGCACATAGAAGACACGCGTCCAGACGATCTCCCGATATCCATCGTAGCACGCGGCCCAGGCGTTTTCCCGGACCTCTTCCGACTCCGAGCGCATCGCGAGCAGGAGCTCGCCGAGTCCGGCGCTCATCTACCGGAACAAATGCCGGCGGGACAGGCAATTGCCATCATGGCCGCTTCTCTGCCGCCGATGACAACCCGCGTTCTTGCCGTCATTCATCGTGGTGAGAGCCCTCGCCGGGTCGTGTTGCGGAATCTCACAGGCGTTCCCAGTATTACCGCAATGCGGACCCCTGACAAGGCACATATCCACCGCGCCGGGTAATGACGATGGAAGAGGGACCCAGGATCACGCCGGTCAAGAAAGCCGCGTTCACCTACGTGCCCGCGGTGGGCGCGTTCGTCGGCCTCGCGAACAACATCTTCGCGATGCTGGGCGCCACGCCCAGATGGCAACGCCGGATCGTGCTTCTGTTGCTCGCGTCTGTTCCGGTCGTTCTCGCGGTTACGTGGATCTTCGGCGAGCCGAGGCCTGGCGATGGCTGGATCTCGCGTTTAACCAATAGCCGCCGCCGCCGAATCGCGGTGGCGATCCTGCCGACGCTGGTCGTGGCGGCCGCTCTCATGTGGACCGTGGGTCCACTCGCGGCCGGCGACACCGAAGTCGAGCCCCGCGTGTCCGTGCTCCAGTTCCGCGACGACAGCCCGCAGCACGATCATGCCTACCTCGCCGATGGACTCTCGGAAGAGCTCGCCTTTGCGCTAGAGCGCGTGCCCGGAATCCAGCTGATGGACTCGCCCGATTCCGCGGTCGTGCTCATCGAGGGCGCGGTGAGCCGCTGGCGCGACAGCCTGCGCGTCACCGCCAAGCTTGTCCGCAACTCCGACAAGCGCAGGCTGCGCTCCGTCAGGTATGAGCGCCCCTTCGGGGACGTCTTCGCCATGCAGGACTCGCTGTCGCGCGACATCGTGGAGGAGCTGGTCCCGCACATTCCGGCGGCCCAGTCCAAGGGAGCGATTCAATCCCGGGACCCGTTACCGCTGGCGTACGACCTCTATCTTCGAGGACGCTTCGCGCGCGACCATGAGGGGGACACTGTGAAGGCGGACTCGCTGTTCCGCGCCGCCCTCACCGCGGATCCGTCGTTCGTCCGCGCGCGACGCGAGCTGGCGGCATTGCAGTCCGCTCCACCCTGACACCACCCAAAAACAGAGGAATCGATGAAATCACTCGTCACCCGAAAGAATATGCTGTATGGCAGTGTGCTTGTCGCCGTCGCTGCGGCGTGCGTGCCGCCCGCGGTCGGCACGGTAGTCGGCAGCACGTGCGCCATGTGCTCCGTCTTTGAGACGAAAGCAGCCGTCCCGGCCGCCGCCAAGGCCGCGTCTCCCACCACTCGCCCGGTCGATGTCGTCGCGCTCGCCGCTGACCTGGCCTCGCATGGCTACAGCGCCAACTCACCGCTGGCCCTTCTGACTGCGGCCGATCTTTTGATGCAGGCCTCCCCGTCGGCGCTGTCCGGCAAACAGGGGACCCGGATGCCGAGCGTTACGGCCAAGTCCGGCACCCCGGTGAGATTCGACGCCGGCGCAATGATATCGTCGGCGCTCGCGATGTCGAGCGGAAACGCCAATGTCTCCGCGCTCGCGACGCAGCTGCAGAATCGTCTCGCCACCGGAGCCAAGGGCGCCGTTGGCGGCCCACGCTCGGCGGTCGATCGCGTTCTTTCCAACACGACCGACGTCTGGGAGATCTCATTCCGCGGCGGCGAGCGCGGCTCCATTCGAGTGGAAGGCGACGGCGACACGGACCTCGACTGCTACGTGTACAACTCCGCGGGCACGCTCGTGGCGTACGACAATGATCTCACCGACTACTGTATCCTCGATTGGTACCAGTCGTCGGCGGGCAGCATCCGACTCGAGATCAAGAATCTTGGCGACGTGTACAACGAGTACATTCTCAGCACCAACTGATACCAACAGCGGATCCGGGCCCGCGTTTCGCCTGAAGCGCGGGCCCGGTTTTTATTTTGCTGGGATGAGGATGAGCATACAGGTCAAATCAGTAGCCGGAATGATGGCGTTGTCTCTCTTCGCGATGGCATGCGTCAGCGCCCGCGGTCCAGCCGCGTACGCCGCGCCTTGCGTGATCCGAAGCGAAGGCGCGTTGGGGATCAGCGCGTCGCGAGTGGAGCTGGCTCCCGGCGAGACGCTCCAGCTGGACAGGCCAATGCTGTTCGTCGCGCCCTATTTGCCGCCCGACACGATCCCCTCCGGATGTGATGTCCGGTGGTCGGTCACTGGTGGAGCGACGATCAGCGAACGGGGGCTGCTGACAGTCGCTCGCGACGCTTCGCCGGGCTCCACGGTCGTGGTGACCGCGCGAGTCGATACGATCGTTGCACGACAGAACGTTCAGGTCGTGGATCCGGCGCCCAATCCCCTCGCGGGCACCTGGACTCAAAGCGAGCCTCCAAAATGCGAGGGATGGTATCAGCCGGGCGACGCGATCGTGCGGGAGCTGGTGTTCAACAGAGGGCGAAGGTTCACCGTGACGCGCACGCCGTTCGAATCCTATCGCGATTACTGGGGGACCTACACGTACGACGTTCCGACCGGCAGGCTCACGCTCACGGTCGATAACGGCAACAGCCGTCCGGGATTTCAGACGGCGACGTTGACCGCGCGTGTCGCGGAGGGCGAGCTGACGATCGATGGTCCGGTGCTGATCGGCGCCAGCTCGGGCGCGCCAGGTTGCCGAACTCTGTTCAGGCGGTTGGGCGATCCGCGCTAGGGCTCGAGGCGAGGCCCCACGTTGGCCACCCGGCGATCACGACGCCAGCCCAACAAAAAGCCGCCCGGTTGGGGCGGCCTGGGTTGCGTGATCTGATTCATCGGATGGCCAGGGACGGAATCGAACCGCCGACACGCGGATTTTCAGTCCGCTGCTCTACCAACTGAGCTACCTGGCCCAACTTCGGATAGCCTCGCAAACTATCGGGCGCACCCCTCGCTTTCAACCGGCTCATGGCCAGGGCGGTTCTTTTTCCTTCCTGGCGTCCGGGGTTGTCAAAAGAACGGCCGCCCGGAAGGAGCGGCCGTTCTTTTCAAAGCTGCTTCGCCGGGATCAATCCGTGTTGAGCGCCTTCTCGATCGCGTACAGGATGTGTCGCGTGTGCGCCATCGTCTCGGCGTTCGCGCTCTTGCCGGCGAGCATCCGCTGGATCGAGCGCAGGTTGGCCAGCGCCGCCGATTGCGACTGATAGTCGAACGGGGCCTTCGTCGCCGGCGCGATCATCGCGATCAGCCGGTTCACGTACTCCAGTTGCAGGTTTTGCCGGAACGTGTTCACGTTCCCGCGCGCATCGGCCTCGAACACCGACGCGGTCAGGTCGGCCATGAATTCCGTGAGCGGATACTCGTTGCCGTACAGCCGCGAATCCGTGATGCGCGTGAGCGTGAGCGGATGCAGCAGGTGGCTGAGCGCCGAGCGGTGAATCGCCAGCACGCGGGCGTGGATCTTCGGATCTTCCGGCGCGCTGAAGAAGTCGAACCCGCGCCGCTGCATCTGGAGATAGTTGTACAGGCCCGACGCTGCGTCGAACGCCGTGGGGGCGAACACCTTGCTGGAGAGCACCTGCATCGCGCGCTTCTGGTCGGCGCGGCTCACCGGAGTGAACGGTCTCGTCGCCCCCGGCTGTCCCACCATCGCGCGGTCCACGTACACCCCGCCCACGTAGCGGGTGACCACGTCGGCGGCGCCCTGCTGCTGGCCGCTCAGAACCAGGTACGCCGAGCGCAGCTCGTGATACGACTTGCCTTGCGTGGAATATCTGGCTGGCAATCTGCGCATGAGATCGTTCGCGAGGTCGATGCGCGACGCGGAGTAAGCGATCGCGTCGTTCGACAGGTCGTTCGTGTTGACACGGGGATCGATCGCCTTGCCCGGCGCGCGCATGTCGTCCGCGTCGTTACCGAACGCCAGGTCCGGCTCAGTCGACCGCGCGAGCAGCGCTTCCCTGCGCGTAGCATCATCGAGCTCGGGCGCGTACCCGAACTGAATCGCCCAGAAGTCGTACGGGCCCGGCTTGCTCGGGAAGTAATCGACGGTCGCGCCATTGCTCCCGAGGTTCACGAGCGGGTATTCCATCACGGACCCCGTCACTCCCCTGGCCGACGTGACAGAGCGGTCCGCCAGCTGCGCCGGAGTGAGCATCTGGCTCGACTTCATGTTGTGGTTGAGTCCGAGCGTGTGCCCGACTTCGTGCAGCGCCAGGTAAGCGATTGACTGGCGGATGTATTCCCGCTGGTCGTACTCGGAAGCGCCCGTCAGTTCCAGCGCCTGCATGCCGAACATCGTGTTGAGGTGCAGGTAGTGGCCGGCGGAGCAAACCAGCGAGTAGTTCGGACGGGTCTCGCCGCCTTCCGGCTCCTCGATCGCGAACAGGCCGGCGGCGTTGAACAGCCGCTCCTGCCGCAGACGATTCGTGATGAAGACGTACTCCAGCATCACGTCGGCCCCGAGTATCTCGCCGGTGCGGGGATTGACGAAGCTCGGGCCGTACCCGCCGAACGGCGGGTTGGGCGAGGAAGTCCAGCGAAGCACGTTGTACCTGATGTCGCCGGCATCCCATGTCGCGTCATCGGGCTGGATGTTCACCACCACGGCGTTCTTGAAGCCCGCGGCCTCGAACGGCTTGTTCCACTCCAGCACCGCCTGGCGGATCGGCTCGCGCAGCTCGTGCGGCGTCGTGTTCTCGATCCACCACGTGATCGGCGTCACGGGCTCCGACACGGCGGCCGACGGATCCTTCTTTACCAGCTTCCAGCGGTGGATCATGTCGCGGTACGGCGTGGCGCTCGCCGACAGCATGTCGTTCGTCTGCGAGCTGAAGTAGCCCACGCGCGGATCGTCGTACCTCGGCGTGTAGCCGTCGGACGGCATCTCGATGAAGCTGTGCTGGACCGAGATGCTGACGTTGCGCGCGTCGGTCACGTCGGTGCCGCCCCGGTTGATCGGCGCGGGATTCTCATACACGTACTCGACGACGACGTCGGCGTTCATCGGGTAGTTCCGCACCGAGACGTAGCGCGTCTTGGACTTGCTCAGGCTGCCGAGGTTGAAATCCTGCCCGGGCCGCGCGTTCGGATTGGGCGACGGCTTGACCTGCGCGAGCGCTTCGGTCAGGAAGATGTCGTCCACCTTCACCAGATACGAGTTCGAGTCTTCCGCCACGATCTCCTGCACGCTGACCACCGATGGGCTGATGTTGGCGGAAGCGGCGCGCGCGAGCGGGTTCGCGGGATCGAAATAGAACTGCGTGTTCTGCGTCACGAACTCGAGCTTGTTGTAATTCTTGCGGATCGAGAACACATCGTTGTTCGCGAAGGCGCCGCGGAAATAGCCGGCCGACGTCACGCCGTCCACGACGTGCATGAAGTAGATGAACTCTTTGCCCAGCTGGTCCTTCCTGACCAGCATGTGCAGCGATCCGTTCGCCGTGTCCTGGTATAGCGAGAACAGGCCGTCCACCTTCCGGCTCGTGCGCGTCGCGGCGGTGATGGTCTTCCTGGCGGGCGCGGGAGTGGCCGCGGTCGATGCGCCGGCTGCTCCGGCAGAGCCCGGCTGCGCGGAAGCCGCGGGCGCGGTGCCGGGCGCGGCCGGCTTGGTGGTCGTTCTCGCGGTCGCGCAGCCGAGGGCCAGCTGCGAGACCAGAACGATCGCAGGTATCGCACGAAGCTGAGTCATGAGGGTGCTGAGGTGAAGGTTTGTGGCGACAGGTCGCCAGCTGTCAGAGCGGGGCGGGCCGAACAAGGCTTGCGCGAGCTCCGGCCGCGGAGAGGGGCCGCGGGAGCCGGATGATTGCTTCCGGCTCCCTACGGCAGACTTCTCAAATCGGTTTCCGCGGCCGTCAGGCCTTGGTAGTGGACCGCCGGATGAGCCTGAGGATGAAGAGAAGCACCACGGCGCCGATGAACGCCACGAAGATTACGCCGGCGAGTCCCCCGAATGGGGAGGAGACCCCGAGCTTCGTGAACAGCCAGCCGCCCACGAACGCTCCCACGATGCCGATGATGATGTCGCCGATGAGGCCATATCCGGTCCCACCCATCACGAGGGACGCGAGCACGCCCGCGATAAGTCCTACGATGAGCCAGGTGAGCAGGTCCATGCGATCTCCGGAAAACGGGGAGTGACCATCCTCGCGGCCAGGCAGCCGGTCGGGAGGGTCACGGTCTTCCAGAAGGTGCGCCCTGGCTGCGGCCGGGCGCAAGAAGGGGAACGCTTACCGCTTGCCGTGGGCGGCCGTAATGACCGATTTGATCCCGCCGCGAACGTTAAAGTCCCCCACGACCTCCATCCACTTGGGCTGGACTCGCTCCACGAGGTCGTCGAGAATCCGGTTCACCGCGCGCTCGTAGAAAATCCCGTCGTTCCGGAAGCTCCAAAGGTAGAGCTTGAGACTCTTGAGCTCCACGCAAACCGCGCCCGGCACGTACCGGATCCTTACGGTCCCGAAATCAGGCGCTCCCCCGCGCAGCAGCTCCAGTTCCGCCGCGTCCGTTTCGATTCCGCCCACGGGACAGAGCGACGTGAACTCCGTCGTCTCCATGTAGATCTCGTAATCCCGCTTGGGATGCGGGTTCTCGAACGTTTCCAGCAGCTCAGGTCGCGGCATGAGAGCGGAGTCTCGCGCCTCCGCGGTACTTACGCAACTGGCTAAGGGAGGTGGCGTGGTACTCCGACCGCAGCGCCGTCTTAGCTTTTCAAGGGGTACCTGCGAGCCATTCGAATCCCCAGGACGTAGACCCCTTGAAAAGCGTAGGCGCGAAGGGCGCAGTACCACGCCACCGACCCGGCACCGGAGCTACCCCCCGCGGAGCTCGCGGGAAAAACGCTCGAGTATCGTGCGCTCGTCCGGACTGAGACTCTGCACGCCTGACTGCGAGATCTTGTCGAGCACCCGGTTGAGCTCCTCCGCTCGGCGCTTTCGGCTGTCCACCTTTGGCGGGAGCAGCTTGGGCGCGGCGGCCATGCTCTTGGCGACGACCGCGTCCGTGCGGCTGGCGGAGCTGTCGCGCGTGCGCGGCTGCGGCTTCGGCACCGCGCGCGGCATCTCGTCCTGATCGTCCGGCACAGCGGCAACTCTGCGACGAAACCGCTCGATCCCGCCCGAGCCCGGACCCTTGATGTACACCCACGCGAACAGCAGGCCGCCGAGGTGCGCGATCGCGGCGATTCCCGACCCCATCCCTCCGCGCTGCGACGCCATGGCCAGCACGAGGTTGATCGCGACCATCCACGCCACGAACCACTTCGTCTTCATCGGAATGATGCCGAAGACGAGCACTTCCTCGTCCGGCCAGCGAATGGCGAACGCGAGCATCACTCCATAAATCGCGGCCGACGCCCCGACCAGAACTCCGCTCCGCACCAGGATGAGATGCGTGAGCGCGCCGCCCAGTCCCGACCAGAGATAGAACGCCGTGAAGCCGCGCGTGCCCCACTCCGCTTCCACCCTCGGCCCGAAAGTCCACAGGGCGAACATGTTGAACGCGAGGTGGGCGAGCCCGGCGTGCACGAACATGTACGTGGCGATCGTCCACCACCTGGCCGGCATCTCCGCGCTGGCGAAGCCGAGCGCGCTGAAAACGTTGCGCTCGCCGAAGATCGTGAGCTGCACGAAGAACACACCGATGTTGATCGCCAAAAGCCATGCGACCGCCGGTGTGATTCTGAAGCGCTGCTCGTCCTGATATTCGCTCGCTATCGCCACTCGATCCTCACCCCTTCGGGATCAGTTCTATACAGAAAAGCCCGTGAGACGGTTCCTCATCCGCAACCGTCGCCTTGGTCCGCCTGGACGCAGGACGCAGGACGCAGCAAGCGGTTCACCTTTCCGCAGCGAGCATCACGATCCGCTCGCAGAAATCCGGAAACGAGATGCCCACCGCGGCCGCGGCCTGCGGAATAAGACTCAGCTCGGTCATTCCCGGCAACGTGTTCACTTCGAGACAGTACAACGATCCATCGGCCGCCATCCGGAAGTCCACCCGGGGACACCCGCCGAGCTTCAGCGCGCGACATGCCAGCCTCGCCTGCCGCTGCGCATCCTCCGCCACCGCTTCCGGGATGTCCGCGGGAAAAACCTCCTCCGCCATCCCCGCGGTGTACTTGCATTCGTAATCGTAGATCTCGTGCTTCGGGATGATCTCCCCGACCGGCAAGGGCTCGTCCCCCAGCATCCCGACCGTCAGCTCCCGCCCGGGAATGAATTTCTCGATCATCACCTCGTCGTCGTGCCGGAACGCCTCGTCGATCGCGGGCGCCAGGTCCTCGATCTTCTTCACGACCGTGAGCCCGACGCTCGATCCTTCCTTCGACGGCTTCACGACCACCGGCAGTCCGAGCTTCGCCGAGACTTCCTCGCTCGTGGCCGGCGCCATCAGCCAGTCCGGCGTCCCGACGCCCGCGGCCCGCAGCACGATCTTGGACAGCTCCTTGTCCATGGCCAGCGCGCTCGCCAAGTGGCCGCTACCAGTGTAGCGTATTCCCGCCATGTCGAGGATGGCCTGGATGGTCCCATCCTCGCCCTGGCCGCCGTGCAGCGCCAGGAAGACCACGTCCGCGCCGGCGACCTCCGGCAGCTGCGTGAGCGCCGGCAGGATCGTGAGCGCCTGCACTTCTTCCAGCGCCGGCGGGGCGGTCTTTACCCCGCGCTCCCGTAGCTCGCGCTCGGCCTTCGCGTCGATCGGGCCCTTGGCCGGATCCACCAGCGTTACCGCGTGACCCTTCGAGCGCAGCGCGTCGGCGATGCGGAGCCCCGACGCCATGGATACGTCCCGCTCCGACGACGCCCCGCCCAGCAGCACCGTGATCTTCATGTGTCGCTCAGCTCGACATCATGAAGTGCAGCATGTCGGAGCGGGTGACGATCCCCAGCTTGCCGTCGTCGCGCACGAGCACGGCCGGCGTGGACTTCGACAGCAGCTTCACGATCCCGTCCACCGGCTGATTCGCGTCCACTACCGGGAACGGCGAATCCATGATGTCGGCCACGGACGCGTCGAGCAGCTTCGGATCCGCGAGAGTCTTCTGCGACAACGCCCAGTCGCTCACGGAGCCGACGCAGTCCTCGCCATCCATGACCGGCAGCTGCGACACGTCGTGCAACGTCATCAAGCCGACCGCCTGGCGCACGCTCGCGCCCGGAGTCGTGCTGACGATGCCCGACGACTTCGAAGTCTTCCGCACGAGCACGTCCTCGAGCGAGACCCGGGCCGCGTCCAGCATCTGGTTTTCGCGCATCCACTCGTCGCTGTACAGCTTGGACAGGTACCGCTCGCCGGTGTCGGCGAGCACCGTCACGACCACCGCGGCCGGATCGTCCAGCTGCTTCGCGACCAGCACCGCGAGATGCACGTTCAGGCCGGATGACCCGCCGGCGAACAATCCCTCCTCGCGCGTGAGGCGCCGCGCCATCGTGAACGCGTCCTTGTCGCTGATGGTGTGGAACTCGTCCACGAGCGACATGTCGAGCGTGCCGGGAACCTTGTCCTGCCCGATCCCTTCGACCTTGTACGGCGTGCCCTCCACCGTGCTCGCACCCTTCGTGCGCCACTTGTCGGCGAGAATGGAGCCGGCCGGGTCGCCCATTATCAGCCGGATCTTCGGATTCTTCTCCTTCAGATACCGGCCGACACCGGTTGCGGTCCCGCCGGTTCCCGCCGCGCACACGAGGTGCGTGATCCGACCCTCCGTCTGCTCCCAGATCTCCGGACCGGTCGTGGCGTAGTGGGCGTCCGGATTGGCGTCGTTGTAGAACTGATCCGCGAAGATCGCGTTGGGGGTCTCGGCCGCGATCCGCCTCGCCATCACCAGATAGTGCTCGGGATGATCGGGGGGGACCGCTGTCGGCGTAATGATCACCTCGGCCCCGTACGCCTTGAGCAGCCGGACTTTTTCCTGCGACATTTTGTCCGGCATCGTAAAGATACATTTGTATCCTTTAAGAACCGCCGCGATCGCCAGGCCGACGCCAGTGTTGCCGCTGGTGGCCTCCACGATCGTCCCGCCCCGCTTGAGCCGCCCTTCCCGTTCCGCCCGCTCGATGATCGGAAGGCCGATCCGGTCCTTTATGGACCCGCCGGGGTTGAGCGACTCGGCTTTCACGTACACCGGCGTCCGGCAACCCCGCGTCACCCGGTTGAGCCTGATGAGCGGCGTCCACCCGATTGCGTCGAGAACGGAGTCGTACCGCTTGAGATCCTCGGAGCGCGCGAGCTGTCCTGTTGGGGCCGGTCCGTTCTGCTTCACTGGGTCCGTGTGCTTTGGCGGAGAATGGTGTCGCCCGGAAGGGCGGGCGCGTCGGGATGCCTGAAATAAACGGGAAAGAGTATGGACACCGGGATCGCGTCTCCGCGCCGGCGGGCAGGCACGAACCTCAGCTCGCGCGAGCCTTTCACCGCGGCCGAGTCCAATGCGGCATAGCTGGAAGTCTCTACCACGCGCGTGGAATCCTCGGCCACCCTGCCCTGCGCGTCTATGAAGATCCGCAGCGTCACGTTGCCCTGGATCTTCTTCGAGTAGAGCGCGGGCGGATACCGGAATGGCAGCTCTTTATTGATCATCTGCGGCAGCACTTCGGGCTTGGGGCCGGTGTGTCCGGTAACCACCGGACTCGGCTCGGCTTCCTTGTCGCACGCCGAGAGGCCGGCGGCGAGGATCACTGCCAGCGCAGCGATGAAACGCGGGTTCATAGGCATCAAGTTATCCGTGCTTCGCCTCGTCTACGAGGCGCGCGACCAGGTCGAGCGCCTGTAGTGGAGTGAGGTTGTTTGGATCGGTCCCACGGAGCTGTTCGATCACCGGGTGCGTCTCTTCTGCAAAAAGTGGGAGCTGCGGAGCCGGCTGCGCCGCGCGGCGGCGCCCGGAGCTCACTATGTGCCCGCTCTCCAATGACTTGAGCACTTCCCGGGCGCGATCGAGAACTATCGCCGGCAGCCCGGCGAGCCGGCCTACCTCGATGCCGTAGGAGCGATCGGCCCCGCCCGGCTCCAGCCGGTGCAGGAACAACACGCGATCCGCGGTCTCCCGCACGGCAACGTTGTAATTGCGAACCGCGGGCATTTGCTCGTCCAGCTGGGTCAGCTCATGGTAGTGCGTGGCGAAGATCGTCTTGCACTGCAGCCTGTCGTGCAGATGCTCGGTCACCGCCCACGCGATGGAAACTCCATCGTACGTGGAAGTGCCGCGCCCGATCTCGTCGAGCAGCACGAGGCTGCGCGCGCTCGCCGAGTGAAGTATCGCGCTGGTCTCCGCCATCTCCACCATGAACGTGGACTGGCCGCGCACCAGGTTGTCGCTTGCTCCCACCCGCGTGAATAGACGATCCACCACGCCGATGGATGCGGATCGCGCGGGGACGTAGCTCCCGATCTGCGCCAGCAGCACGATCAGTCCCACCTGGCGGAGAATGGTGGACTTCCCCGCCATGTTCGGCCCGGTCATGATGATCACCCGCGCATGCTCGTCGAGCGAGACGTCGTTCGGGATGAACTTCTCCCGCGCCATCATTCGCTCCACGACCGGATGGCGGCCGGCCTCTATTGCCAATGCATAATCGTCGCTGATCGTGGGACGCACGTAGCTCTCGCGCTCGGCGACTTCCGCGAGCGCGGAGAAGACGTCCAGCTCCGCGACCGCGCGCGCCACTTTCTGCAGCCGCCGGACTTCGGCCGCCGTGCCGTCGCGCAGGCGCTCGAATATCTCCCGCTCCCGCGCCTCGATCCGCTCGTTCGCGGAGAGCACGCGCTCCTCGAACTCCTTGAGCGCGGGAGTCACGAACCGCTCGGCGCCCGTCAGGGTCTGGCGCCGCTGATAATCCGGCGGAACCAGGTGCGCGTTGCTGTTGGTGACCTCGATGTAATAGCCGAAGACGCGGTTGAATCCGACCTTCAGCGAGGAGATGCCGGTGCGCGCGCGCTCCTCCGCCTGGATCCGCGCGATCCCGTCCTTGCCGCCGTCGCGCAGCGCGCACAGCTCGTCCAGCTCGGCGTCCACGCCGCTCGCGATCGTCGGATCGTCGCCAACCGAGACCGGAGGACGCTGCACCAGCACCCGCCGGATCTCTCCCGACACGTCCTCACACGAATCCCAACCCGCGACGATCCGTCCGACGATTCCGTCCCGGGCGGCGCGGCCGCCGGCGACCAGGGGAGCCAGAACCGCGACGATGTCCGGCAGCGTCGCGAGCGAATCGCCCAGAGCACGAAGCTCCCGCGGAGTCGCGCGGGCCGCGGCCGCCTTGGCCGCCAGGCGCTCGACATCGCGGACCGTGTCGAGATGCTCGCGCAAACGGGCCCGCTCGATCGGACCAGTCGCGAACGCCGTCACCGCGTCCAGCCGGTTCTCGATCGCGGCGCGGACCACGAGCGGAGCGAGCAGCCACTCGCGCAGCAGCCGGGATCCCATCGGAGTGAGCGTCCGGTCGAGCACGCTGCACAACGTGCCGCTCTGATCCTGCCCGCCCCGCAGGGATTCCACGAGCTCGAGATTGCGGCGCGTCATTTCATCGAGCGGCATGGTCACGCCCGGCCGCTCGACGTGCGGCGGCTTGAGATGCGGCAGCCCGCCCGGCTGCAGCTCGCGCATGTACCGGAGCAGCGCGCCCGCCGCGCCGACGGCCAGATGATCGTCACCGCTGATTCCGAAGCCGTCCAGCGACGCGACGCCGAACTGGCGTTGCAGATCCTCGCGCGCCATCGCCGAATCGAACTCCCACGCCTCGCGCTCGGTGACCAGCGCGTTCTGCGCCCGCGGGTGCGTCTCAGCGGCACCGCCCGTCTTTCTGACGATCAGCTCGCGCGGCGCGAAGCGCGAGACGAATGCATCCGCGTCGTCCACGCTCGCCGTCGCCATGTGCAGCTCGCCGGTGGAGATGTCGGCCGCTGCGAGCCCCGCGGCGCCGTCCGCGATCTGGACGGCGCAAAGAAAATTGCCCAGAGCGCTGTCGAGCAGGTCGTCCGCGAACGCCGCGCCCGGAGTGATGGTCTCCACCACCGCGCGCTTGACCACGCCCTTTGCGTTCTTCGGATCTTCTATCTGCTCGCAGATCGCTACGCGAAAGCCGCCCTGCACGAGCCGCCGGAGATATTCGCTCGCGGCTTTTACCGGAACGCCCGCGAGCGGGACCTCGGCGGCTCCGCCGCTGTTGCGCGACGTGAGCGTGAGACCCAGCGCCCTGGACGCAATCTCCGCGTCCTCGTAGAACATCTCGTAAAAGTCGCCCATCCGGAAAAACAGGATGGCGTCCTGATGCCCTGCCTTTATCTCACGGTACTGCTGCATCAGCGGCGTTGCCGCGTCCGCTGGCCCGGAGACATTGCGCGTCACGCTGGCTCGGCCCGCAGGTCAGCGCGCGTCTATCACGGCCACAAACCCCTCGATTCCTTTGGCTTTCATCTCGTTCAGCGCGCGCGTCGCCGCGTCACGCGTGGAGTAATTCCCGACTCGAACCCGGAACGGCGCCGCCGTGCCGTCGATGCGCGCCTGGTAGCCGCGTCCCTTCATGCGATTCACTATTGATTGCGCGCTCGCGCGCGTGTTGGTCGCGGCGACCTGAACCGAGTACGCCCGCGCGCGCGCCGCGGGAGCCGGCTCGACGCGCGCCTCGAGCGGGATGGACGGAGTCGCGTCACGCGGCGTGACCGGCGGCGCCACGGGCTCCTGCCGCGGCGCGGTCACCGCCGGTGCGGGCGTAGTGGACGCGGCCACGTTCGCGGCCCCGCGGCACCGCTGCTGCTGATACTCGATCTGATTCTTGAGCTCGATGTCCGTCGCGGCGACGCGCGTGAGCGCTTCGCCGTTCGCGGCGCATGCCGCCGTGAGATCTCCCTTCTCGAACAGGACCCTGGCCGTCCAATAATTGGTGCGCGCTCCCTGCCTGCTGCCGGGAAATTCCGTCGAGAGGCGTTGCAGGTGGCGCAGCGCTCCGTCACGGTCGCGGCGCGCAAGCTCGAGCTGCGCGAGTCGCAGCAGCGCGTCTTCCACGCGCGCGGACGTCGCGTGATCCACGACGATCGCGCGGTAGTCCCGCTCCGCGTCGGCCGCGGTCGCGGCCAGAGTCGCGCGCCAGAAGAGCGCTTCCGCGCGCTCCGCCGAGGCCGGCCGCGAGATACGGTACATCGAGTCCACGAGCGCCCGCCCCTGCGCACCCTGCCCCTCGCTCACCAGCGCCTGCGCGCGCGCGTACACCGGATCGGTCGCGCTCTGCGCGCCGGCACCAGTAAATCCGACCAGCAATGCTGCTGCAATTATGCAGACTCTCATCTGGCAGTCCCTGAAAAAGCTATTGGCTGTTGGCTCTCGGCTGCCGTTGCCGTTGCGCGCAGCGCGCAGCACGCAGCACGCAGCACGCAGCACGCAGCACGCAGCACGCAGGGCTCTTCTCATGCCGCCAACCGACTCGACCCAGACGCACAAATACTGAGTACCACTCCCGCCAGGATCTGTTCATCCGACGCCACGCCCGTTTCCTTCAGCGAAACGTCCGCGGCCAGCAGCGCCTCGATCGACCGGTCCAGCGCTTCGGCCGACCAATCCTCGGTCGCGCGAGCCCAGACTTTCGCCGCCGCGCCGAAGGATTTGGGCAGCATCAGCCAGCCCGCGCTCTGCAGCAGGCCGATGTACTCCCGCTCCAGGCTCGTGACGGACATGCCCTTGTCGAGCTTGGCCCGCCCCCATGACATCGCCAGCGTCTGGTTCGCGAGCGCCATCACAATGGACACGCCGGTCGTTTTTGGTTGCGCCAGCAGGCGCGAGAGCATTCCGAGAGCCCGCGCCGAATCCCGGTCCACGAGCGCGTCCATGAAATCGCCCAGCGTCTCGCCGTGCCGTACGCCGATGACTTCCGTCACGATCGTTTCGTCTATCTCGCCGCCGGACGCGTAGCTGGCGAGCTTGTCGATCTCCGTCGAAAGCTCGTGCAGGTCCGAGCCGACCACGCTCTGCAGCAGCTCGGCTGCCGCCGGTGTGATGGAAGCGCCGTGCGTCTCGCGCGCCTGATGCGCGATGAACTTCAGCACGCGCGCGGGGGTCAGCGGATCGAACCTGAGCTCCACGGATTTTGCCATGAGCGCCCGATCGGTCTTCCCCGCCGGCGCTACCATGATGAGGCTGGTGCCGGGTGCGGGCGAGTCGAGATAGCTGTCGAGGACGGAGCGAGTCTGTTTCTTGAGAGCGCCGGGATCCTGCAGCACGACCACGCGGCGCTCGGAGAACATCGGCATCGTGCTCAGGAGAACGTCGAGCGATTCGGCAGTGAGCTCCGACGCGCGTCGGACCTCGAAGTTGAACTGCCGCCCCGCGGGATCGATCGCGGCGTCGGCGATCTGCTTGACGGCCGCCTCCTTCTGATATTCGTCCTCGCCGTGGATGTAGTAAGCGGGGTCGAACTGACCGGATTTTACTATGGCCTGGAGCGATCTGGAGGCGGCTTGCGACATCGCTCCCAATATACCGCCGGCTGCTACCGCGTGAGATTCGTGAGCTGGAACGCGGAGTTGGCGAACTGGATCTGGGCCTGTTCCGCCATCAGCGCGGCGGGCCAGATCGGAATTCCCATCGAGACGGAAGCGACCATCGCGTGTGAAGGCATGAGCGATTCGTCGGCCGGCGCCTCATCCGCAGCAGGTATGGTCGCCACTACCGGCGGATGGGACAGTGGAGCATCGCTTTCGGCGAGGACGTTGATGCCGGCAAAAAGGATGAGACCGGCCGCGATTACCGCGGCGAACGTCCCTCCGGCGGTGAGCAGCGGAGACGTCCGCGACTGCTGCGCGTGGCTGAGCATCCGGATGCTGTCGGTCACCCGCTCGGTGAAACCCGGCGAGCACTGGATCGTGGGCATGTTCCGGACGACCAGCAGCGATCGGCGGATCAACGCGTCGTGCCGCGCACAGGGCGCGCATTCGGCGATGTGCCGCTGCATCTCTACTATCTCTATTCCGGGGAGAACGTCGTCGACGAACCCGACGTGGCGCGCGTGAAAGGTCCGGCAGTCCATGAGTGCTCGCTACAAGGGGCCTACAGGGTTCGGGTTAGGGTACCCGACAAGGGTACCCCGGTTCCCGAACTTGCAGCTATTCCAGTTCCGGCGCTACGATCTCGGCGAAACTGTTTCTGGCCCTGTTGAGCCGCGATTTCACGGTGCCAAGGTTGCAACCCGTGATCTCGGCGATCTCCTCGTAGGACTTCCCTTCCAGCTCCCGCAGGACGAAGACGTCCCGGTGATGCTCGGGCAGCTTCGCTACGGACTCTTCGACCACCTGTCGCAGGTGGCGCTTCCGGTACATGTCGTCCGGGCGCGTGGATGAATCCTCGAACTCGAGCGGACGATCCTCGTCCTGCCAGTTCTTCTTGACCGTCTGGAACAGCACCAGGGGGTTCCGCGACCTGTTCCGCAGCTCGTTCTTCGCGAGGTTGGACGCGATCGTGTAAACCCAGGTGGAGAACTTCTTCGAGCGGTCGAAGCGATGCAGGTGGCGATATACGCGAATGAAAACTTCCTGCACGAGGTCTTCAGCCCGCTCCCGGTCTCCCACGGTCCGGTAGATGAAGTTGAGCAGCCGCGTCTGGTACCTGACGACCAGCTCCTCGAAGGCCCGCTCTTCGCCGCCGAGGAAGGCCGTGACCACGCCCGAATCGTCCGCCAGCTTGAGCTGCTCGCGAACCGATACGGCCGGAGTGGTGATCAACTGCTTGCGGACTACGCTAGCGGCCATGTGGTCTCCTCTCTATGCAGGTTCCCGGGCCCGTTCGGCTGAGGAACGACCTCAGTCGAAGGGACGTGGGTGCTTCGCGGTACTAAGTAGCATCGGTCGTGCCGTGTTGTGCCACCGCCATAAATCATTTTACATCAATATGTTACGTGTCAGACACCCACTGGTTGGCACCCCCTGTGTCCCTGAAGCAGGACACCCATGGAACATTTTTGACGCGCCCCCAAACGGATTGTTAAGATGCCAAGTCATTTTGACCGAAAATCGCCTCTACTACTATATGTGTGACCATCGGGGCTTCCTGGACGCAGGACGCAGGGCCGTTACCTTCCCAACCTGAACCCCGCCGCGAACAGGATCCCAATGATCGTCTTCGCGTCCACGATCTGACCTTGCTCGATCATGGACAGCGCGCGGGACAGCCTAACGACTTCGACTTCGGCGAACTCGTCCGCTTCATAAGCCGTGTCGCCCCGCGTCAGCCCGGTCGCGAGGAAGATGTGGATCCTCTCGTCGGCGAAGCCCGGCGTCATGAGAGGCGCGCACATCTCTTCGACACTTTCGGCGGTGCATCCGGTTTCCTCCCGTAGCTCGCGGTGCGCGCATTCGATCGGCTTCTCATTTCCGTCGAGCCGGCCCGCGGGTATCTCGTACAGGTATCCACCCCCCGCGTAGCGGTATTGCCGAAGCAGAAGCAGGTCCGGATCTTCACCGGCCGGGTCGCTGAGGAAGGGGACGATCGCGCTGGCGCCCGGGTGTCGGACCACCGCCATCTCGCCTTCGCTGCCATCCGGAAACCGGATGCGGTCCAGATCGAGCTTGAAGATCTTTCCCTCGTACAGGCGCGTGGACGAGATCAGCACGTCATTTTTCATGTGGTCATCCTGGAAGGCTTCCTCGAGTCAATCATGCGAATGAAACGGTTATCGCGCTCCTTCGGTTTCGTGCTCGGACTGTTGTTGTCGCTCGCCATGCACTCGCAGGCGCAGACAACCGCTGCGTCATCCTCCGTCGGCATCCGCTCCGGCCCGATGCTGGGCTACTCCGAGATGCGTGAAGTGATGCTCTGGGTCCAGACGACGGGCTCTGCCAATGTGCACTTCGTGTACTGGGACTCGGCCGCGCCCGGCGTGCGTCATCGCACGGCTGGTGCCAGCACCATCGCATCGGAAGCTTACACGACGAGACAGATAGCCGATCGTGTGGAGCCAGGCCGCGTTTATCTCTATGACGTCATCGTGAACGGACGCCGCGTGAGCCGGCCGTATCCGCTCCGCTTTCAGACGCAGAAGCTCTGGCAGTGGCGCGGCGACCCGCCCGCGTTTCGCATCGCGCTCGGCAGCTGCGCGTACGTCAACGAGCCGTTGTACGACCGGCCCGGGACTCCGTACGGGGGAGGGCTCGAGATCTTCAGCTCGATCGCCCGCATGAAGCCCGACGCCATGCTATGGCTCGGCGACAACGTGTACCTGCGCGAAGCCGACTGGTTCACTCGCACGGGCATCCTCGCGCGATACACCCACACCCGTTCCATCCCCGAGCTGCAGCCGCTGCTCGCGAGCACGCATCACTACGCCACCTGGGACGATCACGACTTCGGTCCCAACAACAGCGACCGCTCGTGGGTCCACAAGGACAAGTCGCTCGAGGCCTTCCAGCTGTTCTGGGGAAACCCGTCCTACGGAGTGGACGGCAAGCCGGGCGTCACTACGATGTTCCAATGGGGTGACGTCGAGTTCTTCCTGCTCGACGACCGCTACTACCGCGCGCCGAACGACCGCGACTCCACCGGCAACCGCACGTACCTGGGCGAGCACCAGCTGCAGTGGATCATCGACGCGCTGTCTTCGAGCACCGCGCCGTTCAAGATCGTCGCGGTCGGCGGGCAGATGATGAGTCCGGCCGCGGAGTTCGAGAACTTCGCGAATTATCCGGAGGAGAGGGAAGCGCTGATCCGCGCGATCACCCGGGAGAAGATCCCGGGCGTGCTGTTCCTCTCGGGCGACCGCCATCTCACCGAGCTGACGCGGCTGGAGCGGGAAGGCACGTATCCGCTATACGACCTCACCGTCTCGCCGTTGTCGGCCGGCGCGTACGCCGACGGTAAGGCGAACGCGGCGAGCGTGCCGGGCACTCTGGTGACTCAGCGGAACTTTGCGTTGCTGGACTTCACCGGGCCGCGCACGGACAGATCGATGAAGATCTCCGTGCACGACACGGCCGGTGCGCTGCTGTGGACGCGCACGATCACCGCGCGGGAGCTGAGATAACCCGGCGTCAGGTCACGCCTATGCCAGTATCTTGTGGTCCCATTTTCGGGCCATCGGCAGGCGCCGCCGAACCCGAAGAAGACGTCACCTTGTCAGGGATGAGGTAAACTGAAGACTGACCTAATCTGAGCGAAGGACCGAGAGAAAATGCTCCCTGTGAGAGAGCACACCCTTCGATACGCGGTCCCAGACATATTCCGGAAAATCTGAGGGCAAAAGGTTGTACACCGCATCAAGAGCCTCAGATGCAACCTCGACGACGTTCACCATGTGAGTAAAGGCGTCGGGTACACCGGTGTTTGTTGCGAGCTGTTTCCAATGACGAACGGAGATTCTTCCGAGGTGTCTGTGAGGGCGAGTGCCGCGAACGGCCATCGCGAGTTTTGCATCCTGATACGCCCATTCGTTGGGACCCTTGCCGATAACCGGCCAAGCCGACAGCACATCATAAAGCGGAGTCATGCTGTATCCGTCAC
Organism: uncultured Gemmatimonadota bacterium; assembly: GCA_937867645.1. GTDB lineage: Bacteria > Gemmatimonadota > Gemmatimonadetes > Gemmatimonadales > Gemmatimonadaceae > JACDCY01. The sequence goes on along the minus strand of CALMKE010000146.1, from coordinate 1,757 downwards.
GCTTTAAGAAGATCGAAAAATTCTTCGCATGGCCGTCCGGTGCTGCAAGAAGCCAGAACGCAAGCTGAGCTTTGGCAAAGATTAGAGCGTCTTCTTGAGGCTCGTTACCCGCAAGAAGCAACGTAAGTATGCTAGGAATTCCTGGACCGCCGTCGCTTTCATACTTGAGCTGAGGCGGTATGCCAATCGCCTGGCAGAAATCTTCCTGTGGAAGTCGAATTATCCATCTTTTTGCCGGAGGCACGCCTTCTTCAACAAGTTCACGATCAAATCGTTCAACCACGAGGGCTTTCACTTCTCCGCGATTGTCAGAAAAGCGCGCGATTTCCGCGTCGGGCGTCGGCAAGCCGAGCGCACGCAAGAAATGCAAACAAAGCCATTCGTTCTCAACAGAATCCTGCATGTTAGCTCGGAGATTGCCAATCTTCCCGAGCGGCAGCTTGAGGATGTGAGTTGTTGGAGTAGCTGCACGGGGCAAGCACCACTGCTTATCCAATCGTAGCAAGGCGGTCTTCTCTTGTGCGCCCGCAAGCGAGATTCGGAATTCGGCCGTGTCGTCGTTGCCGAATATTTGCGGTGCTACGGTATCGCGCAGCAGAGTTGCTACATCTGCGTCGGTAAGACCGTCTCCGTCGATTCGGCGTACATCTCCAGGATCGGCCCCTGCCGGCAAGATTTGTACGGCGCCGACGCAATCTCGACCGATTGCAGCGAGTAGATCGAAAGGCTGCAGCGATGGCGTGCGAAATCGCCTGCCAATCCGCTCGCGAATCTCTCTGCTTTCAGGCAAGAGGTTGTCGAACCACGCCGCGACGTAATCGCCCCGGTGTGGCTCATTGCCGGGGAGTATGGGCAATGAAAGGGATAGTGATCGCACTCGAGGCGACCGCAGCCATTCAGCGTCATATTGGAATACCGGCTTGTCCGCACGAGTGGGATACCATACCCCCACGAGCTCGCCGTTCATTCTGATGTCGAGCGCGCGCCCTGAGGGAGGTCTCACCATTCCCCAGTAGGTGTAGATCCTTTCAACCGGGCATTTCGACTTAGTTCCCCAACGTCAAGCACAAGTCTCGCATTCAGTACGTGTAACAGTCTTAGAAGTTGAGTCAGTCCGAGCGCGCCTGGATCGTGTTCTATTTCGCTGATTCTCGCCCCGGAGACTCCTATGCGAGCCCCCAACTCGCGTTGCGTCAATCCTTGTGTGTTTCGCAACGAGCGCAGATATGCACCAATTTGCCCAGGTGATTGAAGGACGTATGACTTTTTGTCTTCGGGTTTGCGCATACGAGTCTCCAAGGATGCTCTCTGAACAAGACCGTAAGATTCAAGCTATAGCTTAAAATGACATAATTCAAGCTATACCTTGAATCGGCCAAATTCAAGCCCTATCTTGAATAATACAACGCTTGGGCGTGATCGGACCGTTGGAATTAACCGCGCTTGTGGCCTAGACGTGGATCTGTGGATGATGATGATCATCTACATGAGGATCATCTACATGTAGATGAATTCACCGAGGAGCAGCGCGAGGCCGATTACTTCGGATTCAACTCGCGCTCAGCACGAACCTGTAGACTAAACTCCATTTCTTCCAGGTTTCCGCTCAGGGTCACATCACCCACGACTACCATTTGTAATGAGTCCGGCTTGATGTGCTCGCGCGCCGCGCGCAACGCATCGGCCGGCGTCACTGAGCCCACCCGGTCCCGGTACGTGTCGTAGTAATCCTCCGGCAGATCATACGTCACCAGGTT
>CALMKE010000145.1 GCA_937867645.1 uncultured Gemmatimonadota bacterium | reverse complement strand
GCGCCGTCGTTGAGCGTGGATGCGTTCCCCGCCGTGACGCTGAGCTGCTCGCCGGCTTTCCCGGGAAAAGCCGGACGCAGCTTGCCGAGCGCCTCGCGCGTGGTTTCCTTGCGCGGGCCTTCGTCGGCGCCGACTACCGTCGGCCCCTTCCGCCCCGGCACTTCGACCGGGACGATCTCCTCCTCGAACTTCCCGCCTTCCATGGCGGCGAGCGCCTTCTGGTGTGACTGAAGCGCGAACTCGTCCTGCTGCTCGCGGGTCACGCCCGCCTTCTGCGCGGTGTACTCGGCGTGGCCGCCCATGTGAACGTCGCAGAACGAGCACCACAGACCGTCCTTGATCACTCCGTCGGCGATCGTCTGGTCGCCCAGCTTGATCCCCTGGCGCATTCCATAGATGTAGTGTGGCGCGCTGGACATTGATTCCTGCCCGCCGGCCACGACCACCTGCTGGTCACCCGCGCGGATGGACTGCGCCGCGAGCATTACCGCCTTGAGCCCGGAGCCGCACACCTTGTTGATTGTCGTCGCCGCCACGGATCCGGGCAGTCCCGCCTTGAGCGCCGCCTGCCGCGCCGGCGCCTGCCCCGTCCCGCCCTGCACGACGTGGCCCATCAACACTTCTTCGATGTCTTCAATGGGAACGCCGGCGCGCTTGACGGCTTCACGGATCGCTATCGCGCCGAGCTCGGGGGCGGAGAGCGACGACAGGCCGCCGAGGTAGCGGCCGATCGGGGTGCGGACAGCGGAGACGATTACTGGTTGGCGGGAGAGATCCATGACTGAAAGTTAGCAGGTATCAGGTATCAGGTATCAGGTATCAGGTATCAGGTATCAGGTATCAGGTATCAGGTATCAGGTATCGGGAACTGATCACCCCTCTGATACCTGATACCTGATACCTCTTATTTCGCTAGCTCCGCGTTCTCCAGCCCCAACCCCTTCAAGATGAACGCGTACCGGAACGCCACTTCCCGCAGCGCGTCGTACCTCCCCGACGAGCCACCGTGCCCGGCGCCCATGTTCGTCTTGAGCAAAAGCAGGTTGTTGTCGGTCTTCATCGCGCGCAGCTTGGCGACCCACTTGGCGGGCTCCCAGAACGCGACACGCGGATCGTTGAGGCCAGTCGTCACCAGCATCATCGGATAGGCCTTGCGCTCGACGTTGTCGTACGGCGAGTAGGTGCGCATGTACTCGTAGTGCTCGCGCACGGCGGGGTTGCCCCACTGCTCCCATTCCTGCGCGGTCAGCGGAATGGACGCGTCCAGCATGGTGTTGATCACGTCCACGAACGGCACGTCGGCGACCACCACCTTGAACAGGTCGGGGCGCATGTTGACGACCGCGCCCATGAGCAGTCCACCCGCGCTGCCGCCGCGAATCGCGAGCCTGTCCGACGACGTGTACCGCTCGCGCACCAGGTGCTCGGCGGCCGCGATGAAATCGGTGAAGGTGTTCCTCTTGTTGAGCATCTTTCCTTCGTCGTACCAGGCGCGTCCCATCTCCTGGCCGCCGCGGATGTGCGCCAGCGCGTACACCATGCCGCGATCCAACAGGCTCAGGTTGCTCGACGAGAAATTCGGCTCGGTGCTCGAGCCGTATGACCCGTACGAGTACAGCAGCATCGGGCGCGTGCCGTCGCGGACGAACGGCTTCCGGTACACCAGCGAGACCGGCACCATTTTGCCGTCGGGCGCCCGGGCCCAGGTGCGCTCGGTGCCGTACTGCGATGGGTCGTATCCGCCGAGGACCTCGGTGCGCTTCTTCAGCTCGAGCGCGCGCGTGTCCATGTCGTAGTCGTATACCGTCGCGGGCGTTATCAGCGACTGGTACGTGAACCGGAGCACGTTCGTGTCGAACTCTGGGTTCGCCGCGGGGCTGTACGTGTACACGGGCTCGGGGAACGAGATGTAATGGTCCGCGTTCGTCCTGAGGTCCCGAATCCGGATCTTCCTGAGCCCGCTGGATCGCTCGTACAGCACGAGGTGGTTGCTGAAGGCGTCGATGCCGTCGATCAACACCGTGTCGCTGTGCGCGATGTAGTCGCGCCAGTTGGCCGCCGAGGGATCCGACGCCGGCGCGACCACGACCTTGAAGTTCGTCGCCCCGTCGTTGGTCGTGATGTAGAACCGTCCCTTGTGGTGGATCGGCGAGTACTCGATGTCCGGACGCCGCCGCGCGATGACCTTGAACGGCACCAGCGGAGTGCGCGCGGGGACGTACCAGTACTCGGAGCTCGTGAAGCTCTCCGCCGAAAGCATCACGTACTCGTCGTCCTTGGTGCGGTACACGCCCACGTTGAACAGCACGTTCGGCTCGTGGAAGATGACCGAATCGCTCGCGGTCGGCGTGCCGACGATGTGCCGGAGCACGCGGTCGGACCGGTGCGCCGAATCCGTCTTCGTATAAAACAGCGTCTTGTTGTCCGCCGCCCACGCTACCGAGAAGTGGACGTCCGGGATCCGGTCGGCCAGCACTTCACCGGTCGCGAGATCCTTCACCATCAGAGTGAAGTGCTCGGAGCCCGTGGTGTCCACCGTGAACGCCAGGAACCTGTGGTCGGGGCTCACCGACGTCACGCCGAGCGTGAGATAGCTCTTTCCCTGCGCGAGCACGTTCTGATCCAGATAGATCTCTTCCGGCGATTCCAGACTGCCGCGCTTGCGCGCGTAGATCGGATACTGCTGGCCCTCGACGGTGCGCGTGTAATAGAAGTACGGACCGCGCTTCACGGGCACCGACAGGTCGGTCTGCTTGATCCGCGCCAGGATCTCCTGATACAGCCGCTCCTGCAGGTCCCGCGTCCCGGCCATCATCGTGTCGGTGTACGCGTTCTCGGCCTGGAGGTACGCGATCACCTCTGGATTCTCCCGCCGCCGCAGCCAGAAGTAATTGTCGGTTACGACGTTTCCGTGCAGCGTGTCCACCTTGGAGACGACGGCGGCAACGGGCGGGGACTGCGCGGCTGCGGTAGCACCACCGAGGACTAGTGCGACCGCGAGAGGAAAGAACCGAGAACGACGCATGGCGACCTGTGTGGTTGGGGTTACAAAGAGCCTATCGTGTGTCCGCGCTGCCTCCAGAAATCTCCCACCGGAATCCGGGCTGTTAGCTGTCAGTGATCGGCTGTCAGCTGTCGGATTAACGACCGTATTGACAGCCCTTGCCGTATGCTGCAAACGGCAAGGACTGTCATCCGGCAGTTCTGCCGACAACTGACTGCCGACAGCTCACAGCCGAGAGCCCGGATTCCCCTTCAACATTCACGTGGGCTGCCGCGCAGCTAATCACCAGCCGCAGCCACCGCCCTCGTAGCAATTTCGGTCTTCAACCTGTCCACCAGATCCGGGACCCGCAGAATCTCCTGCTTCTTCCCCTGCCCCCGCGCCCGCAGCGCGACCGTCTGGCCTTCCGCCTCGCGCCTGCCCACGACCGCCATGTACGGGATCTTGAGCATCTCCGCTTCACGGATCCGGTAGTTCAGCGTCTCAGACCGCGCGTCCGCTTCGGCGCGAATCCCGAGCTCGCGCAGGCGATCCACCACCGACTGCGCGTATCCGGCCAGCTCTTCGGCGACGGGCAGCACGCGAATCTGCTCCGGCGCGAGCCAGAGCGGGAACGCGCCGGCGTAATGCTCGATCAGCCCGCCGACGAACCGCTCCATCGAGCCGACCAGCACGCGGTGCAGCATCACCGGCCGGTGCGTGGCGTTGTCGGCGCCGGTGTACTCGAGCTGGAACCGCTCGGGCAGATTGAAATCGAGCTGCACGGTCGGACCCTGCCACTTCCGGCCGATCGCGTCGATCAGCTTGAAGTCGAGCTTCGGGCCGTAGAACGCCCCGCCGCCCTCGTCGATCGTGAACTCTTCCCCTCTCGACTTGAGCACGTCGGCCAGCAGCGTCTGCGCCTGCTCCCAGACTTCCTCGCTCCCCAGCGCCTTGTCTTTCGGCCGCGTCGCCAGTTCTATGGTATAGGGGTAGCCGAAGGCGGCGAGCATCTCCTGCACCAGATCGATCAGTCGGGAGATCTCGTCGGGCACCTGCTCCGGCGTGCAGAAGATGTGGGCGTCGTCCTGCGTGAAGCCGCGGACGCGGAGCATTCCGTGCAGCACGCCGCTTCGCTCGTACCGGTACACGGTGCCGAACTCGCCGTACCGGATCGGCAGGTCGCGATACGACCGGGGCCGCGACTGGTAGATGCAGATGTGCCCGGGACAATTCATCGGCTTCGGACGGTACGCGGCGCCCTCGATGTCCATCGCGCCGAACATGTTCTCGCGGAAATTCTCCAGGTGTCCGGAGATCTCGAAGATCTTCTCGCTCAGGATGTGCGGGGTGTACACCAGGTCGTATCCGTGCCGGATGATCAGCTCGCGCTCGAAGTTCTCGATTTCGCTCCTGATCACGGACCCGCGCGGGTGCCAGAGAATCAGCCCCGGGCCGATGCGCTGGTCTGTGGAATACAGGTCGAGCTGCTGCGCCAGCGCGCGGTGATCGCGCCGCTTCGCCTCCTCCAGCCGGTGCAGGTGCTCCTCGAGATCCTTCTGGTTGAAGAACGCCGTGGCGTAGATCCGCTGCAGCATCTGCCGCTTCTCGTCGCCGCGCCAATAGGCGCCCGCCGTGTGCAGCAGCTTGAAGTGCTTCAGATACGAAGTATCCGGCACGTGCGGGCCGCGGCACAGGTCCACGAACGGCCCGTCCGTATAAGTCGAGATGACCTCGTCGTCCCGCAGCTCCTCGAGCCGCTCGAGCTTGAGCGGATCGTCGGAGAACTTGTCCCGCGCCTCGCTCTTGGAGAGCTCTTCGCGGACGAACGGATACTTCTCCGCGGCGACTTTTCGCATCTCCTTCTCGAACGCCTCGAGATCGTCGGGCGTGAACGGCTCGGCGACCTCGAAGTCGTAGTAGAAGCCGTCGTCGATCGCCGGGCCGAAGCCGATCTTCGCGCCGGGGCGCAGTCTGCGCACCGCGGTCGCCAGAACGTGCGCGCCTGAATGCCGCAGCACGTCCAGCGACCTGGGGTCGCGCTCGGTCAGCACGCGAAACGACCCGCCTGAGCGAATCGGCGTCGCCAGATCCTGCACGGCGCCGTCGATTTCCACGGCGATCGCGTCGTTCAGGAGTCGCGGGCCGATGGACGCGACTACGTCGCGCGCCGGCGTCCCCGCGGGAACCGCGCGTTCTTTACCATCGGGGAGTGTGAGAGTTACTGTTTCCAAGTGGCCTTGTTCTTGCTTTTCCATCGCGTGGCAGATTGCACTCTTCTGAAGGCGTAAGCTAAGTCTCACCAACACCTTCCGCTACAGGATCACATCATGGCTCCGTTCCGCTATCACGACGAAGATTCCACGTCGCAGGGAATGCTGTATCTACTCGCCGGCGCGGTCGCGGGTTTCGCGGCCGGCGTGGTGATCTCGCAACGCTCGGGCGCGCTGCGGGAGCTTCCCGGGAAGCTGCGCGACCTCTTCGCCGGCGACAGCGCCGACCAGCTGCTGGAGGACGAGGAGTTCGACGCTTACGACGACGACGAGTTCGACCTTCCCGATGGAGCGGGCCGCGCCGGTCTGGCGGAGACGGGGGTGGGCATCGCCTCGGCGAGCGACGACTACGACGACATCGACGTGGACGGCTCGATGGAGCTGGAGGAACGCGTGCTCGAGGCGTTCAGCAACGATCCCATCCTGCAGGAGCGCCCGATCGACATCGGCGCGATCAGCGAGGGGATCATCGAGCTGACGGGCTGGGTGAACGCGGATTCCGAGGTGGCGCACGCGGTCACGGTCGCGCGGGGAGTGCCGGGCGTTGACACCGTGGTCAATCGCGTCGCGGTGCGGCCGGCCGAAGACATGCTCGACGCTACGGCGCGGAAGTACGCCGATGGCGACCCGACGCTGACCGAAGCGCACTGGGAAGGCCAGAGCGTGGGCACCGGCCGGCGCCGCCAGGGCAACTCTTCGGAATTCGACCGGCACGCGGATCCGCGCCCCGAGCTCGAGGATCGCTGGAACAGCGAAGCCGCCGCGCTCGACGAAGCGGTAGACGACATCGCCGGATTTTCCGAAGCGAAGAAGCCCCCGGTTAAACGCGGAAAGAAGGGAGATCGAACGGGCGGATCCGCCGTTGCTCCTTCCGGCGTGCCTAAGGCCGACCATGTAGCCGAGCCCAATAACGGGAACGGACTGGCGGACTAGGCACAACGGCGAGCGGTGTGCGTTCCCCGTTCTTCCGTGAAGCGTTAGGACGTGACTGCGGCGGGAACCGCCGTCCGTAAACGTCCCAACGGGTAAACGGTTCAACGGTAAACGCACACCGCGCTAAGCGAGCCCCAAGCATGGCCTGCTGCCTCAAACAGTGGCAGCAACTAACTTGATGCATGGGCGCCCTTCCCCCCACATACGATCCAGCCTCGACCGAACGCGCCCTGTACGCGCGCTGGGAAGCGGCCGGAATCTTTACCGCCGACCCCGATAGATCCACCCGGCTCGGCGGCGACCGCGAGCCGTTCGCGATCGTAATCCCCCCGCCGAACGTCACGGCCGTGCTGCACATGGGCCATGGCCTGGATGACACCGTGCAGGACGTGATCGCGCGGTGGCGCCGCATGTCCGGCGACGAGACGCTCTGGGTCCCTGGTACCGATCACGCCGGCATCGCCACGCAGAACGTCGTCGAGCGCTCGCTCGCGGCCGAAGGCAAGACCCGGTTCGACATCGGGCGCGACGCGTTCGTGAAGCGCACCGCGGCGTTCGTGGAACAGACCGGCGGGACCATCCTGCAGCAGCTCCGCGCGATCGGCGCGTCGTGCGACTGGACCCGCACCGCGTACACCCTCTCGCCCGAGCTGTCGGTAGCCGTGCGCGAAGTGTTCGTCACGCTGTACGAGCGCGGGCTCATCTACCGCGGGCACCGCGTGATCCACTGGTGTCCCCGCTGCATGACCTCGCTCAGCGACGAGGAAGCGGAGCACGCCGAAGAGGAAGGCACTCTCCATTACGTGCGATACGCGCTCGCCGACTCGCCGGCCGACAAGCCCGATTACGTGACCGTCGCGACCACGCGCCCCGAGACGATCCTCGGCGACGTCGCGATCGCGGTGCACCCGGAGGACGAGCGCTACGCCGCGTTCGTCGGCAGGAACGTGCGCAATCCCCTGCTCGGCACCGCCATCCCGGTCATCGCGGATCCCGGGGTGGATCCCGAGTTCGGCACGGGCGCGCTCAAGATCACGCCGGCGCACGATCACAACGATTTCGAGATCGGCCTGCGGCAGGGACTGCCGATGCCGTCGGTGATCCTTCCCGATGGAACGATCGGGGAGGACCAGAACGCCGCGGGCCTCATCCCCGATTCCATGCGCGGGCTCGAACGCGTGGACGCCCGCAAACGGTCGGTGGAGCTCCTGCGCGACGCCGGGGCGCTCGTGAAGACACAAAAGCACACGCACGCTATCCGCCACTGCTACCGCTGCGACACGGTGGTCGAGCCCCGGCTCTCCGATCAGTGGTTCGTGCGCATGCGGCCGCTCGCCGAGCCCGCGCTCAAGGCCGTGCACGACCGCCGGATACGGATCATGCCGGAGCGCTGGGAAGCGGTGTACGTGAACTGGCTCGAGGGAATCCGCGACTGGAACATCTCGCGGCAGCTCTGGTGGGGGCACCGCATACCGGTCTGGTATTGCGTCCGTTGCCCGGACCCGGTCGTTAGCCGCACCACTCCCGAAAAGTGTCCCACGTGCGGCGGATCGGTCACGCAGGACGAAGACGTGCTCGACACCTGGTTCTCGTCCTGGCTCTGGCCGTTCTCCACGCTCGGCTGGCCGGACAGGAACGCGAAGGACCTGCGCGCGTTCTACCCGACGGACGTGCTCGTCTCCGCCCCCGACATCCTGTTCTTCTGGATCGCGCGGATGGTGATGGCCGGCTACGAGTTCATGGGCGACGCCCCGTTCCACACGATCTACCTGCACGGCCTCGCGCGCGACACGCAGCATCGCAAGATGTCGAAGTCGCTCGGTAACGGCATCGACCCGCTCGACGTGGTGAACCGCTTCGGCGCGGACGCGCTGCGCTACACCGTCGTGTCGGGCCTCGGCATGGGCGCCGACATCATCATGGATCCGTCCGACCTCGAGAAGACGTTCGGCGTCGGCCGGAACTTCGCCACCAAACTGTGGAACATCGGCCGCTTTTTACTCAGCAACATCGGTGATGAAGCGGTGGCGCCGCTGTCGAGTATCAGCGAGTCGCGACTCACGCTCGCGGATCGCTGGATACTGGCGCGCCTCGACACGGCGATCGAGGAGTGCGACTCCGCGCTCGGCCCGCCGCGCCCGGGCGGCGAAGTGTGGTCGGAGAACGAGCTGCGCGCGGGACTGCGGCTCAGCGAGTACGCCGAGATCGCCCGCCGGTTCGTGTGGAACGAGCTCGCCGACTGGTACGTCGAGACCACCAAGGCGAGGCTCGCCGAGCCGGGCGAAGACCGCGACGTCGCCCGCGCCGTCCTGGTGCACGTGTTCGACGACGCGCTTCGTCTGCTGCACCCGATCGTGCCGTTCATCACCGAGGCGCTCTGGCAGCAGCTGCCGGGGATCGAGTCGCGCGCATCCGCGTTTCTCGCGTCGTCCAGCTGGCCGAAGCGCGGCGGCCACGCGCCGGTGGAGGATTTCGAGCGCGTTCGCGAGGCGGTGGTCGCGCTGCGGCAGATCCGCGCCGACTACAACATCGCGCCGGCCAGGACCATCGCGGCGACTATCGTGGCGCGCGGCGACGGACGCGTGTACGAGAGCGAATCCGGACTGATCGGGCGGCTCACGCGCGCCGAGGTCTCAGTCGCGTCGTCGCCACCCGAGGGCGCGGCCGCGCACGTCGTGCTCGCCGGCGGCGCCGAGCTGGTCGCGCCGCTCGCGGGGATCGTGGACGTGGAGAAGGAATGCCGCAAGCTCAGGTCGGAGCTGGAGCAGCTCGAGAAGCAGCTCGCGCAGCTCGGCGCGCGGCTCGCGAGCGAGAGCTTCACCGCCCGCGCGCCCGCGCACGTCGTGGACGCCGAGCGATCGAAGGAGAAGGAATGGCTCGCGCGGCGGGAGATGCTCGCGCGGAAGGTGGAGTCGCTATGCGGCTGATCGCGGGCGCTCTCGCCGCGTGCGTCGCGGCCGGCTGCGCTTCCCCGGGGATGCCGCCGGGCGGTCCGCCGGACACCGAGGCACCACGGCTCGTGGGCGTCGCGCCCGACAGCGGCCGCCTGAGCATCGCTCCGCGCAGCGTGATCTTCAGATTCGATGAGGTAGTCAGCGAGACGCCGCCGGGAGCGACTACGCTCGCGGGACTGTTTCTCATATCGCCGCAACACGGCACTCCGGTGGTCGAGTGGCAGCGCGAAGAGATCTCCGTGCGCCCGCGCCGCGGCTGGCGGCCCAACACGGTGTACAGCGTGACGATGCTGCCCGGCCTCGCCGATCTCCGCGGCAACGTGCGCAAGGAGGGCGCGGGAACTCTGTTCGCGACCGGGCCGGTGATTCCGGCGACGGCGATAGGCGGCGTGCTGTTCGACTGGGCCGCCGGCAAGCCGGTGGCGAGCGGACTGGTGCAGGCGATCGCGGCGGACAGCACCATCTACGTCACGCACGCCGACAGCGCGGGAGCGTTCACTCTCGCGCATCTCCCGCCGGGCAGCTACGAGCTCAAGGGAGTCGTGGACGGTAACCGCAATCGCGCGCTCGATCCGCGCGAGCCATGGGACACGGTGACGGTAGCGCTGGCCGACACTGCCTCGGTGCAGCTGTTCGCGTTCGTGCACGACTCCGTCGGTCCGCGAATACAGGAAGTCATGGCGGCGGACTCGGTCACTCTGCGCGTTCAATTCGACCTGCCGGCCGACGCCCGGACCCCGCTCGACCCGTCCTGGATTCGCGTGCTGGGCCCGGATTCGCTGCCGGTAGCAATCGCGAGCGTCTCTCTGCCCCAAGACGCTCCCGCGGACACCGCCGCGCGTGTCCCGGTGCCTCCGCCCACGATGCTGCGCGCTCGGCCTTACCGGGAAGTGATTGTCGTGCTGGCCGCGCCGCTGCGGCCTGGCGGGAGCTACACGGTCGTCGCGAACGGCTTCCCCGGCCTGCTTGGCCGCATCACGGAGTCACGCCGCGCGGTGACGATACCGGTGCCGGCGCCGACTCCACCCGTGACGCCGCCGTGAGGCGACGCTGAGCAGCGCTGCGGGGCGCGCACAGGATGCGCGGGACGAGCGGCGCGAGCTGCCCGGCGTCGGCACGCTGCTGGAATCCGCGGCGCTCGCCCCCCTGCTCGCGAGCGCGCCGCGTCCGACGGTGACCACCGCGGTGCGCGCGGCGATAGACAGCGTGCGCTCGGGATCGCGGCCCGCGCCCGCGAGCGCCGACGCCTGGGGCGAGCTGGTGAGGACGGAGCTCGCGGGAATCACGCGCCCGTCGCTTCGGCCGGTGATCAACGCGACGGGCGTCGTGCTGCACACGAACCTGGGACGCGCGCCGTTGCCGGCCGCGGCGGTCGCCGCCATTCAGGAAATCGCCGGCGGCTACTCGAATCTCGAGTACGATCTCGCCGCCGGCGAGCGCGGCTCGCGCTACAGCCACTGCGTCGCGCTGCTGCGGGAGATCACGGGCTGCGAGGACGCGCTCGTCGTGAACAACTGCGCGGCCGCGCTGATCCTCGCGGTGGATACGTTCGCGCGCGACCGGGAAGTGATTGTGTCGCGCGGCGAGCTGGTCGAGATCGGCGGGAGCTTCCGGATCCCCGACATCATGCGCCGCGGAGGCGCGCGGCTCGTCGAGGTCGGGACCACCAACCGCACCCACCTCGCGGACTACGCGAGCGCGATCACGCCCGACACGGGCGCGATCATCAAGGTCCACCGCAGCAATTTCTCCATCACCGGGTTCACCGCGGAAGTTTCGGCGGCGCAGCTGTCGGCGCTGGGAAAGGAGAAGGGCGTCTCCGTGGTACACGACCTCGGCAGCGGCCTGCTCATCCCGCTGGACGAATTCGGCCTGCGCGACGAGCCCACTGCGTCGGACGCGCTGCGAAACGGAGCCGACGTCGTCACGCTCAGCGGCGACAAGCTGCTCGGCGGGCCGCAGGCCGGCATCATGCTGGGCAAAGCGGCAGTGATCGAGAAGCTGCGGGCCAACCCGCTCGCGCGCGCGCTGCGGGTTGACAAGCTCACCATTGCCGCGCTCGGCGCTACGCTCGCGCTGTATCGCGACCGCGCCATGGCTTTGCGCGAGATCCCCGTGCTCGCGATGCTCTCCGCCACGCCTGAGTCGTTGCAATCGCGCGCGCAAGGAATCGCGGCGGCGCTGCGGAAGCGCGGCGTGCGGTGCGACGTCGTGGCGTCGGAATCCTCCGTCGGCGGCGGCTCTTTCCCTAACGCCGCGCTGCCTTCGTTCGCCGTGGCGCTCGACGGAATCGCGGAGCTGCTCGAGAAATCGCTGCGCGCCGCCGACCCGGCGGTAATCGGACGCATTCGGGACGGAAAGCTCCTCCTCGACGTGCGATCGGTTCAGCCGCGCGAGGACGAGGCGTTGGTGAGCGCCGTAGCGAAGGCGCTCGCATAGTGGAGCGCCCCGGCATCGTCTTCCTCGACCGTGACGGCACGATCATCGAGGATACGCATTTCATCTCCCGTCCGGACGACGTGCGGGTTCTGCCGGGCGCGGCGGAAGCCATCGCGCGAATCAACCGGGCCGGCATCCCCGTGGTCGTCGTCACCAATCAATCCGGAATAGGGCGCGGGTATTTCGGAGCGGATGAGTACGAGAAGGTGAACGAGAGGATCGCGGCGGAGCTCGAGAAAACCGGCGCGCGCCTCGACGCCGTCTATCACTGTCCGCACGCACCCGACGCCGCCAATCCCTGTCCGTGCCGCAAGCCCGGCACGGCTTTGTTCGACGCCGCGCTGCGGGAGTTCAACGTTCCAGGCAGCCGCGCCGCGTTCGTCGGCGACAAAGTGCGCGACGTCAGCCCCGCGCTGCCGTTCGGCGGAACCGGTTATCTGCTGGTGACGCCCGCGACCACCGCGGAAGACGTTGAGTGGGCCGAGCGCGAGGCGCAGACGGTCGCGTCGCTCGCGGAAGCGGTGGACCGGATGCTCGGCCTTACTGACGCGGCCGCTCGGCGGTAGAATCGCCTGATGCGCTCGCGCGTGGCGGTGCTCGCTTCCGGTCGCGGCTCCAATCTCGAGGCGATTCTCGCGCATTGCGAGCGGCTCGGCGAGCTGAGCTCGTGCGAGGTCGCGCTGGTCGCATCGAACAGGAAGGACGCGCCCGCGCTCGAGCGGGCGCGCTCGCGCGGCATCCCCGCCGAGCACATCGCGGATCCATCCAACGGAAAGGCACTCATAGAAATGCTCGACACGAATTCGATCGACATGGTCGCCCTCGCCGGCTATCTCAAGCTGCTGCCCGCCGAGGTCACGCGGCTGTACAAGGACAGGATCATCAACGTCCACCCCGCCCCGCTCCCGCGGTTCGGCGGCGCGGGCATGTACGGCGTGCGGGTGCACGACGCAGTGCTCGCCGCCGGAATGAAGGAGACCGAGGTGACGGTCCACTTCGTGGACGAGGAGTACGACAGCGGCGACGTGATCGCGCGCTGGCCGGTCCCCATTTACGAGGGCGACACCGCCGAGCTGCTCGCGGAGCGCGTGCTGAAGGTGGAGCACGTCCTGTTTCCGAGAGTGCTCGACATGGTCGCGTGCCTGGCGCCGGCCAGGCTCGCCGCGGGGCGGCAATAATGCCACGCGCGCTGCTGTCGGTCTCCGACAAGAGCGGGCTGGTCGAGTTCGCGACCGGCCTGAGCCAGCTCGGCTGGGAGCTGATCTCCACCGGCGGGACGTCGAAGGCGCTGCGCGGCGCGGGCCTCGCCGTGCGCGATGTGTCGGAGGTGACCGGCTTTCCGGAGATGCTCGACGGACGCGTGAAGACGCTGCACCCCGCCGTGCATGGCGGGCTGCTCGCGCGCCGGGACCTGGACGAGCACATGCAGGCCATCGCGGGCGCGGGCATCACGCCCATCGACCTGGTCGTGGTCAACCTGTATCCGTTCGCCGAGACGATCAGAAAGCCCGGCGCGACGCCGGAAGAGTCCATCGAGCAGATCGACATCGGCGGGCCGTCCATGCTGCGCTCGGCGGCGAAGAACTTCGCATCGGTCACGGTGGTGGTGGACCCCGCGGATTACGAGCGGGTGCTTGCCGGGCTCCGCGACAAGCACGACGACGTCGAGCTGCGGCGGGATCTGGCGGAGAAGGTGTTTGCGCATACGGCGGCATACGACGCCGCGATCGCGACCTGGTTCGCGGGCAACCGGGGCGAGCTGTTCCCGGACAGGCTGCTCACGTCGCTCGAGCGCAAGCAGACGCTGCGCTACGGGGAAAATCCCGGCCAGCTCGCGGCGTTCTACGTGGAGAAGGGCGCGCGCGGGCTATCGGAGCTGGTGCAGAAGGGCGGCAAGGAGCTGTCGTTCAACAACCTGCTGGACCTGGAAGGCGCGCTGTTCGCAACGGACGCGTTCGGCGACGCGACCTGCTGCGCGATCGTGAAGCACACGACTCCGTGCGGCATCGCGACGGGTACGAGCGCGCTGGACGCATACAGGAAGGCGCTGGCGTGCGATCCCGTGTCGGCGTTCGGCTCCGCCATCTCGTTCACCGTGGAGGTGGACGACGAGGTCGCGAACGCTGTCGCGAGCCTGTTCGTCGAGTGCGTCGTGGCGCCATCGTTCACGGCGGGCGCGCTGGAGGCGCTGGGACGGAAGAAGAACCTGCGGGTGCTGGAGGGCCGGGCGCAGTGGGAGCGCGACGCGCTGGACTACAAGCGGGTGCGCGGCGGAATGCTGGTGCAGCAGCGGGCGGAGAGCGCGGCCGACGAGAACCGGTGGAACGTCGTGACGTCGCGGAGCCCGAACGACGAAGAGCGGCGCGACATGCTGTTCGCCTGGCGCGCGGTCGGCTCGGTCAAATCGAATGCGATCGTGCTCGTCCGCGACGGCGCGACGATTGGGATCGGCGCGGGGCAGATGTCGCGGGTGGACGCGGCGTTCGTGGCGGTGCACAAGGCGAAGACCGTAGGGCACGAGACCGCGGGCTCGGTCCTGGGGTCCGATGCCTTCTTCCCTTTCCGGGATGGGATAGACCAGGCTGCCGAGGCCGGCGTGACCGCGATCATTCAGCCCGGCGGGTCGGTGCGGGACGAGGAAGTGATCGCGGCCGCGAACGAACACGGCATCGCGATGGTATTTACGGGACAGCGGCAGTTCCGCCACTAATGGGCGGGCTGCTACCTTTGGTGGTCATCGGGCCGCCCCGGCCGCAGCAACACCAACTTCTGAAAAGAGCAGCATGACGGCTTCAGCCGCCCAGCTCGACTACAGACCGTCGTACAAAGCAGCGGCCATCGCGACCACGCTGGTCTTCCTGCTGTACCTCGTGACCCTCTCGCCCTCGACGGCGATGTGGGACACCAGCGAGTACATCGCGGCCGCGTACATCCTCGGCATTCCGCACCCGCCCGGCAATCCGCTGTTCATCCTGATGGGCCGGGTGTTCACGATCCTTCCGATCGCGCCCAACGTGGCGATGCGGATCAACATCTTCGCCGCGCTGTGCAGCGCGGTGTCCGCGGGGATGTGGTTCCTGGTGACCGAGCGCGTGCTCGTGAGCTGGCTCCCGCGCAGGTGGCAGCGCATCGCGGGCGGCTCGCTCGCCGCTCTCATCGGCGCGACGGCGTTCACGGTCTGGTCGCAGTCGGTCGTCAATGAGAAAGTGTACACGCTCTCGCTCGTGGGCATGGCGATCTCCGCCTGGCTCATCGTCCGCTGGTGCGACGACCCCGACGGACCGAAAGCCGACAAGCTGCTCATTCTCATCGCGTACATCAGCGGGCTCGGCTACGCCAACCACATGGCCGGCTTTCTCGTCCTCCCGCCGCTCGCGATCGCCGTGCTCATACGGCGACCGCGCACGATTCTGAGATGGCGGCTGATCGCCGCCGGCGTAGGCGCGATCCTGCTGGGCATGACGCCGTACGCCACGCAGCCGATCCGCGCCGCGTTCTTCCCCGCCATCAACGAAGGCGAGCCCACGGCGTGCGAGTCGAAGCTCGCCGCGGCGTGCACGTTCGACAAAGTCACGTACAAGCGATTCAAGTACAACTTCGACCGCGAGCAGTACGGCAAGCCCGCCCTGACCGAGCGGCAGGCACCGTTCAGCGCGCAGGTCGGCATGTGGTGGCTGTACTTCAAGTGGCAGTGGGTCCGCGACCACCTGGGCCAGCGCCCGGGAGTCCAGACGCTGCTCGCCACGATCTTCCTCCTGCTCGGCGGGCTCGGCGGCTACGTCCACTGGCGCCGCGACCGCAACTCGTTCTGGTTCTTCGGCTCGCTCGTCTTCACCGTGACGTTCGGCCTGATCTATTACATGAACTTCAAGTACGGCTTCTCGCAGGCGCCGGACCTCGGAGACTCGGTGCCGCGCGAAGTCCGCGACCGCGACTACTTCTACCTGTGGAGCTTCTCCACGTGGAGCGTGTGGGCCGCGCTGGGCCTGGTGTGGGTGTGGGAGACGCTCGCGGCGCTCGCGGGCGCCGACGACGTGAAGCTCGGCAACGAGACCGTCACCGTCCCGCGGCAGAAGAGCTGGCTCGCGGCTTCACCCGTGCTGGCGATCGCGCTGATCCCGCTGCTCGCGAACTGGACCTCCGCGTCGCGCGCGGGACAGACCGACACGCGCGACTTCGCGGCCGACCTGCTCAACTCCGTCGAGCCGTACGGCATCCTCGTCACCGCCGGCGACAACGACACATTCCCGCTCTGGTACGCCCAGGAAGTGGAGGGAATCCGCCGTGACGTGCTCGTCGCGAACACGTCGCTGCTCAACACGGAGTGGTACACCCGGCAGATAATCCGCCGCCCGACCGCGGAGTACGACGCCGAGCGCGGGCCGGAGATCTACCGCGGCCGAGTGTGGCCGAAACCGCAGGATCCGCCGCTCCGGATGACGCTCAAGGAGTCCGACGCCGTTCCGCTCGCGCTCGAGCTGAACGAAGCGCAGGTCTTCCGCAAGGAAGGCACGGGCATCGTCGCGCGCATCGAGCCGCGCAACATCGGCTACGGCGTTATGGGGCTCGCGCGGGCCGACATCTTCGTGCTGTATCTCATTCGCGACTCGTACCCGCAGCGCCCGGTCTACTTCAGCCGCACCACGGGCAACTACGCGGAGGAGCTGGGGCTGGGCCGCATGGTCGTCGGAACGGGACTCGCGCGCAAGCTGGTGCCGAGCGAGCCGGCGCCGTCGAAGGACCTGATGTGGCTGCCTGGCGAGGGATGGTTCGACCTGCCTGCCTCGCTCGCGATGTGGGACAGCTATACGGCGCCCGACGAGATGGTCGAGCGCGGCCGGTGGGTCGACAAGGCATCGGTCAACATTCCGTACCTGTACGTCCGCACGGGATACCTGCTCGCTCAGGCACTGATCGAAGCGGGCCGCGGGGCGGATGCGACCCGCGTGTATTCCGAGGTCGTCGCCATCGCGCGCGCGTCGCACCTGGAAGACGCGATTCCGAGCACGCCGCCGCAGCAGCAGCCGGCGCCGCCTCGGGCGGACACGGGGCCCGCGCCGTAAGTCATCGGCGCGGGGCCTTGCCCGCGGGCCTATCTTTCGAGGTGGAGGGATAGTCCTAATTGGTAAGGCACCGGTCTTGAAAACCGGCGCGCGCAAGCGCTTGGGGGTTCGAGTCCCCCTCCCTCCGTAATGCCTGTGCCCCGGCTGGCCCTCCCCATACCCACAGGCCTCCGAAAGAGACTCCTCTTTCTGGTGCTCGCCAGCGTCCTGCCGTTCGTGCTGCTGATCGGGATCGCCGCGCGCC
>CALMKE010000144.1 GCA_937867645.1 uncultured Gemmatimonadota bacterium | reverse complement strand
GCGGCCTCAGGACCAACTACAACCGAGGATCGGCGATTAAGTGAGGACTGAGGATAAGCGGAACGACGGGGAACGGCTCCTCGGTCCTCACTTAATCGTAGATCCTCGGTTGCTGTTGGTCCTGAGGCCGCATGGGTCCTCATTCCTCAGTCCGCAGTCGAACAACATCGGGCCGACGGTTATTGTACCGTGACCACCCTCGCCCGGAGAATTCCGTGAATCGTACCGCCAAATTCGAGACCAACCTCGGCACTTTCAAAGTCGAGCTGCTCGAGGATCGCGCCCCCAAGACCACCAAGAATTTCATAGACCTCGCCGAGAAGGGGTTCTACAACGGCGTGATCTTTCACCGCGTCATCAAGGGCTTCATGATCCAGGGCGGCGACCCGAAGGGCACGGGCACGGGCGGGCCCGGCTACACGATTCCGGACGAATTCCATCCCGAGCTCAAGCATGACTCCGCGGGGATACTGTCCATGGCGAACGCGGGCCCGAATTCAGGTGGCTCGCAGTTCTTCATCACCCTCGCGCCGACCGCGTGGCTGGACGGCAAGCACGCGGTGTTCGGGAAGGTCGTGGAAGGAATGGACGTGGTGGATAAGATCGGCGCGACTCCGACCGCGCCCGGCGACCGGCCGAAGACGAACGTCGTGATGGAGAAGGTGACGATCAGTTAACTACTGCGGTCTGAGCGGATTCGGGCGACCGGAGTCGTTCGCGGGGGCTACGCGAGCAAACTACGCTCGCTAAGACGCCCCCTTAGAACGACCCCGGCGCCCGAATCCGCTCTGATCTAGAAGCTACAAATCGCTCCAGTCGGACTTGGACGTTCGCTCGTACCCGTGCCTCACGTACGGGCGGACGCTGTCGAAGTCGCGGTCGCGATCCTTCCAGCCTTTGCGAAGATCGGCCTCGATATCGTCGTAGCTACGGCCGCGGTACGTCGGATTGCGGCCGGCCACGTGGCCGAGCCCGTAGCCCGTGCGCGCTGTATTCCAGTCCACGGTGCTGGAGTTGTTCGCGTCATAGTGCGTCCGGTAGTACGGCTCGTGATCGCCAAAGTCCTCGGCGGCGCGTCCGACCTTCTCGCCCGCCCACCATCCGCCCAGCGCGCCCGCGATTCCGCCGATAACGGCGCCGATCGGGCCGCCGACGGAGCCAATGGCCGCGCCCGCGAGCGTCCCGCCGATCCCGCCCACGCCCTCACCGGCCTGCTCGCCGATTCCGGGGTTCTTGTCGCGCGCTTCGTCTGAAAAATCAGTGCGGTCTGCCACGTTAACCTCCGCGAAATGTGATGAGAAATACTGCTCATCTCATTTGCATAGAGCGCGCCGTTTTGGTCGGATTTGCACTTGCAGCCGAAGAGGAAAAAACTGCGAACTGAATAGCTGGCGGCTGCCCGCTAAGACGCTGCCCGCCATTCGGCTGCGAACAATTTTGACCTGTCTTTGCATTTCGCCGGCGAACTACACAAGAAGGTCAACGTCGTCGGCGGCCGATCAGCGGGCAGCGCTTTTCAGCAGGCAGCGGTCAGCTATTCAGTTCGCAGTTCGCCGTTCCCCGTTATCTCTCAGCGATTCTCCGCAGAGCCTGCACCGCGGCCACCGCCTGCGCCGTCGGCATCGCCGCAGGCGCGACAACTTCCATCAGCTTGTCATCGCGCGAGTACAGATCGTTGCCGAAGTAAAGCTGCCCGCCGCGCATGTAGGTCGTGATGTATGCGATGTACACCGGGATCTTCTTCGGCAGCTTCACCGTCCGGTCGTCCGGGCCGCTGTTCATCGCCTGATCGATCCGGTCCTGCGGCCAGCCGAGCACCCAGTTCGCTAGTCGGTCGGGCCGCTCGACGCGAATGCAGCCATGGCTGAAGGCCCGCACGTCTTCCTTGAACAGCTCCCGGTCCGGCGTGTCGTGCAGGTAGATGTTGAAGTCATTGGGGAACATGAACTTGATCTTGCCGAGCGCGTTGTCGTCGCCGGGCCGCTGCCGGATCCGGGTCTCACCCTGCGCCGTGTACACTTCCATGTTGTTGGCGGCGAGGTAGCCGGGGCCTTTCGGGAAGATCTCCTTTTCGGCGATCCCCGGCGGCACCAGCCAGTACGGACGGAATACCACGTACTCCATCGAGTCGCTGAACACGGGAGTGGCCCGGTCCTCGTATTCCTGACCGACGATCACTTTCATCTCGAGCGCTATCTTGCCGCCCTCCCACGCTTCGAGGCGGAACGCGGGTACGTTGACGAAGATGTACCGCGCGCCGAGGGAGCGCGGGAGCCAGCGGAACCGCTCCATGTTCGCCGCAATTTGCGCGAGCCGGTACTGCGCCGGCTTGTTGAGCGCTTCCAGCGTTTCTCCGCCCAGCATGCTGTCCACCACGATTCCGCTTCGCGCCTGGAACTCCGCTACCGCGGAGGCCAGCGATCGGTCGTAGGTCGCGGCCGGCGCGGCGACGGGTCGTCGCCCGGTGTCGCCCGGGGCCGCCTCCGCGATGGTGAAGCCCTGCGCGGTGAGGCGCGCGCGAAGCGCAGTGGCGACCGCGGGGTCGATCCGCTCGCCGGGCTTCACGGAGCCCGCGAGCGGCACCCGTGGCCATCCGCCCGCCAGCACCAGCTTGCGGTAGCGGTCCAGCTCGGCCCGGAGTCCGCGATAGTCGGCGTCCTGCGGTCGCATCGTGGCCAGCGACCGGTCCAGCGCGTCTATGCGCAGTCCCCGTGCGAGCGCGCTGTCCACGTTCTCGTCCATTGGATCGACGAACCAGCTCTGCGCCACCGTCTTGGGATTGATCTGACCGGTGAGCAGGTCCTCGCCCAGGGCGACGTAGGACGCAGTGAACACGACGTCGGCTTCCGCGAACTGTTCGGCGGTCGGCTCCCGCGTGCC
The DNA here is from genome assembly GCA_937867645.1 of uncultured Gemmatimonadota bacterium. Lineage (GTDB taxonomy): Bacteria > Gemmatimonadota > Gemmatimonadetes > Gemmatimonadales > Gemmatimonadaceae > JACDCY01. The sequence goes on along the minus strand of CALMKE010000144.1, from coordinate 4,472 downwards.
CTTGATCGCCGCCAGGGCGCTCGCAAGCCGACTGATCGGGTAATCGTCGATCCGCATCGCGTCGGAATGGGCGGCCAGGATGGCGTCGGTTAGCGCGCGGGTGCGCGTTTCGTGCAAGCCCTCGGAGGTGAGCCAAAGAGGCTTATTGCCGTACGCCTTATACAGCGCCTTGGTGCGCCGCCACTGCTGGCGATCTATCGTGGGCGGTGCCTCTTCCGCCAGCCTGGCCTGCATGGCGGCGGTAATGGCCGCCGCCGGGACTTTGTTGACCGAAGTCAGCTCTTCGGGCGCCCAGACCTTGGCGGTTTCCGCCTCGGCCTTGGATGCGTCGCGGCGCGAGCAGGCGGATACGAGGATTAGCGCCGTAAGCGGCAGCAGTCCTACGGAACGGGCAAAACTCGTGAGGATGTTCATGCCCGTCCCATAGGCGAAATACGGGCCAGTGTGTCGGGCCATCGCGCGCCATTACATTCGCCCCTCATGGGCACGGGGAATCCGGTAGCACGCGGAAGCCGCACCAGGACCGCGGCCGTAATTGTTCTGGCCCTGTCGATGAGCGCGATCGGCGTGGCGTACGCCGCCGCAATCATGACGGGCCGGACGGAGACATGGAGCGCCTGGGTCATGGCCATCGCGGCGTCGTGCTCGCTGATCGCGACGACGGCGCTCGGCGCGGCCCGCGCGGGTCAGCGGCTGGGCGGGCTGCGAGGACTCATTGTTCCGTTCGCGGCGGTGCTTGTGATTCTGTTGGGCGCTTTCGCCGCCGCGCTGCTGCTCCCCGCGGCCGGCGAGCCCCTGCTGCTGGGACTGCCGCGACGCGCGGCGATCGTCTTGTACGGTGTCGGCATTCTGCCCGCGTTGATCCTTCCCATCACGTACGCGCTCACGTTCGATGAGCTGACCCTCACCGAAGAGGACATCGCGCGGGTACGCGCCGTGGCGAGCAGAGGCGGTTCCGAGGACCGCGAGTGATAGCGCTGCTCCAGACCGCTGCTCTCCCGAGCCTGAAGCAGCCCACGATCGTCGCGGTCGCGCTCGTGTATTTCGCGATCGTCGCCGCGATCGGCGTGTGGGCCACGCGCCGCACGCGAACTGCCGGCGATTTCTTCGTGGCGGGTCGGAAGATCGGCGTCCTGCCGCTCGCGCTCGCGGCGATGGCAGCAACCGTATCGGGGTTCGTGTTCATTGGCGGGCCTGGATTCGTGTATGGCGCGGGCGTCGGCGCGCTGTATCTCGTGCTCTCCGCTTCCATAACGACCTCCATGGGCGCTTGGGTGCTGGCGAAGCGGCTGCGGCTCCTCGGCGAAGTGCGCGCGCTCATGACGATTCCCGACGCGATCGGCGCGCGCTACCGCTCGCCCTCGGCGCAGGGACTCGCGGGCGCGGCGATCATCATCGCCGTCGTCGGCTACATGGCGACCAACATTCTCGCGCTCGGGCTGGTGATCGACGCCGTGTTCGATGTCGGGCTCACGGCGGGGATCTGGCTCGGGATGACGATCACCCTGGCATACTCTGTCGCGGGCGGGATTCTCGCCGGCGTGTATACCGACGTGTTTCAGGGAACGCTGATGGCGGTGGCGTCGCTGCTGGTGTTCCTGTTCGCGCTCCAGGCGGGCGGCGGGGGCGAAGGGCTGGCCGGGATTTCCCGCACGATCAGCGCCGCCGATCCGGAATTCTTCGGCCCGTGGGGCAAGCTCACCCCCATCGCCGCGCTGTCGCTGTTCTTCGTGTTCGGCCTGGGCTCGCTCGCGCAGCCGCACGTGGTGCACAAGTTCTACATGTTGCGGGACGCGCGGCAGCTCAAATGGTATCCGGCGCTCATGTCGGTCGCGCTGATCATGACGCTGCTGCTGTACTTCGCGGTCGGCGTCGCGACCAAATCACTGGTCGTGCAGGGTCAGCTGCCCCCCCTCACGCGGCCGGACGACGCCACGCCGCTGTTTCTCCTGAACGCGACTCCGGTCTTGCTCGCCGCGCTCGTGTTCTCCGGCGTCGCGGCCGCGATCATGAGCACTGTCAACTCGTTCATGAGCATCGGCGCCGCCGCGGTCACGCACGACATGCCGAAAGCGCTCGGTCGGCGCGTGTCGAACGAGCTGCTGTGGGGGCGCGTTTCGACCGTCGTCATCTCGGTACTGGCCGCGCTACTCGCGCAGCTGTCGGGAACGCTAGTCGCGTTCCTGGGGATCTTCGGGTGGGGCCTGTTCGCGTCCACGCTCGTGCCGTCGCTCGCGGTCGGCCTCAACTGGCCCGGCGCGACGCGCGAGGGCGCGGTCGCGTCCATTTCCACGGGTCTCATCATCACGCTGGTGTTCGAGACGCTCGCCTACTTCAAGGCGTACACTTTCCCCGCGGGCGTGAGCGCGTCCGGGCTGGCGCTGGTGCTTTCCTTGCTTGTGTTCTTCGGAGTCTCGTGGCTTACGCGGCGCGGACCGGGCGCGGAGATCGATCCGGACGTGCGCATGGTGATGGACCTGTAGGCGCCAAGCAGCTCCACGTCGGCTGAAATCTTCCCTTCCTCGCCCGAAGGCAACTGAGGCGAGTGTCGGTGAGCTTGCAGTTAACTGGCCCGATGCAGGTTGCTTACGCGCTGCCCTTGCAGCATAACCGAAAAACAACATGGCATTAACGGACGAACTCAATACGGCTGGGACGTGGCTTTTTCGCCGGCGGAGTTACCTGCCGCTCCCCTTGTTCGCGATCCTGATGCTCGGGCTTCGTGACTTCGCCTATCCGGACGGCAGCCACGCTCTCGACGTCCGCTGGGAGATGCTCTGCCTCGGCGTTGGGTTGCTCGGCCTGGCAATTCGCTGTGCAGCGGTGGGCTTCGTTCCGCACGGAACGTCGGGAAGAAATACCGCTGAAGGCCAGGTTGCGTTGTCCCTCAATACCTCCGGGCTGTACTCGCTCGTGCGCCACCCGCTGTACCTCGGCAATTTTTTCCTCTGGCTGGGCCCGTCGCTTTTCCCGCGGAAATGGTGGATCCCCGCGATCGTGTCTCTCACGTTCGCGCTGTTGTACGAGCGGATCATGTTCGCGGAGGAAGCGTTTTTGCGCCGGTCCTTCGGGCAGCAATTCGAGCGGTGGGCCGCTCGCACGCCGTCTGTCTGGCCGTTTGCGGCCGGATGGCGGAATCGGTGGGTACCGCCATCGCTTCCGTTTTCGTTCCGCACCGTGCTCCGTCGCGAGTACTCCGCGTTATTCGGCCTGATCGCGACCCTGACCGCTCTCGAGATCGCTTCCGATTACTTCGCCTCGGGGCGTCTCTACCTGGACACCGTCTGGCTGAGGATTTCACTGGGCGCCGGCGCCGCATACCTGATCTTGCGTTTTCTCAAGCGCCATACCCGGATCCTCCATGTGCCTGGACGTTAACCTCTACCAAACAAAATGACGGCCCTTTTCGCGCTATCCCGTTCGGCCAATCGCTCGCTATCCGCGCTGTCGATTTGCGCCCTGCTGCATTTAATGCCGCTTTCCCTGGCCGCAGCGCAGAGTCCTGCACCCTTACCTGCGAAACCCGATAGTGCTGAGGCGGGTGGCCGCCGTGTTTCAGCCAGAAGCGGCCTTTTTTCTTTTGGCGCCCTCGCGCTCGGCGCCATTGCTGTATCACAGTTTGACGAGCCCGTAGCGCGCTGGGCGCGAAGTCCGTCTGTGCATGACAACCGATCACTCCGGGGCGCGTCCCGCGGGTTTCGCACGATAGGCGATCCTGGCGCGCTCATGCTCACGGCCGGGTTGTACGGAGTCGGCCGGCTCTCCCGAAAGCCGTCCCTCGCGGACGCTGGGTTGCACGGAACGGAGGCGGTGATCGTCAGCGGAGCGGCCAGTGGCTTGATCAAGCTCGTCGCGGGCCGGGCCCGGCCGAACCTGCTAACGGATGGAGGTCCCGTCGAATTTCCGGAGGGAACGGACGAGTTTCGACCGTTGCGGGGCATCCGACAGTACACCTCCTTTCCTTCCGGCCACACCACAGTTGCTTTTGCCGCCGCGTCGTCGCTCGCTTCCGAGCTGCACCGCGCGAATCCATCGGCGGCTCGTGTTCTCGGGCCGCTGCTTTACGGCAGCGCCGCGGCGGTCGGCTTCTCAAGGATCCGTGACAATCAGCACTGGGCGAGCGATGTGGTCGCCGGTGCGGTCATCGGCACCGTCGTCGGCCGAAGCATGGTCGCGTACGGGCACCGCCGTTCGCGTCCATGGATGGCACGGTGGCTGCTGCCAGCCTCCATCACGCCCACGGGGCGGGAGCTCACGCTCCGGTGGTCGCCTTGGCCGCGTTAGCCGAGCTTGAGATCGGGGGGGCTCGCAGCGTCCGGTTCGAGCTCGGTGTGACGCGCTCGTTCATATAGCAGCACGCATGCGGCTGCGAGCGCGAGACCCATGCTCCAGCCACCGAGGACATCCGTCGCCCAGTGGACGTCGAGGTAGAGCCGGCTCAGCCCCACCCCGAACGCCAGCGCAGCAGCTAC
>CALMKE010000143.1 GCA_937867645.1 uncultured Gemmatimonadota bacterium | reverse complement strand
GCGCACATGGGGATGCGCCCGGTGTGCGAGATGCAGTTCATCGACTTCATCTCCTGCGGCTACGACATGCTCACCAACTACGTGGCGACCGCGCGGTACCGCGCGATGCTGCCGTGCCCGATGGTCGTGCGCGGTCCCAGCGGCGGGTACGTGCGCGGCGGGCCCTTCCACTCGCAGAATCCGGAAGCGTCCTTCCTGCACACGCCGGGACTCAAGATCGTGTATCCCGCGACCGTGAGCGACGCCAAGGGGCTGCTCAAATCGGCGATTCGCGACGACGATTGCGTGCTCTACTTCGAGCACAAATATCTGTACCGCCGCATCAAGGAAGAGGTCCCGCAAGGCGATCACGTAGTGCCGATCGGAAAGGCGCGCGTCGCGCGCGAAGGCAGGGATGTGTCCGTCATCAGCTACGCCGCGACCCTGTGGAAGGTTCTCGAGGCAGCGGAGCAGTGTGAGAAGGAAGACGGCCTCTCGGTGGAGGTTCTCGACCTCAGGACTCTGCTGCCGCTGGACGACGAGGCGATCGCCGCCACGGTCAGGAAGACCAACCGCATTCTCATCGTGCACGAGGACACCCGTACCGGCGGGATCGCGGGTGAGATCACGGCCCGGATCAACGAGCTGGCGTTCGAGTGGCTCGACGCCCCGGTAATGCGGATTACGGCCGCCGACGTGCCGTTGCCGTACGCTCCGTCGCTGGAGGACTATGTTCTCCCCCAAACCGCGGATATTGTAAGGGGGATTCGCCGGCTGGCGGCGTATTGATGGGTGCGCCGAACGAGTCGGACGAGTTCAAGTTCGAGCGCTACCTGGGCGTCGGATGCGTTACGACCGTAGGCGGGTTTTTCAGCGGCGGCATGATCGCCGTGCTGATTGCCAAAGTCGCGGGCTGGGCGCGCGGGTGCGAGCCGCCCAGCGGGTTGCCGGCGTGCGACTGGCACATTTTCATGCTGGTCGGCGCCGTTATCGGCGCGGTGACGCTGCCGGCCGGAGTTATCTGGAGATTGCGTGGGAAGCGCGGGACTGACGATGAGCCTGGACTCTAAGCGAGGTTGATGCTGTGGCCCGAGTTGACGTGATAATGCCGCAGATGGGCGAGTCGATCGCGGAGGGCACTCTCTCCCGGTGGCTCAAGAAGGCCGGCGACGAGATCAGGCGCGACGAGCCAATGTTCGAGATCTCGACCGACAAGGTTGACGCCGAGATTCCTTCACCGGTGGCGGGCGTTATCGCCGAGATACTGGTGAAAGAAGGCGAGACCGTCGCGGTGCAGACGGTTGTGGCCCGGATTGAGACGGAGAAGGGCGCCGCGGTTGCGGCGCCGCCGGCCGAACCCGCGCCGGTCGTCGCCGCGTCGTCGCCCGCGCAGCCGGCTAAGGCAGCAGCGGCTCCGGCCGCGCCGCCCGCGGTGGCGCCGCCCTCGTCTCCGCAGCCTCCGGCGCCGATGACGGGAGTGGGAGGAAATGGTGCGTCGTTCGAGGAGCGCGTGCAGACACGGTCCTCGCCGCTCGTGCGGAAGATCGCGGCCGAGCACGGTGTTGATCTGGCGGCGCTACGCGGCCGTGGCAGCGGGATCGCCGGTCGCGTGACCAAGAAGGACATCCTCGGCTACATAGAGTCGGGCCCGCCGGCCGCGGCCGCCGCGGCGCCGTCGATGCACGCGCCGAGTGGGGCCGTCTCGCACGGGCCGATGCCAACGCCATGGCCGGGCGACGTCGTCGAGCCGATGACGAAGATGCGCGCGCTCATCAGCGAGCACATGGGCGTGTCGCGGCGCACGTCGGCGCACGTTACGTCGTTCATGGAGATCGACCTTACCCGCATCTCGAAGATTCGGGCGAAAAAGAAGGCGGAGTTCAAGGAAGCGACCGGGCAGAACCTCACCTACCTGCCCTTCATCATCGCGGGTGTCATCGACGGGCTGAAGAAGTTCCCGGTCCTCAATTCGTCGGTAGCCGGCAACACCATCATTTACCGGAAGCAGTACAACATCGCGATCGCGGTGGCGCTCGACTGGGGACTGATCGTGCCGGTCATCAAGCAGGCGGACAATCTCTCGCTGGCGGGACTCACGCGCGCGCTGAACGACCTCGCGGCTCGCGCGCGGGCGAAGCGGCTGTCCCCGGAGGAGGTGCAGGACGGGACTTTCACCATCACCAATCCGGGCGTGTTCGGGTCGCTGATGGGGACGCCGATAATCAACCAGCCGCAGGTGGCGATCCTGGGCGTGGGGGCGATCGAGAAGCGGCCGAAGGTGATCGCCGGTCCCGACGGCGACGACGTGCTGGCGATCCGCACGTGCGCTTATTTCTCGCTGTCCTTCGACCACCGGATCATAGACGGAGCGGTCGCCGACCAGTTCCTCGCGCATGTGAAGTCAGTGCTGGAAAACTTCAGCGAAGCCGGGGTGTAGCGTGGCGCGCCTTCTGACGATCCATCGCGCGATCGTCACGCTGGGGGAGCGGCAGCGCTACTTCGAGCGGCTCAGGACGAGGAAGGCGCACTATTCCGCGGCCGGGTGCAACTTCTGGGTGTTCGAGGAAGTTGGCCTGCCCGGCGCGTTCATCGAGTTCACCGAAGCGACGGATGCGAAGAAGCTGGACGAGGCGCACAAGTCGGCGCTCGACCCGATTCTCGACGCTGCCCGGATATACAAGGAAGTGGAGCTGAGCTGATGCCAATGAGAAAAATCACCGTTGCCGGCGAGGAGTGGAACGTGGCAACGTCCGGATTCGTGACGCAATACAACCAGGACGAATACGGCCTGCTCTTCACGCGGGGCACGGGCGACGACCGCGAGATGCGCGTGACGCGCTACTCTCCGCTCGGCGCGCGGTCGCGTGAAGCGTCGTTCGCGGAGCTGTCCGACGAGAAGCTGATCGAGCTGTTTGCGCAGTCACAGCCGGGGTTCACCTCTCCGGAGGCCGGCTACAGCCGGTGAGCGCCGGCACGCAGCAGGTAGCCGCGGGCCGGTCGGAAATCGATCTACACCTCCACTCCACGGCCTCCGACGGAATTCTCCCTCCGGCGCAAGTCGTCGAGGCCGCCAGGGCAGCGGGCCTGTCCGTCATCGCGTTGACGGATCACGACACAGTGGCGGGTGTGACCGAAGCCGTTGCCGCCGGCGACACGCTCGGCGTGCGGGTGATCCGCGGAGTGGAGCTGAGCGCGCACGAGGACGCGAGCGGCAAGGAGGTGCACGTTCTCGGCCTGCACGTGAGCCGGCTGGATGCGCTCGAAGACGAGCTCCGGGCTCTGCGCGAGAAGAGAACGGAGCGCGCGCGACTGATCGTGAACAGACTGGTCGAGATCGGGGTGCCGATCACTCTCGAGAAAGTCCTGCGGCAATCCAACGGCGGCGCCGTGGGCCGGCCGCACATTGCCCGCGCGCTGATCGAGTCCGGCGCGGTCGTGGATCAGCGGGAAGCTTTCGACCGGTACCTCGGGCAGGGGCGCGCCGCGTTCGTGCCGAAGTCGCAATTCCTCATCGGCGACGCGATCCGGATGATCCATGAAGCTGGCGGCATCGCGATCTGGGCGCATCCGTCCCACACGGCGCGGCGCGAGCGCGTGGAGCGTCTGGTCGCGCAGGGACTCGATGGGTTGGAGGTGCGGCACCCCAGCCATAGCCCCGACGTGGCTGCCGGTTTGGAAGCGCTCTGCGACTTCCTCGGCCTGGTGCCCAGTGGCGGATCCGACTGGCACGGCCCGGTGGGTGACCGCATGCTCGGCGGGCAGGTGATCCCGCGCGAGTGGCTCGAGCGGCAGGAGCGGCTCGTGGCCAGCAGAGTGCCCGCAACTACGGCGCGCTAGCGAATATGGATATCGCCAACAAGGTCGCGCTCGTCACGGGCGCCGGACGGCGGGTTGGCCGGGCGATCGCCGAATCGCTCGCGCTCGAGGGAGCCCGCCTGGCGATTCACTACAACGAATCTCGCGCGGGAGCCGACGAGCTTCGCTCGGAGATACGCGCGCGGGGCGGCGAAGCCGAAGTTTTTCAGGCGAACCTGCTCGACGTTTCCGCGTGCGACTCGCTGGTGCGGACGGTCGCCGGGCGATTCGGAGCGCTCGACGTGCTGGTCAACTCGGCAGCCGTGATGGTGCGCACGCCGTTCGGTGAAGTCACCGCGGAGCAGTGGGATTCCATGTTCGCGCTGAATCTTCGCGCGCCGTTCTTTCTCTCGCAGGCGGCCGCGCGGGCGATGGGGTGGGGCGGCCCTGAGCGCGGCCAGCGCTACGGGGCGATCGTCAACATTGCTGACCTCGCGGCGTACGAGAGCTGGATCGGCTACGTGCCGCACGGCATCAGCAAGGCCGGGATAGTGCGAATGACGAAGTCGCTGGCCAAGGTGCTGGGTCCGCGGATACGGGTAAACGCGGTCGCGCCCGGAGCGGTATTGCTGCCGGAAGGGTTCAGCGCGTCGGAGGCCGGCCATCTCGCCGAGACCGCTCCGCTCCGCCGCCTGGGCGATCCGGCCGACGTGTCGGAGGCCGTGTTGTACCTGCTGCGGGCGGAGTTCGTTACCGGAGAGACCCTGATCGTCGACGGCGGGCGGCACGCGCGGTAACGCGGGCGAGCCTAGGTCCGCCGGTTGGATGAGAGGGCCGTGCTCGCCACCGCCTGGATAATTTCGACCACCGCGTCCACCAGGTACTTCCGGACTTGCGTGCGCCGCCGCACGAGCGCCACTTCGCGGCTGGGCACTGGATCGGCGAACGGTATCACCAGGCGGCGCTGGGCCGCGGTGGCGAGATCGTCCACCGCCAGGGCGGGAAGCAGCGTCATGCCGTTGCCGCGCTCGACGAGGCGCTTGAGCGTCTCGAGATTGCCGCTCTCGAAGCGGGCTACTTTCGCGCACGCGTCTCCCGCGAGCCTGCGGGGCGCGGTGCCTCGGCGCCGTCGTTGCTGACACAGCGTCACCACCTGCGTCCGCAGGCAATGGCCCTCGGACAGAAGCCACAAGTCGCCGAGCGAGAGGTCGGACACTGCCAGCTGCGCCCGGCCGGACAGCCGGTGGGAGGCACTCACATAGCCAACGAATGATTCGCGAAAGAGCGTACGATGGACGATGTCCGGCGCGCTCATGGTGGTCGCGACGAGTCCCGCGTCCAGCGTGTCGTCGCGAAGTCCTTCCAGCACCGACTCCGTCAGGCGTTCCTCGACGATGAGCTCAACTTGAGGATGGCGGATGGCGATCGTCTCGAGCACGCGCGGAAGCAGGTAGGGGGCCAGGGTGGGGATCACGGCGAGCCGGAGTTCCCCCGCGATCGCTTCTGGTCCCGTCGAGCGGAGGTCGGCCAAGCTGGCAGCTTCGCGCAGTACGACCCGCGCCTGCGCGACGACGGCTTTCCCGAGGTCAGTGGGGATCAGCGGAGAGCGGCTCCGATCGAAGAGGGTTCCGCCAAGCGTCGTCTCGAGCTTCCGGAGCTGCATGGAAAGCGTGGGTTGCGTGACGCGACAAGCACTGGCGGCGCGTTCGAAATGGCGGTGCGTGTCGAGGGCCACCGCGTATACGAGCTGCGTGAGCGTGATCGTCGAGCCGGAACAGAGCATGTCGGTCATGGCGGTATATAGAGAAAACCAATATCACTCATCAAAAAGTTCAATTGGAATTATATAACCCTGGGTGCAAAGTTGGCGGGAGCGGCCACAGCCCAGGTGACGGCTCGCTCTGGCGCGTTGGCGGGGTGCAGTCATCCGGAGCGCGTCAGCTGTATAAACCCAGGCCAGAAATGAGAGATTGAGATGACTGAAGAAAGCAAGTGCCCGTACGCCCACATCGGCGGTGTCGGCCGGACGAACCGCGACTGGTGGCCGAACCAGTTGCGGCTTGAGCTGCTGCACCAACATTCCGGGAAGTCCGACCCGATGGGCAAGGGCTTCGACTACGCGAAGGAATTCAAGAGCCTCGACTACAAGGCGCTGAAGAAGGACCTCCGTGAGCTGATGACCCAGTCACAAGACTGGTGGCCGGCCGACTTTGGCCACTACGGCCCGCAGTTCATCCGCATGGCCTGGCACAGCGCCGGAACATACCGATCCACCGACGGCCGCGGCGGCGGCGGCCGCGGCCAGCAGCGCTTCGCCCCGCTCAACAGCTGGCCTGACAACGTCAACATCGACAAGTCGCGCCGCCTGCTGTGGCCGATAAAACAGAAGTACGGCAGGAAGATCTCCTGGGCCGACCTGATCATCCTCGCCGGCAACGTGGCGCTGGAGTCGATGGGCTTCAGGACCTTCGGCTTCGGCGGCGGCCGTGCGGATGTGTGGGAGCCGGACGAGGACGTGAACTGGGGTGAGGAGATCGCGTGGCTAGGTGCCGACAAGCGCTTCGCCGGCGACCGGGACCTGGTTGCGCCGTTTGGCGCCACCCACATGGGCCTGATCTACGTCAACCCGGAAGGCCCGAACGCGAGCGGCGACTACATGGCCGCCGCCAAGGACATCCGCGCTACCTTCGGCCGCATGGCGATGAACGACGAAGAGACCGTCGCCCTCATTGCCGGCGGCCATTCCTTTGGCAAGTGCCATGGCGCCGCCCCGGAATCGCACAAGGGGCCCGAGCCGGGAGCTGCGCCGCTGGAAGCGCAGGGCCTGGGCTGGATGAGTGACTACGGCACGGGGCACGGCGCCGACACGATCTCGAGCGGCATCGAAGTGACCTGGACCAGGACCCCGGCGCAGTGGAGCAACAACTTCCTGGAGAACCTCTACAATCACGAGTGGGAGCTGACCAAGTCGCCCGCCGGCGCCAAGCAATGGGTGGCCAAGGACGCGCCGGAGATCATTCCTGATGCGCATGTGCCGGGCAGGTTCCACAAGCCCACCATGCTGACCACCGACCTGACGCTGCGCTTCGATCCGGAATTCGGGAAGATCTCGCGCATGTTCCTCGACGAGCCGCAAGCATTCGCCGATGCTTTCGCGCGCGCCTGGTTCAAGCTGACGCACCGCGACATGGGCCCGCGCGCCCGCTACCTGGGACCGGAGGTGCCCAAGGAAGAGCTTATCTGGCAGGACCCCATCCCGGCCGTCGACCACAAGCTGATCGACGAGAAGGACATCGCCGCGCTCAAGAGCAAAGTGCTCGCTTCGGGGCTGACGGTATCGCAAATGGTTTCTACCGCCTGGGCGTCGGCGTCCACCTTCCGCGGCTCCGACAAGCGCGGCGGCGCCAACGGCGCGCGCATCAGCCTCGCGCCGCAGAAGGGCTGGGAGGTCAACCAGCCGGTCGAGCTGGCGAAGGTCCTGAAGGCGCTGGAGGGCATTCAGAAGGAGTTCAACGCTTCGGCCTCCGGCGGCAAGAAGGTGTCGCTCGCCGACCTGATCGTTCTGGCCGGTTGTGCGGGTGTCGAGCAGGCCGCGAAGAAGGGCGGCGTCGAGGTGAAGGTTCCCTTCGCGCCCGGACGCATGGACGCGAGGCAGGACCAGACGGACGTCGAGTCCTTCGCGGTGCTCGAGCCGATCGCCGACGGCTTTCGCAACTACCTTAAAGGCAAGTTCACGGTCGCCGCGGAGCAGCTGCTGATCGACAGGGCGCAACTCCTGACGCTCACGGCGCCCGAGATGACGGTTCTCGTCGGCGGCATGCGCGTGCTGGAGACCAATGTCGGCGGCTCCAGGCACGGGGTTTTCACCTCCAGGCCCGAGGTGCTGAGCAACGACTTCTTCGTGAACCTGCTCGACATGGGCACGGAGTGGAAGCGGGTCTCGAAGGACGCCGACGCGTTCGAAGGGCGCGACCGCAAGACCGGCAAGGTCAAGTGGACCGGCACGTGCGTCGATCTCGTGTTCGGCTCGAACTCGCAGCTGCGGGCCCTCGCCGAGGTCTATGCGAGCGAGGACGCGAAGGAGAAGTTCGTACAGGACTTCGTGGCGGTGTGGGACAAGGTGATGAACCTGGACCGCTTCGACCTCGCCTGATCCGCGCATCACGGGGGACAGTAGACCGGAGGGGTCAGGTCCGGTTTCCACGCAGCCGGGGTAGGGTCGCCGGCTTGGTATCTTTCGCAGTGAAATGTTGCATTCGCGCTAACAGAGGTGATGGTTTTCTGAATGCCTGACATTCCCGACAGCTGGCGGCGCTCTGGGTAAAAAGGCGATCGACTTCCTCGTCGTTGGTGGCGGAATCGTCGGGATCAGCTGCGCTGCCGCGCTCAAGCGGAAGTATCCTGACTCCGCCGTCCGTCTCATAGAAAAAGACGCGACGCTCGGGAGTCACGCGAGCGGGCGGAACAGCGGCGTGCTGCACGCTGGCTTCTACTATTCGGACTCGAGCTTCAAGGCCCGCTTCAGCCGGGACGGGTGCCGTCGGCTGACGGAGTATTGCCTCGAGCGCGAGCTGCCGATCAACCGCTGCGGCAAGCTGGTCGTCGCCCGGTCAGAGAGCGATCACGCAGGCATCGACGAGCTGAAGCGTCGAGCGGCGACGAACGGTGTCCGCGTCGAGGAGGTGGACGAGACCGGGGCTCGCGAGATCGAGCCGCGGGCGCGCACGGTGGGCCGGGCGCTGTTTTCTCCGACAACGGCGTCAGTGGATCCGCGCCGAGTGCTGGCCGCGCTGACGGCGGACGCGACCGGACTCGGCGTCGAGATCGCCACGGCCACGGCCTATCGCCGGCGCGTCGGCGACATCGTCTCCACGTCGCGCGGACAATTTCCGGTGAAGTTCGTGGTCAACGCGGCGGGGCTGTACGCCGACACCATCGCGCACGATCACGGAATCGGCCGCCAGTACAGGATTCTTCCGTTCAAGGGTCTGTACCTCTATGGCGACGAGCGCGAGCGTCTGCGAACCAACGTGTACCCGGTGCCGGACCTGGGAAATCCGTTCGCCGGCGTGCACTTCACCGTGACGGTGGACGGCCACGTGAAGATCGGGCCGACCGCGACGCCCGCGTTCTGGCGCGAGCAGTACGCGTGGTTCTCCAGGTTCCGGCTCGGGGAGTTCGCGGAGATCGCCGCCCGCGAGCTCGGTCTTCTCGCCCGCAACGACTTCGGCTTCCGGGATCTGGCCGTCGCGGAGATCAGGAAGTACTGGCGGCCGCGCCTGGCTGCGATGGCCGCGCGACTCGTACCCGACATCCGGGCAGAGCACTTTCGCACCTGGGGCCCGCCGGGGATCCGGGCACAGCTGTTCGACGTCCGGAAGCGCAAGCTCGAAATGGATTTCGTCGTGGAGGGAGACGAGCGGTCGCTGCACGTGCTGAACGCGGTGTCGCCGGCGTTCACGTGCGCGCTGCCGTTCGCGGATTATCTGGTGGAGCGGGTGGGGGAGCTGGTTGCTTGAGCGCATAATCCTCGCCGTTGAGCGCGGTATATTTCCGGTCTCCACAGCGCTGCGCACTGCGTACTGCGCGCTGCGCCCTGTCGAAGTCGCGTTGCGTGCCGAACGCCCGCGTATTTCCTCGGAATATCGAGGGCGCAGCGCGCAGCACGCAGTGCGCAGCGCTTTTCCTTGAGGCGACTTGAGCAAGACTGACGAATACGAGGTACTGATCATCGGAGCCGGGCCGGCAGGGATGACCGCCGCGATGTACTGCGGGCGGGCCATGCTGCGCACGCTGGTGCTCGAGCGCGGACTCGCCGGAGGCGAGCTGCTCAACACCGAGGTGATAGAGGATTACCCGGGCTTCGAGCACATCCTCGGCTGGGAGCTGGCGCAGAAATTCGAGAGTCACGCCAAGAAATTCGGCGCCGAGTTCGTGCAGGAAACGGTGACGTGCGTCCGCAAGCAGGATGACGGAACCTTCGAGGCCGAGACCGAGAGCGGCACGTTGTATCGCGCGCCGGCGGTGATTCTCACGGCGGGCGGCACGCCCGTGAAGCTGGGAATCCCGGGCGAGCTGGAATACGCCGGGAAGGGCGTGTCGTACTGCGCCATCTGCGACGGCGCGTTCTTCAAGGGACAGACGATCGCCGTCGTCGGAGGCGGTGACGCCGCCGTCGAAGAGGCGGACTTCCTCACGCGCTACGCCGAGAAGGTGTATCTCATCCACCGCCGCGACGAGCTGCGAGCCTCGAAGATCCTGCAGAAGCGGCTGTTCGAGAATCCGAAGATCACGGTCCTCTGGGACACGGTGGTCGAGAAGGTCGAAGGCGACGCGCAGGGACTGGTGACCAACCTGAAGACGCGGGACGTGAAGACGCAGGAAGAGCGCGACCTGGCCGTGAGCGGGATATTCGTGTTCATCGGGTTCCGCCCCAACACGGGAATAGTCGAGGGGCACGTCGCCCACGACGACCTCGGCTACGTGGTTACCGATCAGAACATGGAAACCTCCATGAAAGGACTGTTCGCCGCGGGGGACCTGCGCGCGCAGCTCACGCGGCAGGTGACCACCGCCGCGGGTGACGGGACGACCGCCGCCATCGCCGCCGAGAAATACCTCAAGGCGCTGAAGGACGAGGGAGGCGTGCCGATGATCGTGCGCACCGGCGGCTACGCCGTATGAAGATCGAGACGTTCGCGGTCGGCGCGTTCCAGGAGAATACTTACCTCGTCATTGACGAGCAGAGTCGGGAGTCGGTGTTGATAGATCCCGGCGCCGAGCCGGAGCGATTGATCGCGGCTGTCGAGAAGAGCCGGACCACGCTGAAGGCGATGTGGGTCACGCACGCGCACATCGATCACGTCGGCGCCATCGCCGGCGTGAAGCGGCGCTGGCCGGTGCCGATCCATTTGCATCCGCTCGATTTGACGCTGTACCGCCATGCCAACACGCAGGCCGCGGTGTACGGATTGCCTTTCGACGATCCGCCGCTGCCCGACGAGGAGCTCGCCGACGGAGATCAGCTCACTGTCGGCACGCTTCGTTTTGACGTCGCGCACGTGCCGGGGCACGCGCCGGGGCACGTCATGATTCATGGTAACGGCGTGGCCTTCGTGGGCGACTGCCTGTTCGCGGGCTCGGTGGGCCGGACGGATCTGCCCGGCTCCAACGGCGCGCACCTGAGCAGGTCGCTCGAGGTGATCACAGCCCTCGACCCGGCGACCGTGCTTTACCCGGGACATGGGCCTCCCACGACCGTGCGCGACGAGCTGCAGTCGAATCCATTTCTGAACGGGACCGCGAGGATACTCGCATGAGGGAGCTATTGGCTGTTGGCTATTGGCCATTGGCTAACAGCCTCGTTCCTCCTGCTTTGCCGCCTCAAGCCAACAGCCAACAGCCAACAGCCAACAGCTAATGAGCAAGTCTGCGCAGACCCGGACCGAAAAAGATCCCCTGGGAGAGCTGCAAGTCCCCGCCGACGCGCTATACGGCGTACAGACTCTGCGCGCGGTGCAGAACTTTCCCATCAGTGGGCTCAAGCCGCTCCCTGAATTCGTCGTAGCGACCGTGCGCATCAAGAAGGCCGCGGCGCTGACGCACAGGGACACGGGCAGGCTCGATCCGAAGCTGGCCGACGCCATCGTGCGCGCCGCGGACGAGGTCCTGGCGGGACAGCACATGGATCAGTTCGTCGTGGACGTGTACCAGGCCGGCGCCGGGACGTCGCACAACATGAACTGCAACGAAGTGCTGGCGAACCGCGCGAACGAGATGCTCGGCGGGGAGCGCGGGAAGTATTCCCCCGTTCACCCGAACGATCACGTCAACATGGCGCAGTCCACGAATGACGTGATCCCGACCGCGATTCGTTTGGGGTGTCTCGCGCAGCTGGAAGCCCTGGTTGGGGCGTTCACCGCACTGGCCACCGCGCTGGAGGCGAAGGGACGCGAGTTCGACGACGTGCTCAAGTCCGGGCGGACCCATCTGCAGGACGCGATGCCGATTCGCCTGGGCCAGGAGTTCACGGCATACGGCGGCACGCTCCGGCGCGGGATCGCGCGCGTGAAGGAGGCCGCCGAGTATCTGCGCGACCTCGGGATCGGCGGAAGCGCGGTCGGCACGGGCGTTAACGTGGAGGCGCAGTATCCGTCGCTGATGGTGAAGCACCTGCGGGAGATGAGCGGGCTGGAGCTGCGAGGAGGGTCCGATCGCGTGCAGCTCATGCAGAGCATGGGCGACGCCGCCGGATTCAGCGCGCAGCTGCGGGTTCTGGCGCTGGACCTGAGCAAGATCGCCAGCGACCTGCGGCTGATGGCGAGCGGCCCCCGCACCGGACTGGACGAGATCCGGCTGCCTGCCGTGCAGCCCGGCTCGTCCATCATGCCGGGCAAGGTCAACCCGTCCATTCCGGAGATGGTGAACCAGGTCTGCTTCCAGGTCGTGGGCAACGACAATTGCGTCGCGATCTCGGCCGAGCACGGGCAGCTCGAGCTGAACGTGATGATGCCGGTCATTGCGTACAACGTGTTGCTCTCGATGCGGATCCTGACCAGCGCGGCGCGCTCTCTGGACGAGCGGTGCGTGCGCGGCATCGAGGCGAACGCCGAGCAGTGCGCCTACTGGCTGGAGCGATCCGCGGCGCTCGCGACAGCGCTGGCGCCGGAGATCGGCTATGCCAGGGCGGCCGACATCAGCAAACAGTCGGTCAAGGAAGGGGTCCTCATCCGGGAGCTGGTGAAGCGCGAGAAAGTGCTCCCGGACGAGCGCATCGACGAGGTGCTCGACCTGCGCAAGATGACCGATATAGGGGTTCCCGGCGGGAAAGGCGGGGTCGGGTCGGTCGGATAGCTTGCCCGGAGTGCCGCCCGCGCCTATCCTGAAGTCGTGAGAATTACGACCTGGGCCGAATACGGCGTGATCTGTACCCTGCATCTGGCGCAACGCGCGAGCGCTGGGCCGGTCACGGGGCGCGACATAGCGCTGAAGGAGCGTCTTCCCGCCGATTATGTCGAGCAGATTCTGCTCCGCCTCCGGCGCGCGGGGGTGGTAAAGAGCACCCGCGGCGCCAAGGGCGGATACATGCTCGCCCGGCCGCCGGCCAAGATCACCATGCGCGACGTCATCCACGCCTCGGAGCTGGAGACGTTCGATTTGCATTGCGTCAGCCATCCGGTCGAAGAGGACCGCTGCTCCGCGGCGCACAATTGTAGCATTCGTCCCGTCTGGCTGATGCTGCAGCGCAAGATCGACGACGTGCTCGAGAGCGTCACGCTCGCCGACCTGCTGCACGACGAGCCGACGGTGCGGGCCCGCGTGGGTCTCCCCATTCTCGAGACCGTTTAGGCCAACCCGATCGTTGTTGGCTTTGTGCCAACAGCCAATAGCCAACAGCCAATAGCCACGATGTCCTTCTTCTCGCGACTGAGTCAGCGACGCGCGTTGCGGCGCAAGGCGCGGAATTTCGTGCGGACGCTGCACGCGGAGCCCAGCGAATCCGACGTGGCGTGGCTCGCGTCCATCGATCCGGGCGGAGATGAGGACCATGCGGCGTGGGAGCTGCGGTACGCGCGGCTCGCGCTCGGGGTGCTGGCGGCGGAACGTGATGCGCTGGACGACAGCGTTCCCGCGGCGATCGCGCACGCGGCCACCGATTCGCTTTCCTCGGACCGGCGGATCGCGGCGGCGATGCTCCCGCTCGCCGAGCGGCAGTTCGGCTCCCGGCTCGCGACGTACCGCGAGGCCGTCACACGGCGCCACGCGGGCGACCCGCTCGACCAGCGACTCGGAAGAACCCTTCTGGAATTCACGAGTCACGGGGAAGTGCCCGATCAGGGCACGGTGGACAGAGCGGGGCGGATCGCGCAGGGCTACATGCGAAATGCGAGCACTGCGTTGGAGAGTCTGTTCGGGCGCGCGTCGCTGCCGGAGGACGTCCGGCCCTCCGAGGCTTACCAGGCCTCCTGAACGAAAAAGGCCTCCCGCGCGGGAGGCCTTTTCAATTTGTTTTGTCATGCCGAAGGGGGGACTCGAACCCCCACGGGCTTACACCCACTGCGCCCTGAACGCAGCGCGTCTACCAATTCCACCACTTCGGCGACTGATTGCAAATTAACTGATTTTGGAACTGCTTTCAACGCGGTTGCGGTTCCTCGACGGTGTTCAGCTCCGATTGGGAGCAGACCGGGATCCTAGCTGTTAGCGGTGAGTGGACAAATCAGTTGCGAGTAGGAAGTACCCGCGGGACTGGCCGCGGCTCTATTGCGATGCTGATGCCCCATACGGCCTTCCGTTCGGGCTCGATTGTGGCAGTTCTCAGTAAAGTTGGTCCGGCGCCCCACTTTACTCGTGAACTGTCAGTGTATCTCCGCCGGTACTTCGTGCTGGCGACTGATCAGTTCACTCAGTGCTAACAGCGAGGATCCCGCTGGGAAGATTCCTGGAGACCTGGGCCTGCCGTATTAAGTTGGACTCGTGACCAAACAGTCCTCCGCAGCGGAGTCGCTCTTGCCAGGTTCGCCAATGCTTTGCTCATGACGAGACGCTGTGCGATTGCTTACGGGATGCTCGCCTTCCAGTTCCTCGGCTGTAGCGTGTTAACGGCGCCGGGGGCGGAGCGATACACCGCCACGTTGAAAGTCGATAACGCGCTCCGGCCTGTCACAAATGCGGCTAATGGGAGCGGCAGTGCACTGTTCTCCAGACGCAATAGAGCCCTGGATTTTTCGATCACCGTTTCGGGGCTCAGCTCGCACGCGACAGCCGCTCATTTACATCGTCCTGCCGCGTCTGGCGCTGGTGAAATCATATTCTCGTTTTCAGTCTTCCCAGGGATGACAAGCGCACGAATCGCTGGCGGCATTTTGTCCACCGCGGCATTGCCGGGCATGTCGATCGACTCGCTGCTGGTCCTGATGCGGAACGGCAGCGCCTACGTTGACGTGCACACCGAGACGAACCCTGCCGGCGAGATCATTGGGCAAATTGGCCCGGAATCGGCGTCAGAATCTTCCCAGACGCGCGTGCCGTGACGGATAACTTGATCGGGTGAGTAGACATCCATCGACTTCCGCCGACCCCGAGCGAAAATCTCTCGCTCGGAACAAACGCGCCCTCCACGACTATCATGTCGTCGAGACCTGGGAGGCGGGGTTGATGCTCACCGGCACGGAGATCAAGTCGCTTCGAACCGGCCAGGCCAACATGAGCGACTCGTACGGGGTCGTCCGTGACGGAGAAGTCTTTTTGCTGAATCTGCACATTCCGCCCTACGAGCAGGGCAACCAGTTCAATCACGACCCGACCAGGACCCGCAAGCTTCTCCTGCACAAGAAGGAGATCAAGAAAATGATCGGGGCCGTCGAGCGGCAGGGGCTCACGCTGATCCCGCTGGAGCTGTACTTCAAGCGCGGCAAGGCGAAGGTCGCGCTCGCCCTGGGCAAGGGCAAGAAGCTGCACGACAAGCGGGCCGACGAAAAGAAGCGCGACGATCAGCGCGAGATGGCGAGGGCGTTCCGCGCGCGATGATCGCCGCTCTGGCAGTACTGCTTCAGATAACCGTCGCCGCACCGGTATCCACGGCGCCGGCCGCCCACATCACCGTGCGCACCGCGAGCGGGACAGGCGCCGCGCCGATAGTTCGCTCCGGGTCGGACGCGCACGTGGGCGCCAGCGCGCTGAGCCGCGCGCTCGGCGGCAGCGTGTCGCAGCCGCAGGGCGGACGATTCTCCGTGAGCATTCGCGGGACGACGGTGAGCTTCGTCGAGGGCGTCCCGTTCGCGCGCGTGGATTCCGTGCTCCTGCCGATGGCGGGCGCGCCTTACGTCGCCGCCGGAGCGGCGTATGTCCCGCTGCATTTCGTGACCGAGCTGCTCCCGCGAATCGCGACCGGACTGTTCTACGACGTGGCGATGTCCGAGCTGCGGGTGTTCAACACCGTAGCGCAGACTCGCGCTCCACCGCCGGAGCCCGCGGTAGAGCAGCGCGCGGCGCCAGCGGCGACGACTTCGCTGGAAGTCGCGCCGGCTTCGCCGCGCCCGCGGAGAACCACGCAACGCAAAGTCGTGATCGATGCCGGGCACGGCGGCCCGGACAACGGCATGACCGGTCCGATGGGCGGCGGTCCCCGGATTTACGAGAAGCACATCACGCTGCAGGTGTCCCGCATCGTGGCGGAGATGCTGCGCGCCGAGGGCATCGAAGTGGTGATGACGCGCACCCGCGACACCCTGATCGCGTTGTCCGATCGCGGGCGGATCGCGAACAGGAACCGGGCCGACCTGTTCGTCTCGGTGCACGTTAATGCCGCCCCGACGACGTGGCGCAACGCCGCGCAGGCGGGACGAGGCTTCGAGACGTATTTTCTCGCCGAGGCGAAGACGGAAGAAGCACGTCGGGTGGAAGCGATGGAGAACGAGTCGGTCAAATTCGAGACCGGCGCGAACGCTCCGAAGGGAGATCCGCTCAGCTTCATCATCAACGACATGGCGCAGAACGAGCACCTGCGGGAATCGATGGACTTGGCGGAGAGCATTCAGGCCGGATTGCGACGTATTCACCCTGGCCCCAATCGCGGGGTGAAACAGGCGAATTTCGCGGTATTGCGCACTTCGTTCATGCCGGCGGTGCTCGTGGAGATCGGGTTCGGTACGAACCCGGGGGAAGCCGCCTTCATGAGCGATCCCTCCAAGCAGCGACTGATCGCGCGCGCCATCGCGGACGGGGCGCTGGAATATCTCGGCCGGTACGAGCAACGGGTAGGCGGCACCAGGTGAGCGCGGCGGCGTCTCCGCTGGCATTAGAGGCGGGGGGGCTGCGATTCAGCAATCCCGTGTTGCTCGCGTCCGGGACCGCGGCCTACGGTCGCGAGGTCGCCGGCGTGATGGACCTGGACGTCCTCGGCGGGATAGTCACGAAGGCCGTGAGCGTCGAGCCGCGCCGCGGAGCGCCAGCGCCGCGCGTCGCCGAGTGGAGCGGCGGGATGGTGAATGCCGTCGGTCTCGCCAATCCGGGCGTCGGCCGCGTGCGCGCCGAAGAGCTTCCGTGGCTCGCGAAAAATGTGCGCGACGCGCGTGTTCTCGTGAACGTCGTCGGGCGGGAGGCGGGGGACTTCGCGATCGTAGTCGGCGCGCTCGACGCCGAGCCGGGCCTCGACGCGTTCGAGCTGAACGTGAGCTGCCCGAACGTGAAGGCCGGCGGCCTCGAGTTCGGAGCGGATGAGACAGCACTGCGCGCCGTCGTGGCCGGGTGCAGGGCCGTGACCCGCCGCCCTCTGTTCGTGAAGCTGTCGCCCACGCTCGGCGACGTCGCCGCGGCCGCGCGGGTCGCGGTCGACGCCGGCGCCGACGGGATCACGCTCGTCAATACGCTGCCGGGTCTCGTGATCGACGTCCACAAGAGACGGCCCGCGCTCGGCTTAGGCAGCGGGGGCGTGAGCGGACACGGGTTGCTGCCTGTCGGCGTGCTGGCAACCGCGAAGGTGCGCAAGGCCGTCGGGGTGCCGCTGATCGGAGTCGGGGGCGTCTCGAGCGCCGACGACGCGTTGCAATACATGATCGCCGGCGCGTCGCTTGTGGCCATCGGAACCGCGGCGCTCAGAGATCCGCGGGCGCCGGAGCGCATTATCCGCGATCTGGAGACGTGGTGCGCGTCGAATCGGGTCAGATCCATAGGCGACATTGTCGGCACGCTCGAATGGCCGGCATGACCCAGGCGGCGCCGGTCCCGATCGTCGCGCTCGACTCTCCCGCGCTGGCGCGCTCGCTGGCGCTCATGGACGAGCTCGGCGACCTGTGCCGTTACTACAAGATCGGAAGCGAGCTGTTCACGACCGCGGGGCCAGACGCGGTTTTTCAGGTGCAGGCGCGCGGTGCGCAGGTGATGCTCGACCTGAAGTTCCACGACATACCGAATACGGTCGCCGGAGCCGTTTCGGTGGCGAGCGCGTTCGGCGCGTCGATCGTCACGGTCCACGCCGCCGGCGGCGAGGCGATGCTACGCGCGGCGGCGGAGGCGGCCGGCGAGGAATGCCGGATCTTCGCGGTGACGCTTCTGACGTCGCTCGACGGCCCCGCGGCCGCGGCGGTATGGGGCCGCGACCGGGTGGACGTCGGGCGCGAGGTGGTTCGACTGGCCACTCTCGCGCGGGATGGGGGCGCGGCAGGCGTGGTCGCGAGCGGGTCGGAGATTGAAGTCGTCAAGGCCGCCCTTGGACGGGATCTCAAAGTGCTCGTCCCGGGCGTCAGGTTGGCCGGCTCTCCGGCCGGCGACCAGCGGCGGATCGTGACCCCGGGGGAGGCGCGACGGCTGGGGGCGGATTACGTAGTTCTGGGCCGAACCGTGACCGCGGCCCCGGACCGCCGCGAGGCGATGGCGAGGGTGCTCGAGGAGCTGGAGACTCGGACGGAGGACTGAGGACTCATGCGGCCTCAGGACCAACGGCCACTGAGGATCAGCGATTAAGTGAGGACCGAGGATGGGCTGTCGTGCTTCTCTCCCCAGTCCTCGATTAGTCGGCGATCCTCGGTTGTAGTTAGTCCTGAGGCCGCATAGGTCCTCAGCCCTCAGTCCGCAGTCGCCTGGCCGACTCCGAAAACCAGGCCTGACCCCGTTGCGGACGGGCCCAAACCCCTGTATTTTAAAAGGCTTAGCACTTTTCCCGGGCGTTCCGACAACGTCCCGGTTTGTTTATCGTTTACGACTTGGAGCGCGAGTGAAAGTTCGGAGCAGCGTCAAGCCTATCTGCGAGCACTGCAAGGTGATCAAGCGGCAGGGCGTCACACGCATCATCTGCAAGCGCAACCCGAAGCACAAGCAGCGGCAGGGTTAGCGAATGGCGCGTATTGCGGGCGTGGATCTGCCACGCGAGAAGAAGCTCGAGATCGGCCTCACCTACATCTATGGCATCGGTCGCCAGACCGCGCGGAAGATTCTCGCCGAGACGGGCGTGGATCCGGCCCAGCGCGTCCGCGACCTGAACGACGCCGACACTAACCGGCTGCGCCAGCTCATCGAGCGCGATTTCCGCGTCGAGGGGGCGCTGCGCACCGAAGTCGCGATGAACATCAAGCGGCTCATGGACATCGGCTCCTACCGTGGCATCAGACATCGCCGGGGACTTCCCGTCCGCGGCCAGAGAACGCACACCAACGCGCGCACCAAGAAGGGTCCGCGCCGCGCCATCGCCGGCAAGAAGAAGGTGACGAAGTAATGGCTATCGGAAAGAAGACCAAGCGCGTGATCGAGGCGGAAGGGATCGCCTACGTCAACGCGACGTTCAACAACACCATGATCACCATCACCGACTCCCGCGGGAACACCATCTCGTGGGGCTCGTCAGGGAAGGCCGGGTTCAAGGGCTCCAAGAAGTCCACGCCGTTCGCCGCCACCGTGGCCGCGGAAGCGGCCGGCCGCGAGGCCGTGTCGCTCGGCGTGCGCAAGGTGCACGTGCGCGTGCAGGGGCCCGGCAGCGGCCGCGAGTCGGCCATCCAGGCGCTGGCTTCGGCCGGCCTCCAGGTGAAGTCGATCCGCGACGTCACGCCGATCCCGCACAACGGCTGCCGTCCGCCCAAGCGGCGGAGGGTCTAGCTCATGCGATACACGGGACCGAGCTGCCGTCAGTGCAGACGCGAAGGAACCAAGCTGTTCCTCAAGGGAACGAAGTGCTTCACCGAGAAGTGTCCGGTGGAGCGTCGTCCGACCCCGCCGGGACAGCACGGCGCGAATACCGCGCGCCGGAGAAAGACGTCGGAGTACTCCAAGCAGCTGCGCGAGAAGCAGAAGATCAAGCGCATCTACGGGCTGAGCGAGAAGCAGTTCCGCAACACGTTCGAGCGCGTCTCGACGCTGCCTGGGATCACCGGCCACAACCTGCTGTCTGCTCTCGAGACGCGGTTGGACAACGTGGTGTACCGGATGGGCTTCGCCGCGAGCCGCAAGGCGGCGCGGCAGCTGATCCGTCACCGGCACGTGGAGATCGGCGGCAAGCGGGTGGACGTGCCGAGCTACCAGGTGGCGCCGGGTCAGGAAGTGACCGTGCGCATGAAGTCGCGCGAGCAGGCGTCGGTGATGGCCGCGATGGACCAGTCGTCGCGCGGCGCGCCGCTCTCCTGGATCGCGGTGGACAAGGAATCGTTCAGCGGCCGGGTGCTGGAGAAGCCCAGCCGGGCGAGCATTCCGATCGCGGCGCAGGAGCAGCTGGTCGTGGAGTTGTACTCGAAGTAACAGCTGTTGGCTATTGGCTTTTGGCTATTAGCGACGGCGGAAAAGATGGAAGGGCGGGGTTTTTGGCCAATAGCCAATAGCCAATAGCCAATAGCAGCGATTCGGCGCTTCGCGCCGAATCGCGGTCGGGACCCTAACTCCCGTACTAGCTCACCGCGCGTTAGGGGCGGGGTGGCGAGTCGCCGGAAACGGCGAGACCAGAGGATAAACGAGAAAAATGCCCCAGACTGTAGATCTCCGCGGCCTTGTCCGCCCGCAGCTTGTCGAAGCGACGAAGCGCGAAGACAATCCGCATGTAGCTGAATTCCGTCTCCAGCCGCTCGAGCGCGGTTACGGCCACACCCTCGGCAACGCGATGCGGCGGATGCTGCTGTCGTCGCTGCGCGGCTCCGGCGTGTGGGGCTTCCGCATCGACGGCGTGCTGCACGAGCACCAGACGATTCCGGGCGTCGTGGAAGACGTGCACCAGATCATCGGCAACCTGAAGTCGCTGGCCCTGTCGCTGCACGAGGACGTCGAGAGCGCGATCCTGCGGATCACGAAGTCCGGCGCCGGCGCCGTCACGGCCGCCGACATCGAAGGCCAGGGCGGAGTGCGAGTCGTCAACACCGCGCACCACCTCTTCACGCTGCAGGACGACCGCGACATCAACGTCGAGCTGTACGTCAACAAGGGCCGCGGCTACGTCGAGGCGGACCAGCATCCGCTCGAGCGCGGGCTGCCGGTGGACCTGGTGCGCGTGGACTCGATCTACAGCCCCGTGCGCCGCGTGAACTTCTCGGTCGCGGAAACCCGCGTCGGGCAGCGCACCGACTACGACCGGCTGACGCTGACGGTCGAGACCAACGGCACCATCACGCCGGAAGAGGCCGTGAGCTACGCGGCGGCGCTGGCGCAGACCCACTTCCAGTACTTCGCGAGCTTCGGCACGCACATCTCCGCGCCCGTGGGCGGCGGCGCCGAGGCCCCGAGCGGGGACAGCGCGCGGCTGGCCGAGCTGTTCGCGACTCCGATCGACGACCTCGAGCTGAGCGTGCGCTCGGTGAACTCGCTCAAGAATTCCAACGTGAAGACGCTGGGCGATCTGGTCCGCCAGACCGAGAGCCAGATCCTGCAGGTGAAGAATTTCGGCAAGAAGTCGCTGAACGAGATCGCCGACCTGCTCGAGCGCGAGAAACTGAACTTCGGCATGCGGTACGAGGAGTCGCCCGATGGCGTGCGCATTACCGATCCGGGCACGCCGCCGAACCGCGCGGCCGTGCCGGTGTCCGGCGACGACGAGGACGAGCTGCTCTAACAAGGAGCCGTTGGCTATTGGCTGTTGGCTGTTAGCTGACAACCGGAGCCAATAGCCAATAGCCAATAGCCAATAGCCAATAGCCAATAGCTACCATGCGTCATAGAAAAGCAGGAAGACAACTCAGAAGGACCAGCGAGCAGAAGCTGGCGCTTATGCGCAGTCTCGCGTCGTCGCTCATCGAGCGCGGCTCGATCGAGACGACCGAGGCCAAGGCCAAGGAGCTGCGGCCGTACGTGGAGAAGCTGATCACCAAGGCGAAGACGGGCACGCTGCATTCGCGCCGCCTGGCCGGCCGCCAGATCCACAAGCGGGAGACTGCCGACAAGCTGTTCGCGGACATCGGCCCGATGTTCGCCACGCGGCAGGGCGGCTATACGCGCATCCTCAAGACGGGCCATCGCAAGGGCGACGGCGCGGAGATGGCGCGCATCGAGCTCATCGGAGCCCGCGCCGCCGATGCGCCCGAAGCCAAGCCGGCCAAGGCCGACAAGACCGCGAAGCCCAAGGCGACGGCCGGGAGCAGGAAATGAGACCGCAGAAGATCGATCGCACCCGCTGCTACATCTGCGACAAGGGCGTCGCGTTCGGCAACAATGTGTCGCACGCCAACAACCGCACCCGCAGGACGTGGAAGCCGAATCTTCAGGTCGCCCGCGTGCTGGTCGAGGGCAAGGCGACTCGCGTGAAGGTCTGCACCCGCTGCATGGCGGCCGGGAAAGTGAAACGCGCTCCCCGCGGGGCGGCGGTAGCCTGAACGCTCGCCTCTCGGCAGGTCAAGTGAAGGGGAGCGCCTCCGGGGCTCCCCTTTTTTATGCCGTAGCCCGTAGCTGGCAGCTTCCCGCTGGCCGCTACCGGCTTGGCTGTTCTATGTGGCAGTTTTTCGCCTACGGCCCGCGATAAATTCAGCCATGCCTAAGCGCACCGACCTGAAGCGCATCCTCATAGTCGGCTCCGGCCCCATCGTCATCGGGCAGGGGGCGGAGTTCGACTATTCGGGAACGCAGGCGGTCAAGGCGCTGAAGGAGGAGGGGTACGAGGTAATCCTCGTGAACTCCAATCCGGCAACGATCATGACCGATCCGGAATTTGCGGATCGGACTTACATCGAGCCCGTCACGCCGGAGTTCGTGGCGCTGGTGATCGAGAAGGAGCGGCCGGACGCGCTGCTGCCGACCATGGGCGGGCAGACTGCGCTCAATGTCGCGATGAAGCTCTCCGAGAGCGGCGTGCTGGAGAAGTTCGGCGTCGAGCTGATCGGCGCCGACGCGCGCGCGATCGCCATGGCGGAGGACCGCGGCGAGTTTGGCGACGCGATGCGGCGGATCGGGCTCGCGGTGCCGCAGGGCGCGATCGCGCACACGCTCGAGGAGGCGCTCGATGCAGCGGAGCAAACCGGCTTCCCGGCCATCATCCGGCCCGCGTTCACGCTGGGCGGGAGCGGCGGCGGCATCGCGTACAACCGGGAGGAGTTCGAGGCGATCGTGCGCCGTGGCCTCGATCTCTCGCCGGTGGACCAGGTGCTGATAGAGCGCAGCGTCATCGGCTGGAAGGAGTTCGAGCTCGAGGTCATGCGCGACGTGGACGACAACGTCGTGATCGTGTGCTCCATCGAGAACATCGATCCCATGGGCGTGCACACCGGCGACTCGATCACTGTCGCGCCGGCCATGACTCTCACGGATCGCGAATATCAGACGATGCGCGACGCGGCCGTCGCGATCATCCGGGAGATCGGCGTCGCTGCCGGCGGCTGCAACATCCAGTTCGCGGTGAACCCCGTGGACGGTGAGATGCTCGTCATCGAGATGAACCCGCGCGTCTCACGGTCCTCCGCGCTCGCGTCCAAGGCGACGGGCTTCCCCATTGCGCGCATCGGCGCCAAGCTCGCGGTCGGCTACCGGCTCGACGAGATCCCGAACGACATCACCAAGACCACGCCGGCTTCGTTCGAGCCGGTGCTGGATTACGTCGTGGTGAAATGCCCGCGGTTTGCGTTCGAGAAGTTCGTCTCCGCGGACCCGCGCCTCACCACGCAGATGAAGTCGGTGGGCGAGTCCATGGCGATCGGCCGCACGTTCAAGGAAGCGCTGCAGAAGGGACTGCGCGCGCTCGAGACCGGCCGTCCGGGGTGGGAGGTAGGGCGGACGCTGGCAGACGACCGCATTGGGGACGACACCGACGAGGCGCTGCGCGGCGCGCTGCGCCAGCCCACGCCCGAGCGGATTTTCCAGATCAAGCGCGCGCTCAGCGAGGGATTCTCCGTCGAGGAGGTGCGGGAGATGACGGGTATCGACCCGTGGTTCCTTTCGCAGATGGCGGAGCTCGTCGAGGCTGAACTGGACTTCGGCGCACTCGCGGAGATCTCGGCCGCGGACGTCCGGAGAATGAAGCGCATGGGGTTCTCCGACGTGCAGCTCGCAAGGCTGCGCGGCACGACGGAAAGCGAGTTCAGGGCGCAGCGGTGGGCGATGGGCGTCCGGCCCGTGTACAAGATGGTGGACACGTGCGCCGGCGAGTTCCCGTCGGCGACGCCGTACCTGTACAGCACGTATGACGACGAGAGCGAAGCGCCCCCTTCGGGGCGGCGCTCGATCGTCATCCTTGGCAGCGGGCCCAATCGCATCGGGCAGGGCGTGGAGTTCGACTACTGCTGCGTGCGCGCCGCGCTGGCGCTGCGGGAGCAGGGGATCGAGACGATCATGATCAACTCCAACCCTGAGACCGTCTCCACGGACTTCGACATCTCCGACAAGCTCTATTTCGAGCCGCTTACGCTGGAAGACGTGCTGGAAATCGTGGACCGCGAGCAGCCGGAGGGCGTCATCGTGCAGCTCGGCGGACAGACTCCGCTCAAGCTCACTCGCCCACTGGAAGCCGCCGGGGTCAGGATCCTTGGCACCTCGCCCGATTCGATCGACATCGCCGAGGACCGTCGGCGGTTCGACGCGATCGCGCGCGAGCTGGGCTTGCAGCAGCCGCCCAACGGCACCGCCACCAGCGTGGCGGAGGCCGCCGAGATCGCCGGCAGGATCGGGTATCCGGTGTTGGTGCGGCCCTCGTACGTGCTCGGCGGGCGCGCGATGGAGATCGTGTACGACGAAGACTCGCTCCGCGACTACTTCGACCGGGCGGCGCGCGTGTCCGAGGAGCGCCCGGTGCTGATCGACCAGTTCCTCGAGGACGCGTTCGAAGCCGACGTGGACGCGGTCAGCGACGGAACCAGGGTGGTGATCGGCGGGATCATGCAGCACATCGAGGATGCCGGCATCCACTCCGGCGACTCAGCGTGTGTGCTCCCGCCGTATTTGATCGGCGAGGCGGACCTCGATACGATGCGCGCGCAGACTGTCGCGCTGGCGATGGCGCTTGGCGTCGTGGGGCTGATCAACGTGCAGTTCGCGATCCGCGGCGGCGTCGTGTACGTCCTCGAGGTGAATCCGCGCGGCAGCCGGACGATCCCGTTCGTGTCGAAGACCATCGGCGTGCCGCTCGCGTCCATCGCCGCGCGGGCGATGGCGGGTGAGACGCTCGACCAGATCGGACTGCACGAGGAGATCATTCCGCCGTACGTCGCCGTGAAGGAGGCCGTGTTCCCGTTCGCCAAGTTCCGGGAGTTCGACCCGATTCTCGGCCCGGAGATGCGCTCGACAGGGGAGGTCATGGGGATCGCGAACTCGTTCGGGGCCGCGTTCGCCAAGGCGCAGCTCGCCGCGGACAACGAGCTCCCGGTCGGCGGTACGATGTTCCTGACGGTGAACGATTCGGACAAGGCGGGAGTGACTCCCATCGCGCGGCGGTTTCACGAGATGGGCTTCGAGCTCGTGGCGACCGACGGCACCGCCCGCCATCTGCGAAAGCGCGGCATTCCCTGCGCTCAAGTGTTCAAGGTGCACGAGGGGCGGCCGCACGCGATCGATCTGATCGTGAACGGCGAAGTGCAGCTGCTGATCAACACTCCGTTCGGCAAGCACGCCCAGCGGGACGACTACACGATCCGGCAGGCCGCGATCGCGCACCACGTGCCCTATACGACCACGTTGTCCGCGGCGAACGCGGCGTGCGACGCGATCCTCTCCCTCCGATCGCGCGCGGCCAAGGTAGCTCCGCTGCAGGAATGGCATGCGCTGATCCCGGCGCCGGTGACCGCCTGATGGGCGCGCCGACCATCCACGAGTCCGCGTACGTGGACGATGGCGCCACGATCGGCGCCGATACGAAGGTGTGGCATTTTTGCCACGTGATGCCCGGCGCCGTGATCGGCGAGCGGTGCTCTCTCGGTCAGAACGTGGTGGTGATGGGCGG
>CALMKE010000142.1 GCA_937867645.1 uncultured Gemmatimonadota bacterium | reverse complement strand
CCTCCCGCTCGAGGTCAACCTGGAGGAGTACAACGCGATATTTTACGACGCCTTGTACATTCGAGATGTCCGCGCCGGGAAAGTGCCTCCCGGCAGACCATACAGAACCATTTCGCGATGCCGATAATCGAAACGCTCGCCGCCGCCGGAGGCGAGCTGGGGCGCGCGTTGATGAACGCGACCACTACCCCGTTGCTTCACAAATACAGAGCGGTCAAGTACCGGCGGCATCCCGCCGCGGTGCCGCAAACGCTCTCCTGGGACTGGTCCGGCAAGCGCAACCGAATCGCCTTGGTCAACCTCCTAGGTCATGATCGCATCGAAGGCGACTACCTTGAGATCGGGTGCGATCGGGACGAGCTGTTCGACGCCGTCGCGGTGGCCAACCGCGTGGGGGTCGACCCCAACCGGGGTGGAACCATCCGGCTCGAGAGCGATCAGTTCTTCGCGACGGACCGACGCAAGTTCGACGTGATCTGGATCGATGGGCTGCACACGTACGACCAGATCCGGCGCGACGTCATGAACTCGATCAGGTCGCTTAAGCCAGGCGGGTGGGTTGGAATCCACGACCTGCTGCCGCGGAACTGGGTTGAAGCTTATTCTCCGAGGCTGTACCCCGAAGGAGCCTGGAGCGGAGACGTCTGGAAGGTCGCCTTCGAGCTGATCCGGACCGAGGGAGTGGACTTCCGAATCGTCAATATCGATCGCGGCATCGGTGTGTTCCATCTCACCGCGCATGACGCTCAGTTAGTGGACCTGCGCCACGAGCTCGAGCCGGCGACGTTTGCGTACATGCACGCGAACGTCGGCAAGCTTCCGGTCATCGAATGGGCGGACGCCCATGCATGGATTCTCGAAGCGAAGCGCAGCGACGGGGGGGCCGCCAAGTGACAGTGCTGAACTTCGCCCTGGTTGGGTGCGGACGAATAGCCAAGCGTCATTCCGAGCTGCTTGGCAAGGGCCAAATAGCGGGCGCACGCCTGGCGGCCGTGTGCGACGTCAAGCCGGACCGCGCGGAGGCGATCGGAAAGCAGTTCAATGTGCCTTTCCATACAGACATGCACGAGATGATGCGCTCCGAGCCGATCGACGTCGCGGTGGTGTTGACCGAAAGCGGGCTGCACGCCGAGCACGTCGTCGCGCTGTCGGATTACAAGAAAGACATCATCGTGGAAAAGCCGATGGCGTTGACGCTCGCCGATGCGGACAGGATGATCGCCGCATGCCAGCGCGCCGGGATCCGGCTCTTCGTGGTGAAGCAGAACCGGTTCAACGTGCCCGTTGTTAAGCTCCGCGAAGCGCTTCAGGCGGGCCGGTTCGGGAAGCTGGTCGCGGGAACCGTCCGCGTTCGCTGGTGCCGGCCGCAATCGTACTACGATCAGGACCCCTGGCGCGGGACGTGGGCCATGGATGGCGGGGTGCTGGCCAACCAGGCGAGCCATCACGTTGACCTCCTGGAGTGGATGATGGGCGACGTGGACAGCGTGTTCGCGTTGACCACGACCGCGCTGGTGGACATCGAAGCTGAAGACACGGCGGTAGTGGCGCTGCGCTTCCGGAACGGCGCGCTCGGAGTGATCGAGGCGACCACGGCCACACGTCCCGCCGATCTGGAAGGCTCGATCTCCATACTCGGCGAGAAAGGCTCGGTGGAGATCGCCGGCTTCGCGGTGAACGAGATGCGAACCTGGCGCTTCGCCCAGCCGGAGCCGGGGGACGAGCTGATCATGGAGCAGTACTCGGTGAACCCGCCGAACGTATATGGCTTCGGGCACCAGGCGTATTACGAGCATGTGGTGGACGCGATCCTCAACGGCGGCCCCAATCCGGTGGATGGGCTGCAGGGGCGTCGAAGCCTGGAGCTCATCACGGCGATCTATGAATCCGCCGAGACCGGCCAGCCGGTGCAGCTCAAATTCAACCCGCGGCGGTGCAGGCTGGGCCAGCGTGGCTGAGCCGGAGCGGCGCGCGGTTGCCGTGCGGGACGTCGAGTTTGGACAGCGCGTTACGATCGTCGAGCCGGTGAACCTGTACGGCTGCCGCATCGGCGACGATGTGTTCATCGGCCCCTTCGTCGAGATTCAGAAGGGCGCCGTCATCGGCTCCGGGACTCGCGTGCAATCCCATTCCTTCGTTTGCGAGCTGGTCGAGATCGGGCGCGACTGTATCGTGGCGCACGGGGTCGTCTTCATCAACGACACGTTCTCGGGAGGCGGGCCCGCTCGAGGTGACAGGACCAAATGGAGATCCACCCGGGTCGGTAATAACGTCTCCATCGGATCGAACGCCACCATCCTGCCGGTGAACATCTGCGACCGCACCGTGATCGGCGCCGGCGCGGTAGTCACCAAAGACATCGACACGCCGGGCGTGTACGCCGGCAATCCGGCCAGGCTGATCCGCGTTCTTCCGGACGGCGGCCCGCGATGAACATTCCCTTCGTCGATCTGTATGCGCAGCATCTCGAGATCAAGGAGGAGCTGGACGCGGCGATCCAAACGGTCATTGCCGAATCGCAGTTCATCCGGGGTCGCTTCGTGAGCGCATTCGAGGAGGAGTTCGCGGCCGCGGTCGGAACGGCGCACTGCGTGTCCTGCGCGAACGGAACCGACTCGCTGTACATCCTCATGAAGGGGCTCGGCGTGCAGCCGGGCGACGAGGTCATCACCAGCGCCCATTCCTGGATCTCGTCGTCCGAGACCATCACGCAGGCCGGGGGCCGGGTCGTGTTCTGCGATACCGACGCTGAGACATTCACCATCGATCCTGCCGGGATCGAAGCCAAGATCACTCCGCGCACCGTCGGCATCATCCCGGTCCATCTGTACGGCCAGCCCGCCGACATGGATCCGATCCTGGAGATCGCGCGCAAGCACGGGCTGTGGGTCATCGAGGACTGCGCGCAGGCGCACATGGCGGAGTACAAGGGGAAGAAAGTCGGCACCATGGGAACCGCGGGCTCGTTCTCGTTCTATCCCGGCAAGAACCTGGGTGCGCTGGGCGACGCTGGCTGTCTCGTGACGAGCGACGCGAAGCTCGCCGAATGGTGCGGTCTGTTCGCGCGCCACGGCGGCAAGGGCGAGCACGTGATGGAAGGAATCAACAGCCGGCTCGACGGGCTCCAGGCCGCGATTCTTTCAGTGAAGCTCAGGCATCTCGAGCGCTGGACCGAGGAGAGGCAGGGGATCGCTTCCCGCTACACCCGCCTGCTAGGTGGAATGGCGAGCGTCAACACGCCGTCGATCGCGGCGGGGCGCACGCACGTGTTCCATCTGTACGTGATCCGCGCGCGCAACCGCGATGAGCTGCGCGAGCACCTCCGGACCGACGGCGTCGCGACGATGCTGAACTATCCGAAAGCACTTCCCTTCTATCCGGCCTACGACTATCTGGGCCACGAGCCCGGCGATTTTCCCAACGCTTACGCCTGCCAGCAGGACATCCTGTCGCTGCCGATCTTCCCGCAGCTCACGCCGGACGCGATCGAGCACGTGACCGCGAGCATCAGCCGGTTTTACGCCGCGTAGCCACGCGGCTTCGGATACTGCACGCTTCCCGGACTGAACTGACGCCATGTGTGGCATAACGGGCGTGGCCGCCACGCGGCCCGTGAGCGACCGCACCTATCTCGCGGTGTGCCGCGACGTCATGCTGCACCGCGGGCCCGACGACGCGGGCGAGTGGTGGTCGCCGGACGGCCGGGTCGGACTCGCGCACCGGCGGCTGGCGATCATAGACCTGTCGGCAGCCGGCCACCAGCCGATGGAAGATGCCGAGGGCCAGACCGTCATCGTATTCAACGGCGAGATATACAATTTTCGCGAGTTGCGTGACGTTCTCGCAGCGAAGGGCCGCGCGTTCTCCAGCGCCTCCGACACCGAGGTAATCCTCGCCGCTTACCGGGAGTGGGGCCCCCATTTCCTCACGCGGCTGAACGGGATGTTCGCCTTGGCGCTGTTCGACGCGAGGCAAGGCGTGCTCCTGCTCGCGAGGGATCGCGCGGGCGAGAAGCCCCTGTCCTACTCGCTGCGCGACGGCGTCCTGCGCTTTGCTTCCGAGCTGAAAGCGCTGATGGCCGATCCCTCATTCCCGCGACGGATCGATCCGGCCGCGCTCGACTGCTACCTCGCGCTGGGCTTCGTTCCCGGCGAGATGTGCATGCTGCGGGACGCGAAGAAGCTCCCGCCCGCCCATTTCATGACCTTCGAGCTGGGGACGGGAAGGGCGCATGTCGAGCGGTACTGGCAGCTCCCGCAGCTCGCCATCGAGCGTGCGGGCGCGGCTTCGATCCCAGACCTGCTCGACGAGCTCGAGCCGCTGCTCGAAGACGCGGTTCGGCGGCAACTGGTGGCCAGCGACGTACCGGTCGGAGTTCTGCTCAGTGGCGGTGTGGATTCGAGCCTGGTGACCGCGATGGCGGCGCGCGCCTCGAGCCACGTGAAGACCTTCACCGTCCGTTTCCCGGGGCATCCCGCGTTCGACGAGACTCATCATGCGCGGCTGATCGCCCGTCATTTCGGCACCGACCACGTCGAGCTCTCCGCAGCGGATGCCACGGTGGACCTGCTGCCCATGCTTGCCGCGCAGTTCGACGAGCCGATAGTGGACTCCTCGATGATTCCGACATTCCTGCTCAGCAAGCTGGTCCGGGAGCACTGCACGGTGGCGTTGGGGGGTGACGGCGGCGACGAGCTGTTTGGCGGCTACCCGTGGCACAGTCACGCGGCTCGGCTCGAGGGTTGGTTCGGTCCCGTTCCACGGTTGATCCGCTCGGCGGCGGCGAGGCTGGGGGAAGCCGTGCTTCCGGTCGGCTTCCGGGGCCGCAACTTGCTGCAGACGCTGGACGTGGATTTCGGCGCCGGGATTCCAAACTTTACCGGACATTTCTCCCGCGGCGCGCGGACAGCGCTGATGGCGTCGCGGGCGCCATGGCCGCTCGTTGCCGAACGTATCCGGGACGGCCGGATCTCCGCGGGGCGCGACGTGGTCCAGCGGAGCACGCGCACTGATTTCGAAAATTTTCTGGTCGAAGACATCCTGGTGAAGGTCGATCGCGCCAGTATGCTGAACTCGCTGGAGCTCAGAGCTCCGCTGCTGGATTACCGCGTCATCGAGTTTGCCTATCGGAAGGTCCCCCCGCACCTCAAGGCCACGGCGAAAACGCGGAAGATACTGCTGAAGGAGCTGTGCGCCCGCGTGCTCCCGCCGGAATTCGACAGGGACCGAAAGCAGGGGTTCGATATCCCTCTGGCGGCCTGGCTGCGCGGCGGCCCATGGCTCGATTTCTTCCGGAAGTTGCTGATCGAAGAGAATGACGGTTTCTTCGACAGTCGGTTCGTCAGCGACCTGCTGGGCGGACAGCTCAAAGGACGATCGAACAGCGAGCGCCTGTTCTCGCTGGCTTTGTTCGAGCTGTGGCGCAGGCACTATGGCGCGCACCTGTGAAGACAACGCTCCCGGACGTCTGATACGGACTATCGCGGTCTCGGAGTGAATGCCGCTTTCAAGCGCCGAGTGAGCCCTACCGTCGCATCCTGGAACGCCGCCCTCGAGTCGCCACCAGCAACGCCGACCCGCGCGAGAGCGAACGGGTCGTCGCCTGTGCGCGCCAGCGCGTTTTTCACGGCGACTGCTCCGGCCAATCCGAGATTCTCCACGCGATCCCGGGCCGCGCTGTCGTAGTCGCCGTCGGGATAACAGAAGATCATGTCGCGGACGGGTATGAACAGCCGCTCCGATACGAGCATGGACGCCTCGTCGATCTCGAGAGCGGCGCGGGCGGAGCCGTGCGGCACCTTGGAAAGGTGCGGGTGTGAGTGTGTGTGAGGTCCAAAATCCATGAGCTGGGACTGCAGCTCCCGCATCTGGTGCCAGCCCATGAGAGCATAGGGCTGCAGTTGGGAAGCCGCGAGAGGTCCGGCGGCGGCAGCCAATTCCGCGATCAGCTCGTCCCGCTCGTCGAGCCCAACCCTTTTGATGCGTCGTTTGAAGGAACGCACAGCTTCGCGGCGGTTAGCGAGGTCGTACGTCGTCCCGCCGACGCGCAGCTGGGATAGGCGGCTGTTTATGAAGTGAGCTTCGACCAGATCGTACCAGGGTATCACGCCCTGCTCCACACAGCCGGAGATGACGAACGTAGTAGCGGGCATTCCAAGATCCTTCAGCACGGGCGCCGCGTACTCGTAGACTCCCAGGTAGCCATCGTCGAATGTGACGGCCGCGAGCCGGTCGATCGGGAGATTCCGCTTTACCCTGTGAACGATGTCACTCAGCGGAACCACCGTGTAGTTCTCCCGGAGGAACTCCATCTGCCAGCGAAACGACGTCACGTCGATGTGGTTTGGATTGACCAGCTCCTCACCGCTCTCGCTGGCGCCCACCCCGTGGTACAGTAGAATCAGCGCCGCCGATCGCTCGCTCCACCGCATGAGACGAAAAACGCCGGCGGCAGCAAGGACGGGGAGCACGCCCGATCGGTACGCCGCCCGCGCTATGTCGCGCACAACTCGACGCCCGATTGACGGAGCCAGCGCAACACCTGGTCGCCATGCGTGGATCCCCGCCAACCGTCCAACATACCTTCCATCGTGGCGCCCCCACCTTCTCCGAGCCGCCTCCGGAGGAGCGGATCGTGTATGAGCGCCGTGATCTTCTCCGCGACGTCCTCGGCGCTCCGAACTTCGACGAAAAGGCCATTCACGTTATCGCGTACGACCGTGCCGATCTGTCCGACATGGGTCGTGACGACCGGAAGTCCGTGCGACATGGCCTCGTACAGCACGCGCGGAAAACCCTCCGTGTAGGTGGGCAGACAGAATATGTCGTGCGTCGAATAGAGCTCCGCCATCCGGTCGGCATCGTCGATGAAACCATGAAAGCGGACGCGCGCGGCAATTCCGCGCTGCTCGACGTACCGCTCGAGCGAGGCGCGCTCGGGGCCCACTCCCACAACCGACAACGATGCGGTTCCTGCTTCGCGGCCCTCGATCAAGGCGAGCGCGTCAAGCAGCTCGTACACCCCTTTCTCCCTGACAAGCTCGCCCACGAACAACACCCGCGACGCGCGGGTACCGGATCGCGCCGGTCCCGACGGAGGCTTCTTGAGCAAGAGGCTCGACATCGGCACGACGCATTCGCAACGCGGGTTCAGCCGGGCGGTTTCCTTCGTGAGTCCCACGCCCGTGCAAAGCACGAACTGCGCGTTCCGGAAGACGAGCGAGTGAACCCATTGCAACGTTCGCGGCGTGAACAGCGACCATTCGCCCCGCAGATATATCCCGTACGGCCGTCGGAGCAGCAAGCACTGTATACACGCGCCGAGGCCGACGTGACCGGGCAGATAGATGTAACAAAACCCGCTTTTCCGCACCGTACGGAATATCCCAGCCTGCATCCGGACATATGCGATCAGCTTTTTCAGCTTGCCCGCGGAACTGTGGACATTCGCGAGCGGAATGAACCGAACGTGGTCGTTGGTCAAGCGTCGGTTCGCGCGCCGGTGCGAGGAGACGTCGACCGCGGCCGCAACGCCGACCGCTGGCAACGCCGAAGTCAGCGGGTCGAACAGAAGCGCATGACTTGGCTCCAGCCGCACCGTGTCGTCCTCTCGCTGCGCAGCATAATTCGGAAAAACAACCATCATGGCCCGCGACTCGCCGCTGTCGCGGCATCCGGTACACGCGCCATAGTGAGCTTCAGCAGCACGCCGCCGAGCAGCCAAGCCATGCCGGTGCCGAGAATCTGATGCATCATGCCGCAGATCGCCCAACCCAGGAGAGCGGCGGCGATGACAATACCGTACCGCATCGTTGGGTGCGAGAGCCCGGCTCCGGACAGCGTTCGCCGCACGCGTCGGACGATCGTAAAGCCGAAAAAGAGCATCCAGCCAATGCCGAACAACCCCGCCGCCCAGATTATCTGCGTGATTATGTTGTGCGCATCCGCGTTGGGGTGGCCCGGAGCTCCCGTCACGAGCGTGAAACCGTTGCCGACGGGATTGCTGAGGAGCGAAGTGACCGCGTGTTTGAACAGGATCAGCCGCACCCGGTCCGAGCTCTCCACGTATGAGCCTTCGATGCGCATGTCGCCGATCTTGAGCAGCGCTTCATAGACGACGAGCTGTTCCGGAAAGTAGGTGACCAGGACCCACGTGGCGATGACGGCCGCGGCGGCCCCGGCGCCGAGCAGCCGCAGGAACTTTCCCGGAGTTTGCGCCGTCACCAGACTGATGATGGCCACGGCGAGCCATGCGCCCAGCAATCCGGCGCGATTATGCGTCAGCAGCAGGGCGACAGATGCGGTGACCGCCGTGGCTCCGCACAGCAGGCGGTGCATCGGTGGGGCCGGGCGGACGCGCCGCCACATCAACGCCGCCACGGGAATCAGCAGCGCGAAGTACGCCGCCATCGCCGACCGCCGCGGGAATGGACCTGATGCCTGTAACACGGCGCCGAGCGACGTGGCCGTGTAGAGGCCGGAACCCTCGTTGAAGCCGGGGACGTTCACTATGCCGAAGAAGTCCACGATGGTGAGTGCCGAGCTCAGGAATCCGCCCAACACGAACGCGAGCAGTACGCGATGGACGCTCTCCGAGCTCCAGCTCACGCGATAAGCTGCGCACGCAAAGAGCACGTACATCGCGAAATTGACCATGCCCGAGAGCGCTGCGACCACGTTTGGCGCCAGCACCGACACTACGCCCATCCACCCCGTCAAGAGTGCCAGGGAAAAGAGCAGCCGATCGCGCCGGAGGAGCCTCAGGCCCGGCAGCAGATTGATGGCGACGGTCATCGCGAGCAGGGCGGTGGTCGCACCGTAGGACG
This sequence comes from uncultured Gemmatimonadota bacterium, assembly GCA_937867645.1. Taxonomy (GTDB): domain Bacteria; phylum Gemmatimonadota; class Gemmatimonadetes; order Gemmatimonadales; family Gemmatimonadaceae; genus JACDCY01. The sequence goes on along the minus strand of CALMKE010000142.1, from coordinate 2,235 downwards.
CCTCCGCGGAGCTGAACCGCGCGATGTTGCCGAGCGGGGCCAGGAATGCGTACGCCATCAGGAGCGTTCGCGTAGGATGCAGCCGCAGCGCGTCCGCGGTCATCGGCTCAAGCGCCGCGGTCGTCATGGACTGGAGTCACCTTCGCGGGCGACAGAATCGAGCACGCGCGCCAGCGCTCCCGTCTGCACGCGACGGCTGTACCTGTTCACGGCGCCGGAATCACCTTCATAAGGTAAGATCCCTGTGCTCGATCGAGCAGCCAGCCATTTCTCCAATGCGGCCTTCACGTCCGAGGAGGAAGTCGCCAGCACGCCGGCTCGTGTCTCGCGGAGCAAGCCCTCGATCACGCTCCCCCGCGGACCGATTGCCAGAATCGGCTTTCGCGCGCCAAAGTACTCGAACACTTTCCCGGAGGCATACCCCTGAATGCCGGGGACGATCCAGTCGAGCAACAACAGCACGTCCGCGTCGAGCTGTCTCGCCCGCGCCAGGGCCTGCGGGATCCGGGGCGCTGCCTCGACGACATCCGGCACGCCCGCCGCGGCTGCCTGGGCCATGACGAACGCCGGATTCGCTCCGTAGAATTCGATGCGAATCGAATGGCTGCCGAGCGTGCCCGCATCGATCAACTCGCGGACGAACGCCTTCCGTGTGGGGAAATCGAGCAGCGTGGCCGGCGCCGAGATGTTCCGGTGGATGAACATCAGGCCCCAGCTCCGATGAAACATGCGCAGCGAGAACGGGCCCTGCGCCCGTGTCACCTGGTTGTGATACAGCTCGATCGGGTTGATGACCCGCGAGCCGAACGCATCGTCCTGCGCGAACGGCTTGAAGACGGAGGACAACAGCACACGCGCGCGCGCGCCCCTGGGGTGCCGGGGGGCGTCAGATGGCTTTATGGACGGCCAGACTGGACTGGCGTGTCGCGCCGGTCCTGTGGCCGCGATCATACGTCTCCGCGATGCGCGCGATTCGGCTGCCGTGTGTCATCTTTCTGTAATCTGCGCGCCCGTGACGGCGGATAGTACAATGACAGTTCAGACGAATGGAGGTCTTACAGATGAGAACCACTCTTACGCGCTGGATTGCCGCGTCAGCAGTCGTGCTGGGGCTCGCGGCGGGCGCTCAGGCCCAGATGCACCAGCACACGCCGCCGGCGAAACCGGCGGCCGAGATGCCGGCCGCGTGCAAGGCCATGATGGCGGAGCATGAAAAAATGATGGCCGAGACAAAGGCTGCCGATGCACGGCTCGACGCCCTTGTGAGCCAGATGAACGCCGCTTCGGGTCAGGCCAAGGCGGATGCCGCGGCCGCGGCCGTGACAGAGCTCGTCGCGCAGCGCAAGGCGATGCGGGACGGGATGATGGGGATGCACAAGAAGATGATGGGCCACATGATGGAGCACATGCAGGCAGGGAAGGACTCGATGGCGATGTGTCCCATGATGAAGAAGGACGGCATGAAGCACTGACAACCGCCAGACGACGTGTGGTCAGCGTGGCGTTCGCGTCCGCACGTCGACCGGCTCGATCTCGCAGAGCCGCTGGACGACGCGCCCGATGCGGCGCTGCCCCGTCGCCGGCCGGGGCCAGACGGCGAAGCGCATGTGGCCCGCGGGGTCGATCTGGAAGTCGGTGGCGACGACGAGCTCGTCATCGAGCATCCGGCTCACCACGAGGGACTCCTGCACCAGCCAGCGGTCCGCCTTGGCCCCGAGGCCCTGATCGCCCTCGGCCGCCTCGATGCGCAGGAGCACCGAGGTCAGCCGCGCGCCGGGCGCCGCGGCCAGCCAGTCGGCGGGAAAGACCTCGAACAGGGCGGGATCGAAGGGGCGGCCCTCCAGCCCCTGGCCGATCAGGGTGTAGGTCACGAACTCGGTGTGGCTCTCCCACTTCAGCCAGTGGCGACCGAGCGGCCCGTACCAGTGAGTCGCTCCGGGCTGAGGGTGGGTCGCGCCGCAGCGGTCCAGCAGGGCCAGGAGATGGGCGCGCTCCGCCGCGCGGGCCCCCCCCACCTCGTCCACGGGCTTGAGGGCCAGGAAGGCCGCCCAGCCGGGCGCCTCTGCGGTCGGAAAGGGACGTGCGTGCAGCTCGTTGGCGAGCTGGAAGCGCATCGGGTGATCCGTAATCGCAGACATGGGGCCTCCGGAGACGCGTTGGTGACGCCAACCTCCAACTAGGGCAAGAAACCCGGCCGATTGAGAAACCTGGCGGCACACAGCGGTATACCCGTCC
>CALMKE010000141.1 GCA_937867645.1 uncultured Gemmatimonadota bacterium | reverse complement strand
TACCGCCAGCTCGTGGACTACTGGCGGAAGATCGACGCTGAGTCCGACCGCGTCCGGCTCGAGCAGATCGGCACGACCAGCGAAGGGCGGCCGATGCTGATGGCCATCATCACGTCGCCGGAGAATCACGCGAAGCTCGGGCGCTTCCAGGAGATCGCGCGCCGGCTCGCTCTCGCCGAGGACCTCACGGACGAGCAGGCGCGCGCCCTCGCCGCGGAGGGCCGGGCGGTGGTGTGGGTGGACGGCGGCCTGCACGCGAGTGAAGTGCTCGGTGCGCAGCAGCTGATGGAGCTGGTGTACGAGCTCGCGAGCGGCACGGACGCAGAGACGACGCGGTTCCTGCGCGACGTGATCGTGCTGGCGGTGCAGGCGAACCCCGACGGGCATGACCTGGTCGCCGACTGGTACATGCGGCGGAGCGACACGCTGCAGCGGAGCACGCGCGGCGTGCCGCGACTGTACCACAAGTACGTCGGGCACGACAACAACCGCGATTCTTTCCTGGCTTCGCAGGTCGAGACGCGGGCGATGGACAGCGTGATGTTCCGCGCGTGGTATCCCCAGATCATGTACAACCATCACCAGACCGCGCCGGACGGAACGATCATGTTCGCGCCGCCGTTCCGCGATCCGTTCAACTACAACTTCGATCCGCTCGTCGTGACGATGCTCGACCAGGTCGGGGCCGCGATGCACAGCAGGATGATCGCGGAGGGCAAGCCGGGCACCGTGATGCGCGGCGGCGCGAACTTCTCCATCTGGTGGAACGGCGGACTGCGCACGACCGTGTACTTCCACAACATGATCGGCCTGCTTACGGAGACTTTCGGGAACCCGACGCCGCAGTGGATCGATTTCGTTCCGAGGCGGCAGCTGCCGAGCGGAAGCCTGCCGTTTCCGGTGGAGCCGCAGCTGTGGCGCTTCCGGCAGTCCATGGATTACGAGCGCACAGCCAACCGTGCCGTGCTGGATTTCGCCTCCAAGCATCGCGAAGAGCTGCTGTACAACATCTACCTGATGGGCCGCAACTCCATCGACCGCGGCAGCCGCGATCACTGGACCAGCACCCCGGACCGCGTGGCAGAGCTGGCGGCGGAAGTCGGCGGCGATACCGCCAATCAGACGCCGGCCGACATTCAGCGCTATCTCGCGTCCTTCAGAAAGCCGGAGGACCGCGATCCGCGCGGCTACATCATCAGCGCCGATCAGCGTGACTTCGGCACCGCGACCAAGTTCGTCAACACGCTGATCAAGACCGGAGTGACGGTGCATCGCGCGACGGCGCCGTTCGCGGTGGCGGGCAAGAATTATCCGGCGGGCTCGTTCGTCGTGCTCGCGGCGCAGGCGTTCCGCCCGCACGTGCGCGACATGTTCGAGCCGCAGAATCATCCGAACGACATCCCCTATCCGGGCGGCCCGCCGACTCCGCCGTACGACGCGGCCGGCTGGACGCTCGCGTTCCAGATGGGCGTCGAATTCGATCGCATCCTCGACGGATTCACGGGACCGTTCGAGCGAATCGATGGATTCGCCGAGCCTCCGCGCGGGAGCGTGGCGGAGGTCGCGGGCGCGCCCGGGTATCTGCTCGGGCACGAGAGCAACGACGCCTTCATCGCGGTGAACCGCCTGCTCGCCGCGGGGCACGATGTGTTCTGGCTGCGTGACAGCGTGCGCACGCCGGCGCGCGCTTTCGGCGAAGGCGCGTATTACATCCCGGCGACGGCAGCCGTTCTCCCAATCCTGCGACGAGTGGCCGCGGAGAAGGGACTGAGCATCGTCGCCGCGCCGCGGGCGCCGGCGGCGGGCTCGGCGGTGAAGCTCAGGCCGGTTCGGATCGCGTTATGGGATCGGTACGGCGGCTCCATGCCGTCGGGCTGGACGCGCTGGCTGCTCGAACAGTTCGAGTTCCCGTTCACGGTGGTCTATCCCCCCGAGCTGGACGCGGGCAATCTGCGCGCGCGGTTCGACGTGTTGATTCTCCCCGATGGAGCCGCGGCCCCTGACCCGAGCTCGAGGGAGGGCCGGCGGGACATTGCGGCGGCGACTCCGCCCGACGACGCGCCCCCCGAGTGGCGTGCGCGCGGCGGAGTGATCACGGAGGCGGCGACAGTGCCGCGACTCAGCGAGTTTCTGCAGCAGGGCGGCCGCATTCTCGCGATCGGAAGCGCGACCGAGCTCGCGTCTGCGCTCGACCTGCCGGTGACTGACGCTCTGAGGGATTCGACCGGACGCGCCCTGCCGCGCTCCAGGTACTACGTGCCCGGCTCGATCTTGCGGGCGAGACTCGACAGCTCCCATCCGCTGGCGCATGGGATGCCGCGATACGCCGACATGTTCTTCGATAACAGTCCGTCGTTCCGCCTGGAGCCGGCCGCAGCCCAGCGGGGCGTCAAGCGCGTGGCATGGTTCGACTCGGCGACGCCGCTGCGCAGCGGCTGGGCTTGGGGCCAGCGATTCCTCGAGAACGCGGCCGCAGTAGTCGAGCTGCCGGTGGGCCAGGGCACGCTCGTGTTGTACGGCCCGGAAGTTCTCTTCCGCGCGCAGCCGCACGGGACCTTCAAGCTGTTGTTCAACGGAATCCACTACGGGGGGGCGCAGGCTTGGAAGTGAGCTCCCGTGGCTCCCATGTGCAGTCACGGCCTGCACCCCGCTTGCTCGGCGCTCGGGATGGCGTGGTGTGCCGATGATCCGCCGCCGATTCGCTGCTGTGGTCGTGTTTGCCGCGGTGTCGGGTTGCAGCGTGTTCCGCGGAGCGCCCGAGCCCGGCATTCCGGCGCCCCGGGGGGACCGCGTGGAGATCGGCAGTGCCGCGCAGCTCGTCGCGGAGATGCGGGACCGGTACGACGGCAAATGGTACAAGACTCTGACCTTCCTCCAGAACAACACCCGCTATACCAGCGACGGCCGGGAGGAGAAGAGCCAATGGACGAAGTACCAATCCATACCGGGGAAGCTTCGCATCGAGTTTCTGCCGCGCAGCTCCGGGAGCGGCATCATTTTCTCCAATGGCCGCTCTTACACGTTCGAGGGCGGAACGCGGATCGACGCCCGGCGACAGATCCACCCGCTGGTCCTGCTCACGGGCGACGTGTACGTCCTTCCGGCTTCCGTGACGCTGCGCCGGCTCGACTCGCTCGGCGTCAACCGGTCGCGCTTCCGGGTGGACAGGTGGGAGGGCAGGCGGGTGTACGTGGTGGGCGCGGCCGCCGGTGATACACTCTCCAGTCAGCTTTGGGTGGATGCGGACAGACTGCTGTTGGTGCGTTGGATAGAGGCGCAGGGAAGCGGAGCCCGGCGAACCGCCAGCGATACGAGGCTTGGTGCGTACAGGAACATTGATGGTCACGCGATTCCCACGGAAATGACGGTGTACAGAGGGGGCAGGCCCGCGTTCAAGGAGGTTTACGCGGACATGCGCGTGAACGTCGCGTTTTCGCCGTCGCTGTTCGAGCCAGCCCGCTGGAAAACCGCTCTGCATCCGGAAGCCAGATGATCAAGCCGGTCCGCTGTGTTCTTGCCGCCATGTCGCTGGGCATGGCCCTTCCGGCCCTGGCGCAGAATCCGGCGCCAGCCTCCGCGCCGGCGCCGACCAACGTCTGGCGGATCGATCGGGGCCACTCCGAGCTGACGTTCTCCATCCGCCACATGGTGAGCCGCGTGCGCGGCCAGTTCAACAGATGGAGCGGAACGATCACCGGCGATCTCGATGAGTGGGAGAAGGCCGAGGTCAACGTCACGATAGACGCCGCGAGCATCGACACCAACCACGAGCGGCGCGACTCCGACTTGCGCGGCAAGGACCACTTCGAGGTCGAGACATATCCGACGATCACGTTTCGCGGCACGAAGATCGAGCGGGACGGAGACCGGCTGCGGATGACGGGCGATCTCACGATGCGCGGCGTGACCAGGCCCGTCGTGCTCGAGGGTCAGCTCACGGGAACGGCGCAGGAGCGCGGGCGCACGCGTGTCGGATTCGAAGCTTCGACCACGATCAACCGCAAGGACTTCGGGCTGGCTTGGAACCGCGCGGTCGAGGCCGGCGGCTGGCTGCTCGGAGACGAGGTGAAGATCGATATTTCCGTGGCGGCGGTGAAATAGGTATCAGGTATCAGGTATCAGGTATCAGCGACCCGCGGTAGCTCACTGATACCTGATACCTGATACCTGACATCTATTTGTATCCCGCCGCCTGCATCCGGAACAGCTCCTCGTACAATCCGCCACGCTCGATGAGCTCCTGATGCGTACCCTCGTCCTCCACGGTGCCGTTGCCGAGGACGATGATGCGGTCGGCCATCCGCACGGTGGAGAACCGGTGTGAGATGAGGATGGCCATCCTCCCGGCCACCAGCTCCGAGAACCGGAGGAACACCTCGAATTCCGCGCGCGCGTCGAGGGCCGCGGTGGGCTCGTCGAGGATCAGGACCTGGGCGTCGCGCATGTAAGCGCGCGCCAGCGCGATCTTCTGCCACTCGCCGCCGGAGAGATTGACGCCTTCGTCGAAGCGGCGACCGAGCATCTGCTTGAAGCCCTTGGGAAAGCGGGGCAGGAGGCTCGACGCGAGCGACTTGTCCGCCGCCTGCCGGATGCTGTCCGGGATGTCGTCGCCGTGCTCGAGATCTCCGCGAACCGACTCTATTTCGCCGACGCCGATGTTCTCGTCGAAGCGCAGGTCGTAGCGCACGAAGTCCTGGAAGATGACGCCGATGGCGTTTCGCACCGACGCGAGGTCATACTCCCTCAGATCGCGTCCGTCGAGCAGGATGCGGCCCTCGGTCGGATCGTACAGCCGCGCGATCAGCTTGGTGATAGTCGTCTTGCCGGCGCCGTTCTCGCCGACGAGCGCGAGGCGCTCTCCCGGGTTGAGCGTGAAGTTCAGCCCGCGTACCGCCCACCGCTCGCTCCCCGGGTAGCGGAACGACACGTTCTCGAACACGAATCCCTGCCGCACCGGCCGCGGCACCGCCGGCGCGCCCCGCGCCGACGTGATGCTGGGCTTCATGTCGAAGAAGAGGAACAGGTCCCGGAGAAACAGGGCCTGCTCGTACACGGCGCTCGCCGCGAGCAGCACCGCCTGGATGACGTCGCGCCCGCGCGCGAACGAGGCGGCGAGAAAGGTCAGATCGCCGATGGTGATCTCCCCGCGCACGGCCCGGCGGACGATGATCACGTAGGCCGCGTAGTAGCCGATGGTGCCGAGGAGCGAGAGCAGCGTACCGACGACGCCGCGCTTGATCGAGAGCCTGCGGTTCTCTTCATAGAATCGCTGCGCGAGCGTCCGGTACCTGTCGGTGAGCCAGGACGCGAGCCCGAACATCTGGACTTCCTTCGCGGTGGCGTCGCTCGCGCCCACGTAGCGGATGTAGTCGAGCTGTCGCCGCTCCGGAGTCCAGCGGAACAGCAGCGAGTACCCCAGCGAAGCGAAGTGCGTCTCGCCGAGAAAGCTCGGCACGATCGCGGCCGCCAGCAGCAGCAGGAGCAGCGGGTTGTATGCGACCAGCGCGGCGCCCACGGTCAGCAGGGTGATGAAGTCCTGGCCAATCGCGAGCAGCTGGGTGAGCAGCGCGATCCGCCCCACCGTCTGCCGCCGCGCCCGCTCGAGATGATCGTAGAAGCCGGGATCCTCGAACTGCGCGAGATCGAGCGTGGCGGCGTGCTGCATCAGGCGCACGCTCATCTGGTTGGAGAAGAGATCGCCGAGCAGGCTTTCCACCAGCGAGGACGCGCGCGCGAGAACCTCGCCGGCCACGACGACGCTGAGCTCCATGGCCAGGTACCGCCAGACGTCGCCGAAGTCCCCGCGGCCTGCGCGGGCGTCGATCACGGAGTCGATGATGAGCTTGCCGATCCAGAAGGTGAGGATCGGGACGAAGCCGCGGGCCACGCGGAGCACGGCCATCGCGAGCGCGAGGCCGCGGTGCGTTCGCCAGACCAGCTTCGCGAGCGCGGGCACGTACCGCAGCGCTTCCAGGCGCTCGTGCCAGGTCGCCTCGCGCGTGTCGCGTCGGGTTGGCGGGATGAATCCGCTGGTCTGCGGGTGCGTCACGGGGGCGTGGGGTGGATATTAGTAAAAAGGTGACTAGTGACTAGTGACTAGTGATAGTGTAAGCGGAAAGACAGGAAAAGCTCGGCATGAGGCAGTTGCGGTTACTAGTCACCAGTCACTAGTCACCAGTCACCAGTCACCAGTCACCAAAGCGGACCTCGATGATCTCACCAGGCCAATCCGATCTCTCACCCGGGGAACTCCAGCGCTACAGCCGCCAGCTCTCGCTGCCGTCCATCGGTATCGAGGGCCAGCAGAAGCTCAAGCGCGCGCGGGTGCTCGTGGTGGGAGCGGGTGGGCTCGGGTCACCCGCGCTCCTGTACCTGGCGTCCGCGGGGGTGGGCACCATCGGGCTGGTGGACTTCGACCCGGTGGACGTCACCAACCTGCACCGCCAGATCCTGTACACGGAGGCGGACGTCGGCGGGTCCAAGACGCGTGCCGCCGCTGCACGCGTGACCGCGGCGAACCCGCACGTCCACGTGGAGACGTACGACACCAGGCTCACATCGGCCAACGCGCTCGAGATCGCGCGCGACTACGACATCATCGTGGATGGTACGGACAATTTCGCCACGCGGTATCTGGTCAACGACACTGCGGTGCTTCTGGGGAAGACCAACGTGTACGCCAGCGTGCTCCGATTCGAGGGACAGGCGTCCGTGTTCGCGACGCCCGATGGGCCGTGCTATCGCTGCCTCTTCCGCGATCCGCCGCCCCCCGGGCTCATCCCCAACTGCGCGGAAGCCGGCGTGCTCGGCGTGCTCCCGGGGATCATGGGTAGCATCCAGGCGTCGGAGACGATCAAGCTGATCACGGGGGCGGGAACGCCCCTGGTGGGACGGCTGCTGTTGTTCGATGCCCTGGCGATGAAGTTTCGCACCATGGAGGTGCGGCGCGACCCGGGCTGCCCGATGTGCGGGACGCGCGAGATTCGCGAGCTCGTGGACTACGAAGCGTGGTGCGGATCGGCCGGCGCGCCGGCTCCGTCGGAGCAGCGCGGATCGATCGTGGGGGAGATTACGCCGGCTGAGCTGGCGGAACGAATCGCTCGCGGAGACGATTTCGAGCTGCTGGACGTGCGCGAGCCGTACGAATGGGCGATCGCGCGGCTTCCGGGAGCGCGCCACGTTCCGCTGGGCACGTTGCCCGACCGGCTCGGGACTCTGGACCCGGCCCGGGAGACTATCGTGTACTGCAAGTCCGGAATGCGCAGCATGGCCGCAGCCGCGCAGCTCGCCGCCGCGGGCTTCGACAAAGTCGCCAATTTGGCCGGCGGGATTTCGCGCTGGTCCGCCGAAGTAGATCCTTCCGTCCCCAGATACTGACCCGAATGACCGAGGCCCTGACCGATCCGATAGCCATCTTCAAGGACGCGTTCGCGCGCGCCCAGCGCACGGATCGCGCGCTGTTGCCGGAGCCGAGCGCGATGAGCCTCGCCACCGCGGGAGAAGACGGCTCGCCGTCGCTTCGAATAGTCCTGCTCAAGGGTGTGGACGACAAAGGTTTCGTCTTCTACACGAACCTGGAGAGCCGGAAAGGGCGCGATCTTCGCGCGCGGCCGAGGGCGGCTTTGTGCTTTTACTGGTCAGCGCTCGACCTCCAGATCCGTGTAAGCGGCGCCGCCACCCCGGTCTCCGACGAGGAAGCGGACGAGTACTTCGCCTCGCGCCCGCGCGGCAGCCAGATCGGAGCGTGGGCCTCAATGCAGAGCTCGGTCCTCGAGAGCCACGGCGACCTGGACGCGCGCGTGGCGCGTTACGAGAAGGAGTTCGAGGGGCGGGACGTCCCGCGCCCGCCGTTCTGGTCCGGTTTCCGCGTAGATCCCGAGGAGATCGAGTTCTGGCGCAACCGCGCAAACCGGCTGCACGACCGGACGCTGTACACGAGGGACGGCGCAGGCTGGAGAGTCGAGACGCTGTATCCATGAACGAGCTATTGGCTGTTGGCTGTTGGCTGTTGGCTAACAACCGGGCGCAAGCATTGATCCGGTTTCGCCAAGAGCCAATAGCCAACAGCCAACAGCTTTTTTCGATTAGAATCCGCACATGGCGACAGCAAGTAAAACGGTAGACGCCCCGGCCGAGCCGGGCTGGACCGTGGAGGACTCGCGCGTTCTCTACAACGTGGAGGGCTGGGGGGCCGGCTACTTCGAGATCAACGACCAGGGGCACATAGTCGTGCGCCCTGACGCGTCCACCCCGGCGCGCGAGCTCGACCTGTACGAGCTGGCGCTGGATCTCGAGGCGCAGGGGATCGGCATGCCGCTGCTGCTCCGCTTCTCCGACATCCTGCGCTCCCGCATCCGGCTGCTGTCGCGCAGCTTCGCCGACGCGATTCGCGAATTCAGCTACTCGGGGAGCTACACCACGGTCTATCCGATCAAGGTGAATCAACAGCGGCACGTGATCGAGGAGATCGTCGAGTTCGGCCACGAGGACGGGATCGGGCTGGAATGCGGCAGCAAGCCGGAGCTGCAGGCGATCCTCGGTTTGGCCGCGCACACCGATCACCTGATCGTGTGCAACGGCTACAAGGACGAGGAGTTCATGCGGCTCGCGCTCATGGCGCAGAAGCTCGGGCACCAGGTCTTCATAGTGCTGGAACAGGTGAGCGAGCTCGAGGTGCTGCTCAAGGTGGCCGACGAGATGGGCGTGAACCCCACGGCCGGCGTGCGGATCAAGCTGTACGCCGAGGGCGCGGGGAGGTGGGCGCGGAGCGGCGGCGAGAAATCAAAGTTCGGACTGACCACCGCGCAGCTGGTCAAGCTCATTGACCGCCTCACCGAGCTGGACCGGCTCGACGTCATCAAGCTGATCCACTTCCACCTCGGCAGCCAGATCACCGACATCCATTACATCAAGGCGGGGCTCCAGGAAGTCAGCCGGTTCTACGCCGAGCTGTGCAACATGGGACTCGAGATCACGCACGTGGACGTGGGCGGCGGGCTCGGCGTGGACTACGATGGGACGAACTCGACCGCGCACGCGAGCGTGAACTACTCGATCCAGGAGTACGCCAACGACGTCGTGTACACGCTGGCCGAGACTTGCAGGCGCGGCGGGCTGACGATGCCGCACATCATCAGTGAATCCGGCCGCGCGCTTACCGCGCACCACTCGCTGCTGCTGCTGAGCGTGATCGAAGTGGAGTCGCAGGGCGACGTGGCGATCCCGGACCTCAAGAAGGACGATCACCCGCTGCTGCACGACATGGTCGCCGAGCTCAAGCGCGTGAGCAAGCGGCGCGCGCGCGAGGTGTACCACGACGCGATCTTCGCCAAGGAGCGCGCGCAGGAGCTGTTCAACAGCGGCGTGCTGTCGCTGCGCGGGCGGGCGATGGCGGAGCAGCTCTATCTCGCGACCGTGAACGCGGTGGCGCGCATTGCCCAGCGCGACGTCGAGGAATACCAGGACATCATCGAGGACGTCGAAGCGACGCTGGTGGACCGGTACTTCTGCAACTTCTCCCTGTTCCAGTCGCTGCCGGACAGCTGGGCGATTGATCAGCTCTTCCCGATCATGCCGATCCACCGGCTGAACGAGGAGCCGACGCGCCGCGGAACGATTCAGGACGTTACCTGCGACTCCGACGGAAAGATCGACCGGTTTGTCGGCTCACGCGACCCGCGGCCGAGCCTCGAGCTGCATCCGTTCGACGACAACGAGCAGTACATCCTGGGGATCTTCCTGACCGGCGCGTACCAGGAGATACTCGGCGATCTGCACAACCTGTTCGGGGACACCAACGCCGTGCACGTCGAGCTGTCGGCGGACGGCTACGAGATCACCGACCTGGTGCACGGCGACACGGTCACCGAAGTGCTGGCCTACGTGCAGTTCCGCGCGCCCGATCTGCTGGCGACGTTCCGCAGGAAGGTCGGCGCAGCCACCAGCATCACTCGCGACGAGGCCAACACCTTCATCGCCGATTACGTGGCCGGGCTCGAGGGGTACACCTATCTCGAGGGCGAAGCCGCCCGCTAGCTCCTTCGCGGGCGGTCATGCGAGCCGGGTGGCCGTTCGCTGGACCTACGCTCGCAAACTGCGCTCGCTAAGACGGTCCTGCGAACGGCACCCGGCCCGCATGACCGCTCCATGCATCGCGAACGGGCAGATCACAACCAGACCGTGTAGCCGTCGCGCCCGCCGCGTTTCCCGCTCTTTCCGCTGCTCGCGCAAAAGACAATCCTGGGAGTGGGCGCGGCCGGCGGAAACGGTGGCTCGCGGGTGCCGCGATGTCACGAAGGCCGAACGCGCCGAGGGGTCCCTCGCAGGCGGCGTCTTAGCGCGCGTAGTTTGCGCGCGTAGCCGCCACGCGAGGGACCCCCGGCAGTTCGGCCCCCGCAAAAATCTCTACAACCGCAAAACTGACTAACTGCCGAAGTTCTTCGCGACCGCGTCCCAGTTGACCACGTTCCACCATGCGGTGATGTAGTCGGGGCGCCGGTTCTGGTACTTCAGGTAATACGCGTGCTCCCACACGTCGAGACCGAGGATCGCGCGCTTGCCCTCCATCAGCGGATTGTCCTGGTTCGGCGTGCTGGTGATCGCGAGCTTGTTGCCGTCGCGCACGAGCCACGCCCACCCAGAGCCGAAGCGACCCACGCCCGCCGCTGCGAACTGCTCCTTGAACTTGGCGAAGTCCCCGAACGACGAGGCGATCGCGTCCGCGAGCTTGCCCTTCGGCTCGCCGCCTGCATTGGGGCCCATCAGCTGCCAGAAGAAGCTGTGATTCCAGTGGCCTCCGCCGTTATTGCGGATCGCTGTCTTCACCGCCTCGGGCGCCTTGTCCAGGCTCCGCATCAGCTCGTCCAGGGACTTGTCGGCGAGCTCAGGCGCTTTCTCCAGCGCTTCATTGAGCTTGGTCACGTAAGTCTGGTGGTGCTTGCCGTGATGTATCTCCATCGTCTTCGCGTCGATGTGCGGCTCGAGCGCGCCGAAGTCGTACGGCAGGGAGGGCAGAGTGTGAGGCATGGTGGCTCCTTGGAAACGTGACTGGTGACT
>CALMKE010000140.1 GCA_937867645.1 uncultured Gemmatimonadota bacterium | reverse complement strand
CTACGATCGAGAGATCGCGGGAGAGTAGGCCGTCGCCGGCTTTTCTTTGAGAGCCCGTCACGAAAGTGGCGGGCTCTTTTTGTTGCCCGCGTTGCCATGCGAACCGTACATTTTTGCTCCTCCGATCGTGAGCGTCGCATGCGTGTCCTGACGTGGCTCTCTGCCGCAGGCCTGCTGGCCGGCCAGGCCCCCGCCCAGTCCGCGAATACTCCGCCGCAGCTGATCGGCACCTGGGAGGCACTCGAGCCGCGACAAAGCGGCATCGGCGCCACACTGACTTTCGCCGACGATGGATCGTTCACCATCACCACCGGCGTCCTCCTCAATGCCAGGTACACGCGCGACGGCTCCCTCGAAGCCATGATCGTGCAGGTGGCGGAACCCAGCGGCAAAACCACGGACATGACCGTCATCATCGTCGCCGACACGCTCACGCAGTACGTCGACGATTCGGTGCTGCGAATGACCAGAGTTCCCGGCTTCGGGCCCGACACAGGGCTGGTGGGAAAATGGCGCTTTACCCGTGAGCTGCGGCCCGGCACCACGGTGACGGGCTTTTCCCAGTTCACCGCCGAGGGCATCGTGCGCCTGCGCATCCCGCTGCAGAGCCAGTCCGGAACCTATGCAGTCTCCGGCGACAATCTCACACTGGCGTTGCCGGATCCGGGGGATAGCGCCCACTTCACCGTTGTAGGTGACACGCTGACGATAGCGTTCCCCGGCAGGCCTGCGGACCGGTACGTGAAAAGTACGATGACGTGAAGCTGAACTGCGGGTCCGGGCAACAGGTTGTTGGTCTTGGTGTCGGCTAAAACCAACCGCCCGTTGCCCGCACCCGTTTGGCTTTTCTACCGGGACGGATCGCTCGCGCAAGCCTGCCGCACCCGGGCCAGCTCCGACGGCTGATGGATCGCCAGCGCGCTGCCCTTGCGGTCCGCGTCGCCCGTCCCGATCGCCGCGCCCAGGATCTGCGCCGTCGTAGCGGACGGCCCGCTCACGTTGGCCACGATCGCCGTCGCCCCGACCTCGGCCGCGGACTGCTTCATCCGCTTCAGCAGATCCTCGCTGTCGGTCCACACGGCGTTCCCCTCGGCCGTGATGTACGCCACCTCATAGTAGTCCGACGTGATGCGCGCGCGGCTGTCCAGGACCGTGATCCCCGCTTCGCAGGTCGGCGCGAAGTTGTGCTGGGGCGTCGTGCGGGTGATGTCGATGCCGGTCGCGCAGGCCGCCGAGACCAGCCCGAACGCGGCAGCCGCCAGTGTTGGTTTGTTGAGCATGCTCTCCTCCGTTAACCGGTCGTTGAAGCTGGGGCCCCAAACGAGGCGTGTCCCTCCCCGCGCCTTCGTGCAATACGAGGGCCTATAGCTCCGTGGCCGCCGGCTCAGGGTGAAACAGGGTTAGATCGCTCCGTTAGGCAAACCACCCGGCCCTACGGGCGGGGGGAGGGTGACCACCGAGGACGCTCGAGCGGCGAGCTGACGGACGCGGTCGCGTTCCCGCAGCTCGGCAAAGTTCACGTCGTGGCTCAGCCGGTGCACGTCCGCCCATCCCGCGTGCACCGCGCGCTCCAGCGCGTCGATGGCCGCGTCTTCCTCACCCCGTGCGGCGCGCGTGGCCGCCAACTCGAACAGCGTTTCGGCCTCCGAACAGCCCATGATCCAGCTCCAGACGAACCGCGCCTTCCGGGTTCGCGTGGCGTCGGCTTCCTCTATCAGGCGACTCGACGTCCCGGCATCACCCTCTCGGTATGCTATTCGCGCAAGCCCGAGTTTCGCGTTGGCCCAATGCGCGCCGATCCCGAGCCGGTGGTCATGCGCTTCCGCGAGCGCGCAAGCCCGCTCGAAATCCATCCGGGCACCGCGGTCATCCCCTTCGCGCTCGCACAATACTCCGCGCGCGAAATACGCGTACGCCGTCATCGTTTCGGCATAGACGTGGTCCATCGCTGGGTACGTCTGAATGGCCAGATCGAGCAGGGATCGGGCTGCGGCGTACTCCGCCGAGTTCACGTGCAGGAGCGCGCGCTGAACGTAGGAGCCGAGAAAGATGATCCCGGACCCTCGCCGCTCGATTTCGACGGCTTGATCGATTACCGACACCGCGTGGCCATACTGCCCCCGCAGCATGTAAACCGCGCCCGTCACCATTTGAGGAGGATGGTACCCGGGGTTCAAGTCGGTCGCGCGAAGCATGGGTGCAATAACGTGCTCGAGGTCCCGAGGTGTGCCGCGCTCGAGCGCGCGAACGGTGATCGCGAGGCCGAGTTGATACCATCCCAGGTAGTGGTCAGGCTCCTTCTCGATCGCGGCGCGCGCGGCGGCAACGGCGTCGTCGAACCGATGCTGCCGCAGGTACATGTACGCGAGGAATGCGTGCGGCTCGCCGAGCGCCGGGTCGAGCTCCATCGCGCGCTGCAGTGCGCGCGCGCCCTCTTCCAGATCGGCGGGGTCTCCGCTCGCGATGTATTTGGGCATCAGCACACTGCCCAGTCCGGCCCAGGCGAGCGCGTAGTCCGGGTCGAGTGCGATGGCCTGGCGGAAATAGTCGGTGGCCATCTTCGCGCTTTCCCTGCCGAATAGCAGAAAGCCCTGCTTCCCGCGCGCATACAGCTCGTAGGCGGTGAGGTCGCGCGTCTGCGGCCGCGCAATCTGCTCCAGCTCGCCGCTCGTCAGCCTGATCCGGAGAACCTCGGCGAGCCTCGTGACGATCCGGTCCTGCAGCTCGAAGATGTCGTCGACACTGCCGTCTATCTTGTCCGCGCTGATCGTCTCTCCGGAATTCACGTCGCCGAACTGCGGAGTGAGCCGTATTCGATCGCCAACGCCCTGGAACGCCCCCCACACGACCCAGCGCGCGCCGGAAGCGCGGGCGAGATCGCGGGCGGAGGCCGCATCGATCGGCCCCCGCGCCTTGGCGGCGGCGACGCGCTTCCGGGTCTCCGCGTCCGAGCCGACGACGCGGATTCCCGCAATCTTCGTAAGATCCACGCCCAGCGTCTCGGCGATGCCGCTCGAGAGCCAGTCGAGCTCCGCCTTATTGGCGATGTTCGTGAAGTCGAGTACGCACACGCTCTTCCGGTTTTCCGATGCGCGCTCGAGCGCGCGCAGTTCCTCGTCAGCCGGAGTGCTTGGCCGTCCGGCGCTTGCTGCCGTCTCGACGACGGTGGCGAACGCCCCGGCGGAATCGAAGCGCTCGGCTGGTTCCTTGGCGAGCATTCGCCGCACCGCATCGACCAGAGGCACGGGCAGGTGCTCGCGCAGACCGCTGAGGCGAGGTGCGGGCCTCGTGATGTGCTGCGTGATCGTCGCCATGGCGTTCGGCCCGTGAAACGGCGGCGAGCCGGAGAGCATCTCGAACACCACGCAACCCAGTGCGTACAGGTCGCTCCTGCCGCTCAGCTCCCGTTCACCACTCGCCTGCTCGGGGCTCATGTAGGCCGGCGTGCCGAGCGTCATGCCGATTGACGTGAGCGTGCCCGCGCCCTCGGCGGCGGCGGCCTTCGCGACGCCGAAATCGGTGAGGAAGGCCTGGCCTTCGGCCAGCAGAATATTCTCCGGCTTGATATCGCGGTGCACTACGCCGCGCGCGTGCGCATAGTCGATCGCGTCACCGACCTGCCGTACGATGCGCGCCGCGTCGGCGAGCAGAATCGCGCCCTCCCGCCTGATTCGATCCCGGAGCGATTCTCCATCCACGAACGGCATCACGAAGAAGAGGGCGCCGTCCACTTCGCCGGAATCGTACAGCGGGAGTATGTGCGGGTGCTGGAGCCGGGCGACGACCTTGATCTCGCGGGTGAACCGCTCCATGCCGATGGCGGCCGAGAGCTCGGGGAGGAGCACCTTGACGGCCACCTGACGATCGTGCCGCACGTCGTCGGCGAGATAGACGGTCGCCATCCCTCCGCGGCCTATCTCGCGGCGGATCTGGTAGCGCTGCGCCAGCAGCGATTTGCCTGCTCCCTCGGAAATGCTCATAATCAATGGGACAACTTACGCTGCGGAGCGAAACATGATTCTGGTCGCCGGGGCCACGGGAGTGCTGGGGTCGGATATCGTCCGACGTCTGCTGGCGAGGGGAGAAAAGGTGCGTGCCATGGTGCGGCATTCGTCGGACGCGGTCAAGGTCGCAGCCCTCGAATCAGCCGGCGCGGAGATCGTGCGCGCAGCCCTTACCGACGCCGAATCGCTGCGCCCTGCCTGTAAAGGTGCGCGCGTCGTCATTTCGACGGTCACGATGATCATGACCGGACGCGAGCAGGATTCCTTCGCGGCGACCGACTCCGCCGGCACTCGCAAGCTGATCGACGCCGCCCGCGCCGCCGGAGCGGAGCAATTCATCTTCGTGTCGTTCGACACGAGTCGCTCGCCGGATGCGCCGCTCACCACCGCCAAGCGCGAAGTGGAGGAGCACCTCAAGCGCAGCGGTATGACCTACACGATTCTGCATCCTTCGCTGTTCATGGAAAGCTGGCTGGGTCCATTCCTGTTCGCCGACCCGGCCGCCGGAACGGCCAAGATCTATGGCGAAGGCAACCACAAGATGCGGTATATCGCTGTGCCGGACGTGGCCGAGCTCACTGTGCAATGCGTCGGGAATCCGGCGGCTATGAACGCGGTGATTCCTTTTGGGGGACCTGAGCCCATCAGCCAGCGCGAGGCGGTCAAGATCTTCGAAGAGGAATTCGGCAAGCCTTTCTCCGTCACGGAGATCCCGGCCCACGCGCTGGAGGCGCAGTGGAAGAGCGCCGAGAATCCAATGGAGAAAACGTTCGCCAGCCTGATGCTCGGTGTCGCGCGAGGCTTCGACTACGACATGGAGCCGCCGTTCGACAAGTTCCCGATGAAGCTCACCACGCCGCGTGAATTCGTGCGGCAGAAAGCGCGCGGAGACTAGCTACTCCGGCGGCCCGTAGCCGGTGTTGACGCCGTTCCCACACGATTGCGACACCGGCGCCGGCCCGGGCGGATCCGCATCGCCCAGCTCGCGCCGCAGCTGCTCCATCCGCGCGCGCAGCCCCCGCTCCGTGGCCGCGTAGCGCCGCTGCCCCGCGAGATTCCGCGTCTCGTCCGGATCGCTCTCCAGATCGTACAGCTCCCACTGCTCCGGCTGCTCGTACAGGTGGATAAGCTTCCACCGCTTCGTCCGCAGGCCGCGGTGCTTCCGCGCGCAGTGCTCGGCGGGATACTCGAAGAACTCGTACAGGAAATCCTCCCGCCACGGCAGGCTCTGCCCCAGCAGCAGCGGCGCGAAGCTGCGACCCTGCATCGCTTTCGGCACCGGCACGCCGGCCAGCTCGAGCAGCGTCGGCGCGGCGTCCACGTTCAGGATCATGTGCGACCGGTCCACCCGCGGCGCGACCCGCGCCG
>CALMKE010000139.1 GCA_937867645.1 uncultured Gemmatimonadota bacterium | reverse complement strand
GAGGTCAAGATGACTTTCCGCGCCCCCGAGCGCGCCGCGACGATCGAGCCCGAGGGTTGGGACGACCCGTCCAAATACTTGTGCCTCGTCATGCCTTTGAGGTTGGTCGACTAGCTCCTCGGCCGCTCACTGGAATCCAAGAGGTGAGATGCCAGATGGTCAGATTGCCAGAGGGGAGCTAGTCCGGCTACTGACTGCGCACGGTTCGAACGATTCGCTGGGAAAACCGCCTCGTTCTCCCGGAAGCCGTGACATCGATCTCGGAGTTGATCTCCGCGTCACCGCTGACCAGTCTGCCTGCGGACGGATCGAGAACGAGCGTCGCGTGGCCGGAGCCAGCGCCAGTCAGCCGAACGTTGTGCTGTCCCTCCACTCCGGATCCCGCATAGGCGAAGCTGCTGGCGCCAGTGACCATTACACCACCCGCCACGCTGCCCTGAGACGCGCGTCCGGTTACCAGGTAGCTGTCGGTTCGCTCTACCCTAACGGGAATCATCCCCTGACAGCTCGCATACACGTAACGCCTCTGCCACCGTACCCCTTCACGCAGCTCGTGCGGCACTGGTGGCAGCAATGTCACCAGATGCATGGGCGGAACGGTGTCACGGCCGCAGATGGGCATCGTCGGCTCCGCGGCGGCATCCATGCTCTCGGCGCGGAGCGTGTCCACGAAGGGCTGGATCCTTGACGCGGTAGCCGTGCCCTCGACCGAGCCCGTCGTCGTGACTAGCGTCTGGCCTTCGGCCGACGAAATCGTGATATCCAGGCGAGCCACTTCCCGGAATGCTCGCGGCGTGGCCGCCGAGTCGATCTCCGCGATCGTCGCTTCGGACGTGACGATGTACGACATCGTCCCCGGCGCGTAAGCAAAGCTCGCGCGAACTGGTGTGATCGCCGGCGGCCTTGGCGTCTCTCGCGCTACCGGTTGTGGTGCTCGCGTGGGCTCTACTCCGGTATCGCGTGCGGGTGCGCTGCTCGCGCAGCCGAACGTCCCAAGGCTCGCCGCTATGAGGAAGACACGCTGTTTGTCTGCCTGCAGCATCCCCGATGCCCGGGACGCGAAACGATGAAGGACTCCATGCAGGCGCGTCTTAGCGAGCGTCGTTTGCTCGCGTAGCGCCGAAATGGAGTCCTTCATCGTTTCGCCGTGCACGGAATCATCCAAGCGAGATGAGGAAGTGCTGTTGACCTATAAGCCGGGTTCTGTCCAGCAGCGAGCTGCCTGGACGGTCATTCCTCTCCGAGTG
>CALMKE010000138.1 GCA_937867645.1 uncultured Gemmatimonadota bacterium | reverse complement strand
GCGAGTCCCGCCGGCTCGGGCGGCCGCGTCGAATCAGCGGCGCCTCGGCGCGTCTGATCGATCAACAGGAACCGGTCACCCACCCGCGCGGTGCCCGGAGCCACATCGAGAAACACGTAGTGCTGCAGCGACGGCAGGACTGGGTCGTTGTGGATCCACACGATGCGTCCCTCCACCGCGTCCATCGAAGGCAACGGCGGACGCGAGCCCGGGACGGGCTGCGAAGCGTACACCAGGATGGGCTGACCTATCTCCACGGTGCCGAACTGCCGGATCACGCGAGCGGCGATCGGGCGACCGGGCCTCGCCTCCTCTATCCGCAGGATCGCCGTCGGAATCACCAGACGCGCGCTGTCCATGACGATCGGGCCCAGAGCGTGCGAGGCGTACCGGGCCCCCACCACCGCCGCGCCAGTCCCCGGAGGAAGGGTGATGTACACGATGTCGTTCAGCTGGAAGCGGCGGTCCCGCACGTTCATGGCGATACCCGGACGTTCCGCGCTCCCGACTATCGCGCCCGCCAGCACCGGACCGTCCCCCCCGGCGACGAAGGGCGCAACGTCGATCTCGCCGGGCCTCACGCCCGCAATGCGACCGCGCTCCTCGATCTCGAACCGCGCCTGTGGCTGCCCGCCACCGCCGGGCGCGAACACCGTAGAGCTCGACGGAGCCGGCACCGTACGGATGGTAGTCACGACATTGCCGGCGAGCTCCGCGTCAGCGAGCGCGTCGGGCCGCACGAAGCTCGTGTTGATGCGAATCACCTCGCCCGGATATATCCAGTGCGGATTCTCCACGACGTCCGGGTTCCGGCGGAATATCTCCGGCCACTTGAAAGGGTCGTTGAGATACTGCGCGGCGATTCCCCAGAGCGTGTCGCCCGGCTTCACGGTATGAGTCACCTCCCGCGCCGTGTCGGCGGGGGCGGGCTGATCCTGCGCGGCCGCTGGTCGGGCAAACACCACGAGTGAAGCGACGAGCGCGAAGTTGCGAATCTGCGGTTTCACGGTTGGGAGGCTCGAGGAAGGATCACAAAATAGGACGAGTCAACCGTTCGGACGGTAAAACCTGCTCCGATCAGACCGCAAGGGAATCCGGGCTGTTAGCAGACGGCCGTCAGAGGTCGGCTGTCAGACAACTGCGACCGGGGCGGATCCCGGCGTAGGCAGACGACAAACAAAGTCTGTCCAAATCGCAGTTGTCTGACAGCTGACTGCCAACAGCTCATTGCCAACAGCCCGAATTCCGGTTGCCTAAACCGGGAGCTTCCAGCTCGACTAGGGCCTAGAACGGCAAATCGTCATCTGTATCTTCCAGCGCCGCGGGGAAATCCTCGAAATCCCCGCCCGCCGCCGCTCCAGCGGGCGCCTTCGCCGCGGGCTGCGCCCGTCGGGCGCCGCCGCCGGAGTCGAAATCCCCTCCTCCACCGCCACGCGCTCCGCCGAGCATCACGAGATCGCGCACTTTGATCTCGGTGGTGTAGCGGGTCTGGTTCTCCTTGTCCTGCCACTGGCGGTACTCGATCTCGCCCTCGACGTACAGGCGGTCACCCTTCTTCACGTATTTCTCGATGACGTCCACCAGCCCGCCGCCGCTCTTCGTGTTCCAGACGACGCACTTGTGCCACTCCGTCTTCTCCTGCTTCTCGCCATTCTGCCCGGTCCAGCTTCGGCTCGTTGCGAGAGAGAAGGATGCCACCCGCGCCCCCGTCGTCGTCGAGCGAATTTCCGGGTCGCTGCCCAGGTTCCCGATCAGCATGGCTTTGTTCAAACTGCGGCTCACGAAACCTCCTCGCAAAAAGTGTCGGACGGATCAACCGTCATGTATATCGTCTGTGGTCGCGGATGTGGCGGCTACGATCCGATGCGCGCGCAAGCGGAATCATCCCGGTCGATCGCACGGGAATCTTACGGCTCGACTCTCTGAAGAATAAGCGCGTCCTCCACCGGCCGCTGATAGTAGGCGCGCCGGCGCCCCGCTACCGCGAAGCCGTGGGCGGCGTATAAAGCCAGGGCGGCGGCGTTGGATTCCCGTACCTCGAGGTACACCTGTCGTACGCCTTCCCTTTTGGCGCTCTCCAGGAGGTTACGCAACAGCGCGCTTCCGATGCCGCGCCCCCGTGAGCCGCCGGCTACCGCGAGGTTCAGCACCTCGCCCTCGTCCGCCGCTCGCATAAGCACGCCATATCCGCACACCGCTCCCTGCCGGTCCGGGTCTTCCGCGACGATGAACGTCACGCCGGCGCGGTCGATGAAGCCTTCAAACGATTCCCGCGGCCACGGATCACTGCGAAAGCATTCCAGCTCGATCGTCACGATGGCCGGCAGGTCGCTGTCCCGAGCCGCCCGTACCGCCGGCTCGGTGGTCACCGCGGGAGAGGCCTGCCGTTCGCCGCCTCCCATCTGACCTGTGCCTCGGCGGCGCGGCCGTAGTCCGGCTCCCATGCCGCCAGATCCACCGGCCCGCGGTCAAGCACGGACCCAAGCATGCGCGCGACACCCGCGGCATGCGGCGCGCCGGGCAGCAGCTCCGCGCCCGCCCCGCGCGCTTTCTCGGCGAGCGTGGACGCCTCAACGATCTCGAACGGCACTGCGGCCGCAATCTTCCTGTCGTTCCCCACTTCGACGATGGCGGCGAACGATTCGCCCCGCATGGCGTCCAGCGAGACCAGATATCTGCCCGGCTGGTCGCCAGCCGACGCGGCGACGATCAACGCGAGCGACGACAGCTCGAAGAGCGGTATCCCGCGGGCATGGCAAATCCCCTTGGCGATGGAAGCCGCTATACGAAGACTGGTGAAGCTTCCCGGACCGGCGCCGCAGACGATGCGCTCCACGCTCCGCATTCCATCCGGGAGAGTCGCAACGCATTCTGCCACAACCGGCATGAGCTTCTCGTCAGCACGACGACCCATCTCCACGTCGCGCGCGACGACGACGTCCGAGCCACAGAGGATCGCAACGCTGCCCGCGTACGTCGACGCTTCCAGCGCCAGAGTGTACGAGCCGGCGAAAGAGGTTATCGGGTGAGCGGAACTGGACGCGGCCACTTTCAACCCGCGAGGAGAATTCGCCTGGACGGATCGCCGGGCTCGTACTCCAGCGCGATCGGCACGTGCGGGGGAAGGCGGCTACCCGCGCGCTCCGGCCACTCGACGAGCACAAGCCCGCGCCCGTTCACGATCTCGTCCCAGCCGATGTTCGTGAGCTGGACTTCGCCATCGAGCCGATACAGATCGATGTGAAACACCGGGGACCGCGGAGACGAGTACTCGTGCACCAACGCATACGTCGGACTGGTAACCGCCTCCGTGACTTCGTAGCCGGCGCAGATCGCCTGCGCGAGAGTCGTCTTGCCCGAGCCGAGCTCGCCAGAGAGCGTCACGACCAGCGGCGCCAGGGCGGCCTGTCCGAAATTCATTCCCCACTCCCGCAGCTCGCTCTCATCCAGCACGAGCCGTCCACCGGACGCGAGCGGCGGCACGAGCGGACGCGTCATCCAGCCGCCTTGATGCCGGCGAGCGAGCCGCGCGACTTGACGGTCGAGCCTTCGGACTGCGCCCGGATCTCGAACAGCTCGTCGCGGATCCGCGCCGCCGTCTCGAAGTCGAGCGCGGCCGCGGCGGCCTTCATGTCGGCTTCGAGCTCCTTGACCATTCGCTCCACGTCCTCCTTGCTCCCGTACCTGCCCGTCCCCCTCTCCGCCACGCGGCGCGCGGCGCGATCCTCCTCGCGCGCGTCGCTCCCCTCTCTCGCGTCCGCCACGCGCGTGCTGAACCGCACCTGGTCCACGCTCTTGATGACGCCGAGCGGCGTGATTCCATGCTCGGCGTTGTACGCCTGTTGCGCCGCGCGGCGGCGGCCCGTCTCATCCAGGGCACGCTGCATCGAACCGGTGATCCTGTCGGCGTAGAAGATCGCCCGGCCGTTCACATGGCGGGCGGCGCGGCCGATGGTCTGGATCAGCGACCGGTCGCTGCGCAGGAATCCTTCCTGGTCGGCGTCGAGAATCGCGACCAGCGAGACCTCCGGCAGGTCCAGCCCCTCCCGCAGCAGGTTGATTCCGACCAGCACGTCGAAATCCCCGAGCCGCAGCCCGCGCACGATCTCCATCCGCTCGATCGCATCTATGTCGGAGTGCATGTATCGCACGCGCACCCCCATCTGCTGCAGGTAGTCCGTGAGATCCTCCGCCATTCGCTTGGTGAGCGTCGTCACGAGCACGCGCTC
>CALMKE010000137.1 GCA_937867645.1 uncultured Gemmatimonadota bacterium | reverse complement strand
GAGGTCAAGATGACTTTCCGCGCCCCCGAGCGCGCCGCGACGATCGAGCCCGAGGGTTGGGACGACCCGTCCAAATATTTGTGCCTCGTCATGCCTTTGAGGTTGGTCGACTAGCTACCTGGCCGCTCACTGGAATCCAAGAGGTGGGTTGCCAGAGGGGAGCTGGTCCGGCTACTGACCGCGCACGGTTCGAACGATTCGCTGGGAAAACCGCCTCGTTCTTCCGGAAGCCGTGACATCGATCTCGGAATTGATCTCTCCGTCATCGGCGACCAGCCTGCCAGCGGACGCATCGAGCACGAGCGTCGCCTGACCTGAGCCCGAGCCGGTGAGCTGGACGTTGTGCTGTCCCTCCACTCCGGATCCGGCATAGGCGAAGCTGCTGGCGCGAGTGACCATTACACCGCCCGCCCCGGTGCCCTGAGACGTGCGTCCGGTTACCAGGTAGCTGTCGGTTCGCTCTACCCTGACGGGAATCATCCCCTGACAGCTCGCATACACGTAACGCCTCTGCCACCGCAGCCCTTCACGCAGCTCGTGCGGCACTGGCGGCAGCAGTGTCACGAGGTGCATGGGTGGAACGGTGTCGCGGCCGCAGATGGGCATCCTCGGCTCACCGGAGGCATCCATGCTCTCCGCGCGGAGCGTGTCCACGAACGGCTGGATGACGGACGCGGTAGTCACCCCCTCGACCGAGCCCTTCGTCGTGACGATCGTGTAGCCCTCAAATGGCGACGTTGTGAGCTCCACTCGCGCCACTTCCCGGAACGCTCGTGGCGCGGTCGCCGAGTCGATCTCCGCGATCGTCGCTTCCGACGTGACGATGTACGAGACCGTTCCCGGCGTGTACGCGAAGCTCGCGCGGACGGGCGTGATCGCGGGCGGCCTTGGCGTCTCTCGCGCTACCGGTTGTGGTGCTCGCGTTGGCTCTACGCCGCTGTCGGGCGCGGCCGGCGTGCTCGCGCAGCCGATCGTTACCAGGCTCGCTGCGATCAGAACGGAGAACTGTCTCACAGCCTGCGCCATCCCCGGTGCTTGGGAGGCGAAACGATGAAGGACTCCATGCAGGCGCGTCTTAGCGAGCGCAGTTTGCTCGCGTAGCGCCGAAATGGAGTCCTTCATCGTTTCGCCGTGCACAGAGATCACTGAAAAATGAGGAAGTGCTGTTGACCTATAAGCCGGGTTCTGTCCAGCAGCGAGCTGCCTGGACGGTCATTCCTCTCCGAGTGCGGTCGCCCGCACCCTCTAGCGGCCTACCCGCGGCTTTGTCGGGGTGGACACCCTCGCCGCCTATTTGGCCTTGCTCCAGTCGGGGTTTACCTAGCCATCCGTGTCACCACGAATGCGGTGGGCTCTTACCCCACCTTTTCACCCTTACCTCCGGCTTCCCGAAGGCGGTTGTTTTCTGTGGCACTGTCCGTCGGACCTCGCGATCCGCCCAGGAGTTACCTGGCGACTTGTCCACCGGAGCCCGGACTTTCCTCGATCTGGTTTGAATCAGGGACCAAATCGCGACCGTCCAGTCAACAGCACGACCTCACCGTTGAATATAACCCAAAAGCGCAAAAAAAGTGACGGCGAGGAACGCTCCCGCGCGCGCGTCACGGTGCGGCTGCATGCGGCTTTGACGTGCGTTTGACCGCTCGTCCTACCGTTGGCGCAACCCCGTTTCCGGAGAGCGCCATGCACACCGCCGAGAGTCAGCCGCCAACAGGTCTTGCCGTGTCCACCATGCTCAGCCCCGCGGAGCGCGCGCGTGTGGACATCGCGAGCCGCGGGCTGTACGAGCTGGTGCACCGTGATTCGCTGGACGACGTGCTCAAGGACGTGCGCGAGCGCCGCGCCGGCGCGGTGGTGTTCTCCGTCGCCCGGTACGGCATACTTCCGACGTCGCGGATCGCCACCCTAGTGCGTGAATTTCCGCAGGTGCCGGCGATCGCGCTGCTCACTTCCACCGAGGAGAACACGCCGCTCGCGACGCTCTCGCTCGGGCACCTCGGAGTCCGCACCCTCGTGGACGCGCGCGCGCCGCGCGGGTGGAGCGATCTGCGCGACATCCTCATGGCGGAGCGCGCGAGCGATCTCGAGCGTGATGTGCTGGCTCAGCTGGCGCTCGACCTCGCCGGCGCGACCCGGGACTGCTGGCGATTCTTCGAGCTTCTTTTCTCCGCGTCGCCGCGCGTGCTCGTCGTGCGTCAGCTCGCGACGGAGCTCGGAGTGCTGCCAAGCACGCTGCTGAGCCGGTTCTTCCGCGCGAATCTGCCGGCACCGAAGCGGTATCTCTCGCTCGCGCGGCTCATCCGGGCGGCCAAGCTGTTCGAGAACGCGGGCTTCTCCGTCGCGAACGTCGCCAACAACCTGGAGTATTCGTCGCCGCAGAGCTTCGGCCGGCACGTGCGGATCGTGATGCGCATGTCGCCGGTGCAGTTCCGGAAATCGTTCGACTCGGAAAAGATGACGATGTTCTTTCGCGAGGAGCTCGTGCTTCCCTATCGTGACGTGTTGCGAACGTTCTCGCCGGTGGCGACGCGCCCGCCCTGGATTCGCGACCCCGGCAACTTCAGGCCGCGGTATCAGGCAGCGGGTTGAGCCTTCGAGCTGCTGGGCGCGAAGCTCCGGGGTGCCGACAACCGCGCCGTTATTTCACCTTCGGCGGGCGGCTTCCAGCACGTCGGACGCGCGGCTAAGCGCGAGGACCGGTACCCCGCTTGCCTCGATCTTCGCTACGCCGCCCTCTTCGCGGTCCAGCAGCGCGAGCACTCCCGCGACGGTTCCTCCCTCATGTCGCACGGCGTCCATCGCCGAGAGCGCGGAGCTGCCGCTCGTGATCACGTCCTCGACGACGGCCACCACGTCGCCTCTTCGAAACGGACCTTCGACGCGCTTGCCGGTACCGTGCGCCTTTGCCTCCTTGCGCACGGCGAATGCCCGCAACGGCCGCGCTGACTGCGCGCTGGCATACGCGATCGCGTACGCGATCGGATCCGCGCCCATCGTCAGTCCTCCTACGGCCGCCACGTTCCAGCCTGCGCGCTCGAGCGCGGCGCGTCCGAGCTCGCCGATGAGTCGCAGGCCGTCGGGACTCATGGTGGACAGACGGGCATCGATGTAGAAGTCCGAGCGGCGACCCGAAGCAAGTGTAAATTCTCCGAACAACACCGATTTCTCGGCGAGTAGCGCGATGAGTCGCTCGTCCGTGGACATGGGCGTGAGCATACCGGAGGCCCCTTCCTCAGTCAATGAACCTCTCCGCGGACCTGTTCCCCCACTCGTTCGACCGGTTTCTCCACATCGCGCCGCCGGCCCTGGGCGCGATCGCCGTGCTCGTCATGGCGGTTGTCCTCCGCCGCGCGCGCCGGCAGGCGAAAAGCAACGCCGAGCGGTCGCGCGAGCTCGAGCGGCTGTCGTCGGAGCTGATCCGATCCAACCGGATGAAGAGCGAGTTCCTCGCGAACGTGTCGCACGAGCTGCGCACGCCGCTCAACGCGATCGTGGGCTTCATCGATCTGCTCCGCGAGGGAGTGTACGGCGAGCTGTCGCCGCGGCAGGCAGTGCCGGTCGAGCGGATCGAAGCTTCCGCCAATCATCTCCGCATCCTCGTCGATCAGGTACTGGACCTGGCGAAGATCGCGGCCGGCAAGCTCGACGTGCAGCTGGAGACGATCGCGCTGCGTCCCTTTCTCATGGACGTCACCACCGAGATGGAATCGCTGGCCAACGAGAAGGGGCTGTCGTTGACGCTTACGCTCGGCGCGGCTCTGCCGCCGCTGCGCGCCGATCCCACGCACCTCCGTCAGATTCTCATCAACCTGATCGGCAACGCGTGCAAGTACACGGACTTTGGCGTGATCGCGGTGCGCGCGGCCGTCAGCGAGGAGACGGATTCGCCGAGGCTGCGGGCCGCGACAGGCGGTCGCTGGCTCTGCATCTCGGTGACCGACGCCGGTCCCGGAATTCCTCCCGCGGACCACGAGCGGATCTTCGAGGAATTCGAGCAGGTGGACGCGGGCCCGCGGACCCATTCGGAGCGACGCGGCACCGGACTCGGGCTCCCCATCTCGCGGCGCCTCGCGGAAGCGATGGGCGGCGACGTCACTCTCGAGAGCGAGCCGGGGAAGGGGTCGACGTTTACGCTGTGGCTGCCCTTGGAATAGCGATCAGGTATCAGGTATCAGGTATCAGACTTCAGAATGCGCGCTCTGATGCCTGATACCCGATACCTGTCTACTTAAAGATGCCCTTCACCTTCGCCAGCAGACCTTCCTTCGGCGTGGGAAGCAGCAGCGCTTCCGCGAGCGCGTCCGCGAAGGCGGTCACGCTCGGATAGCGGCCGTGCGGCTGGCGGGCCAGCCCGCGCATCACCACCTCTTCCACGACCGGGTGGTACTGGATTCCCTCCCGCGCCTGGTTCAGCGGTTTGGGTGGCTGCGTGAGTAGTTGCGTGAACATCTCGCGCGGGCCGCGGGCCGTGTACGGCAACGTTCCGGTCAGCAACAGATAGGCGATCGTGGCCAGACTGTATTGATCCGCCGCCGGGCCGACCAGCTCGCCCGAGAGCGCCTCGGGCGCGACGTACATCAGCGTCCCGACGAAAAAGCCCGCGCGCGTGAGCCGCTCGTCCGGCGACATGTCCGTGTCGGTGGCGATGCCGAAATCGAGCAGCTTGACCTTGCGCTCGGCTACGTCGTACATGACGTTCTCGGGCTTGAGGTCTCTATGCACGACGCCCGCTTCGTGAGCCGCCTGAACGGCTGCCGCGATCTGGCGTATGATGTTGGACGTTTCATCAGGACTGAGCGGCGCCGCGCGGCGCGCGTATCTGTCCAGGATCTCTCCCGGTGCCCACTCGATGGCCATGAAATGCTCGCCCGTCGTCGCCTGGCCGATCTCTATGGTGCGTACCACGTTGGGGTGCTGGACGCGGGCTCCGTACTTGGCTTCCCGGAGAAACCGCGCGATGGCCGTCTTGTCCTGCCGCAGCTTCTCCCGGAGGACCTTGAGTGCGACGTGACCGTGCTCGGGGTGGTGGGCCCGGTAGACGGCGGACGTTCCACCTTCCCCAACTTCCTGCTGGAGGCTGTAACCGGCTAACGCCGTTCCGACCAATGAGGGGCGGGGCACCGCGCGAAGCTAATCCGGCCTGCAAAACGTGGCAAGCAATTAGCGTCCCCGGCCTTAAACTCAACGCTGTCGCTCTCTGAGCATTGTCCAAGGATTCCGATATATGACCATTCCCGGACTGGCCCGCCCCATCCTGGCCGCGGCCCTCGTCGCCTTCATCCCCGGGTGCGGCGGCTCGAACCCCGGCCGCCCAACCGGCCGGACGCCCGAAGTGCTCCCCACGGACGGCGCCCTCACGGACGCGACCCGTTTCTATCGGGCCATGGGACTCGCCTCGGCCCACTCCCCCGTTTCATTCGTGGGGAAGGTCGCGTTCTTCGCGTCGCCCACGCCGGACACGGCAATCGCACTGGTGTCGGTCTCCATCCCCACGCGGTCGCTGAATTTCGCGCGGGAAGGAGACGTGTATCGCGCGCAGTATGGCGTGCAGCTGAGATTGACCCGCGGCGCGGAGGAGGTACAGCGGATCGAGGCGACCGAGAGCGTCCGCGTAGGCAGCTTCCGCGAGACGACTCGGACGGACGAGAGCGTGATTTTTCAGCGGTACATCCGTCTCGCACCGGGCCCATACACGGTCGGCTTCATCGTGCGGGACATGGCGAGTCCGCGAGTCTCGGCTGACACGCGCTCCGTGGTCGTGCCGCGACTGGGCTCGATGTCCGTTTCCTCACCGCTCCCCGTGTACCAGGTCGTCGCGCGGCAGACGCTGGACTCGCTGCCTCGGGCGCTTCCGAGTCCTCGCTCGACCGCCGTGTTCGGCCGCGATTCCGCGGTCGTGGTGTACCTCGAGGCATACGGCAACGCCGCGTCGGTGCCGATCCGGATCGGCGTTCGTAACGAGAGCGGGACGCTGCTGTGGGCCGATACATCCAACCTCTCGCGCCACGGCGGATTGCTGAGCGGAGTGGTGGCGATTCCCGTTGCGCGGCTCGGGATCGGGGTCGGGAACGTTTCGTTCACGCGGCTCGACACGCGCGACAGCAGCGCTACGCCGATTTTCGTCAGCTTCGGTGACGACCTCCCGGTCGCGGCATTCGAGGACATGCTGACGTATCTGCGCTTCTTTGCCTCGCCGTCGAGACTCGCCGCGCTGCGAAACGCTCCGCCCGAGCGGCGCGCGCAGATGTGGATCGATTTTCTGCGCGCCACCGATCCGGATCCAAGCAGCCCGACGCACGAGGGTCTGCGCGATTATTTCGGAAGGATCCAGCTCGCCAACGACCGCTTCCGCAGCGACGGAGTCACGGGCTGGCTCTCCGATCGCGGCATGGTCTATGTGGCGCTCGGTGAGCCCGACGAGGTAGCCGAACAGCTCGTCAGCGTACGCGACCGCCGACTGGGCACCGCGCAGCGAGTTCCGGTCCAGATCTGGGTATACCGCCGTCACCGCCTGCAGCTCCTCTTCATGGATGAGATGCAGACCGGCCGGTGGCAGCTGACGCCGAATAGCAGGAACGAGTTCCGCGCTCTGGCCGCGAGGCTGCTGGCGCAGTAAGCGATCCCGCGGGGCGGCTATATTGGGAGCGATGCAGCTCCCGGAGCCGCCCCGGCTTTTCCTCGTTGACGGCTACGCCCTGATCTATCGCGCGTTTTACGCGCTGATGGCCAGGCCCCTTACCACCAGCAAGGGCGAGAACACTTCCGCTGTGTGGGGGATCAGCAACTTCATTCAGCGGCTCCTCACGGCCCAGAAGCCCGAATACCTCGGGTGGGTGCACGATTCGGGACTGTCGTTCCGGCACGAGCGGTACCCCGCGTACAAGGCGACGCGCGAGAAGCTGGCCGACGATCTGCAGGCGGACTTCGACCGCGGGATGATGCGGATCTGCCAGCTGCTCGACGCATACCGGATTCCGATCCTGGCGCTGGACGGCTACGAGGCGGACGACGTCATCGGCACGCTCGCGCGCCGCGGCACCGAGCGAGGAGTGAGCGTGGTCGTGGTGTCCGGCGACAAGGATTTCCAGCAGCTCGTACGGCCCGGGGTCTGGATTCTGAACCCCGGCCGCGGCGGATCCGCCGCGGTCGAGGAGCAGTGGGTGGGAGTGGAGAACGCCGGCGAGAGACTCGGCGTGCCGCCCGAGCGCGTCACCGATTATCTCGCGCTCGTCGGCGACTCGTCTGACAACGTCCCGGGCGTGCGCGGCATCGGCGACAAGACCGCGCGGGAGCTGGTCAACACGTACGGCGGACTGGAAGACATTCTCGCCCGCGCGGGCGAGATCACTAAGAAGCGTCCGCGGGAAGCTCTCCAGGAGCACGCCGCGAACGCGCGGCTGTCCAAGGAGCTCGTGACGATCCGCGAAGATCTCGACATCGCGCTCGATCTCGACGCGCTCAAGCTGCGTGAGCCGGACCGCGAGCAGCTCCGCGATCTGTTCGTTGAGCTCGAGTTTCACTCGCTCGCCAAAGAGGCGGCGCCCGCGAGGCGCGCGCCCGAGCCGGGGGTCGAGCGTAAATACGTGACGGTCGAGTCGGTAGCGCAGGTGGGCGACGTCGTCGCGCGCGCGCGGCGCGCGGGATCGTTCGCGCTCGATACGGAAACGGTGATCGCGGCCGGCGATCCGCCCAAGATAGATCCGCTGCGCTCGCGGCTGATCGGACTCTCGATCGCGGTGGCTCCGGGCGAGGCGTACTACTTCCCGCTCCGCCACCGGCAGCACGCGGCGGAACAGACGGACTTTCTGATGGACGTGTCCGGGGACCGGTCCGCGACAGATGCGCCCGAGGACCGCGGCGCCGTGCGGGGCGGCGACGAAGCGGCTGCGGTCAAGCCGAAAAAACGGGTCGTGAAGAAGGTCGAGAGCATCGCTTCGAGATTGCTCGGAGCCGGCCAGAGCGCGCCCGTCAACAATTTGCCTCCGCTCGATTCACCGGAGATGACGCCGCTGCGCGCGTTGCTGGAGGATCCGTCCGTGACGAAGAGCGCGCAGAACGCGAAGTTCGATCTGCTCGCGCTGCGCAAGGCGGGCGTGAATCTCAGCGGCCTGGAATTCGACACGATGCTCGCGAGCTACGTGCTCGACCCCGGCCGCCGCTCGCACGGCCTCGACGTGCTCGCGCTGGAGTTCCTGCAGCACACGATGACGTCGTACGAGGATCTGTGCGGCAAGGGGAAGGACGCGCTGCGCTTCGACGAATGTCCGGTCGAGTCCGCGCGCGATTACTCCTGCGAGGACGCGGACGTGACCCTCCGGCTGCGTGGCGTGTTCGAGCCCCAGCTCGAGAAGTTCGCGCTGAAGGATCTGCTGCGCGACGTGGAGATGCCGCTGGTGAACGTGCTCGCCGAGATGGAGTGGACCGGCGTCGCGATCGACGACGACTGGTTCAAGTCGCTCAAGGTCCGCTTCGAGCGCGAGCGCAAGGCGGTCGAGCAGAAGATCTACGAAGCCGCCGGAACCGAGTTCAACATCGCGTCCAACCTGCAGCTGCGCGAGATACTGTTCGTGAAGCTCGGGCTGCCCGTGCTGAAGAAGACGTCCACCGGACCATCCACGGACGCGAGCGTACTGCAGGAGCTGGCGGAGGCCGGACACACGCTGCCCGTGCTGCTGATGGAATACCGCGAGCTGTCCAAGCTCGAGAACACTTATCTGGACACGCTGCCCGAGCTGGTGAATCCGCAGACGGGTCGGTTACACACGTCGTTCAACCAGACCGTGGCCGCGACCGGGAGATTGTCGTCGAGCGACCCCAACCTGCAGAACATTCCGATCCGGCGGGAGCTGGGCCGGGAGATCAGGCGCGGGTTCGTGCCGGAGAAAGGGTGGACTCTCATCGCCGCGGACTACTCGCAGATAGAGCTGCGTCTCCTGGCGCACCTGTCGGGCGACCCCGCGTTCGTGCACGCGTTTCATGCCGGCGGCGACATCCACCGGCAGACCGCGTCCATCATCTTCGACGTGCCGGTGGCCGACGTGACGCCGGAAATGCGGGCGCGCGCGAAGACGATCAACTTCGCCACGATCTACGGGCAGGGGCCGCAGGCGCTCTCACGGCAGCTGCACATCGAGCACTCGGAAGCGAAGGAGTTCATCGCGAAGTACTTCGAGCGCTTTCAGGGAATCCGCGCGTACCTGGACTCGATGGTCGAGTTCGCGCGGGAGCACGGCTACGTGCAGACTCTCTTCGGCCGGCGGCGCTACATCCCCGAGCTGCGCGACAGGAACTTCAACATCCGCGCGTTCGGCGAGCGAACCGCCGCGAACTCACCGATCCAGGGATCGGCTGCCGACCTCATCAAGCTCGCGATGATTCACATTCACAAGCTGCTCCGCGAGCGCGGGCTGCGCACGCGGATGCTGCTGCAGGTGCACGACGAGCTGGTGTTCGAGGTTCCGGACGACGAGCTCGACAGCGCGCAAGTCCTGGTGCAGCAGGAGATGGAGCACGCCGCCGAGCTGTCGGTCCCGCTGGTCGTGGACATCGGCGTCGGCAAGAACTGGATGGAGACTAAGGAATAGCCTCCGAATAACCGCGCCTGTCCGGTACGCGCCGCATGACCCAGAGCGCGAACACCATACCCAGTCCGACTGTAACGACACCGGCCCGGTATGCGAATCCCTTGCCCATCGACGGCATGAGGCCGTCCACCGTGGCCGCCCAGATCAGCGGACCCGCAATCGCAGCGGCGCGCGCAGACAGCACCATCAGCCCGAAGAACCGACCGGCGTCGCGCTCGGG
>CALMKE010000136.1 GCA_937867645.1 uncultured Gemmatimonadota bacterium | reverse complement strand
CTTGGAGGGCGGCGCGGCGGGTACGGGCGGTTACTTCGGGTCGCGCTTTCGAAGATGCACGGCGCCACCGTGCCCGCGGGCCACGGCTGGAGCTACGCTACAGGCGGGGGAACAGGAGGAGCCAGCGTTCTCCCGCCACGGAACAGGTCGATTCGAGAAAGCACCGACGCGCCGTCAGGTACGCCGCCAGTGGAGCTGCACGCGCCCGAAACCGGAACAGAGTGCCCGTGCGCGCAGTGATCGATGTGTACGTCGTGCCCCTGCGCCGGTGCACCGGGCCCGCGGTCCGAATCGGGCAGATCCGTCGAAGCCGCTGGTCCGCTCACGGCGGCCACGCTCGTCGCATCGCCGTCATGAATGTCGGCAATGCGCAGCTCGACCGACGAAAACAGGCCGAACGAGACGAGCGTCATTGCCGCGATGGCGCGGCGAGAGAGTAGACGGCTGAGCATGATGAGAAAGATAGCTTATGCCGTGGGCAGCAGGGCAAGGGCGTGTTCGTGCCGCTCCGATTCTCGGCGCGTTAACGCTTACTTGCAGCCATCTTTACCCGCGGATGAGGAACAGCACCCCCGCGACGGTCATCGTCGCCTCGATGACCAGCACGAAGATGTGCTCGGGCGCGCGATCCACGATCCTCTTTCCGGCAAGTGAGCCGAGCACCATGACCGGACCGAGCGCGAGGCCTGTTACCGCGGCTTTAAGGGAAAGGACGGCTGATCCGCCGTACGCAAAGAGCTTAGCCGAGTGGGTTACCAGGGTCGCAAGCGCCTCTGTCCCGATATACGCACCTTTGACCAGGCCGTACGCGAGGAACAGCGGTGCCATGAGTGGGCCCACGCTCCCGACGAGTGCGGAAAGAAAGCTCGCGCCGGCTCCAATGGCCGCAAAGCCGCGAAGCGAAGGGCGTGGGAAGGCAGCGCGGCGAAGGCGGCGCCAGGCCACGACGGCGATCATGAAGACGCCGAGCAGCCGCGTCAGCGCCGAGAGCGGCGCCGCCGCGAACAAATAGCCGCCTGCCAGGGCGAAAGGCACGGCGCCCAACGAGTACCAGCCCGCCACCGCAAGATCGAGCTCCCGCCGGTTGAACCAGACACGGCTCCCATTCCCAATGAGTTGCGCGACGGTGAGAATCGGGATCGCGTCGCGGACGCCGAAAGCCGCGACCAAGACAGGCAGCAGCACCGCGGCGCCGCCGAAGCCCGTGACGGCAGCAAGCGTCGCCGCGAGCAACGCGACTAGCGCAAGGACGCCAGCAGTCAGTGGGGAAACCGAACCGATCACGATTCCGGCATTTGCTCGATGTCTTCTTCGGTAGTCTCGACAGTCGGCACCGCCGGCTGAAAGAAACGCTGCGCGATGAGCGTCGGCACGACCGCACTGCCGATCACCGCCGTCACGAGGATCGTGTATTGGGCCTGGGTGATCACTCCGTTGGTCAGTCCGAAGAGCGCCGAGATGGTCCCGAACGTTAGACCGGTCGACATCAGCAGCGTCGTGTATGCCCCTTCGCGCCTGGTAAATCGGAAAACGCGCGTCAAGGGCCAGATCCCGCCGATCTTCGAGACCATCTTGACGGCCAGGAACCCGATGATGAGGGTGGCGCCAGTTGCGACGGCGGGGAGCGAAACGTAGAGGCCCGCCTTGATGAAATAGAAGGGCGTCAGGATGGAGAACGCGATCGATCGCATTCTGTCCACGAGCACGCGATCCCGCGCGAACACGCCGGCGATGGCCAGTCCCACGAGATATGCCGGGAGAACAGCTTCGCTCCTTGCGACGCTCGCGAGCCCGCCAAGCAGGAAGAGAACCAGGAAGACGAACTTGACCTCAGGCTCGCTCACGCGGTGGCCTACGCTCCGGATCACGTAGCGCATGATGCGCGGCAGGTACCATAGCACGGCTGCCGTCACTGCGACGAAGAGGGCGAGCCAGCCGTTGAAGTTTGCGAAGATGATCCCGAGCGCGAGCACCGTTCCGAAGTCGGTCACGAAACAGGCTGCGAGGACGAGCTTCCCGAGGTTGGTGCGGTTCAGCCCGGTCTCGAGAATGACCGCGTAGACGACCGCCACCGAGGTGGTGGAGAGCGCGATGCCTGCGATATAGGCGGCGTGGCGCTCCCAGCCGGCCACCCAGTAGGCGAATGCGCCCGCCGCGAGGAATGGCGCGATGAACCCGACCGAGCCGATGACGAGCGCCGGCTTCAAATGCCGCTTGAGCGAGTCCGGATCGAGCTCGGCTCCCGCCAAAAAGGTCAGCAGGCCCGCGCCAAAGGTCGCGAGAAAGTCGATCCACGGCGTCGTCTGGACCCCGAGCAGATTCCCCGCGACGATTCCCGCGAGGATCTCGATCAGCGCGACCGAAATGCCGATGCGGATGGAGATGAGGCTCGCGGCGAGCGCAAGCGCCATCCAGACGCTCGCGGCCAGCCACACATTCGATTGGAACGACGCTACCAGAGATTCCACAGCGGACCTCCCGGTCGAGGATGAACGCGGTGTGCCTCCGGCCCGTCAGCTGGGCAAACAAAAAACTCCCGCCCGGCCCGGAAGCCAACGCAGGAGTCATCAACGGCTTGCTGGCGACGCAGAGCTATCCGTGCATCGCTTGCAAGCCGTGGTTCAGGCGAACTCCATCGCCACTGTGTCTTGCGGGAGGCTACGTCGTGGGGTGGACGAGGTCAAGATGATCGGGAACCGCGAGCTAATGAGCGATCAGCGGGAGGTAGCTGCGCCAGCGAAAAAGCCAGGCGCCTGAGCGCTCCATCTCATCGCGGAGTGCGGCCGTGTCAAGCCTCCACCGCTCTGCCCGATGCGCTTGTATATTGACTGGATCCCGCCGGACGCGAGAGATCAGACCGGCACCTCACGCAAAGTAAGGTATAGTGTGCGCAAGTGCCGCCTTGGAACTAATCCTGGAACGAGAGGCTCGATAATGACACGCCCAGTACCCGCTCGCCTGCTCGCGGCGGTTATGCTGTTCAGCGTCGCGGCGTGCTCGGATGTTCGGGAAGACGACAGCGCGCCGGATCCTCTCGTCGCTCCTGTCCCGAGCCCGGCCGGACCCGGCGCGGGGGAGCCGTTCCTCGCAATGGCGCCCGACGGTCGCGTGTATCTGAGCTGGATCGAGCCCGTCGATTCGGCGCACGCGCTCAAGTTCTCCGTGTATGACGGCGCTAGCTGGTCCGCGCCGCGCACGATTCGACAGGGGCGCGATTTCTTCGTGAACTGGGCGGATTTCCCGTCTATCAAGGTTCTCGAGGATGGACGCCTCGCGGCGCACTGGCTGCAGAGGACAGGCACGGGGACCTATGCATACGGAGTCCGCGTAGCGCAATCGGAGGATGGTGGGGCGACGTGGAGCGAGGCGCTGATCCCGCACCGCGATTCTTCCGACACGGAGCACGGATTCGTCTCGCTCTGGCCCGAAGGCGCGGGGATCGGGGCGGTGTGGCTCGACGGACGCAAGTACAGCAAGGCGGGCCATTCGCCGACGAACGAGATGATGGTCGTCAGCACTACGATCTCGCCCGACGGTCGGCTCGGCGCCGAGACGGCGCTGGATGAGCGCGCGTGCGATTGCTGCCAGACAGCAGTGGCGATCACCTCGAGCGGACCCATCGTCGCTTATCGGGACCGAACCGCGGACGAGATCCGCGACATCTACGTCGTGCGGCGGATCAACGGCGGCTGGACGGCGCCGGCGCCGGTATACGCGGACGGATGGAAGATCGCCGCATGCCCGGTGAACGGTCCGGCGATCGCGGCGAAGGACGAGCGCGTGGCTCTGGCGTGGTTCACTTCGGCGAACGACAGCGCCCGCGTGAAGGTTGCGTTCTCGTCCGACGCGGGCGCGACGTTCGGAGCGCCCGTGCGCATAGACGAAGGACAGCCGGCCGGCCGCGTGGACGTGGCGCTGCTGCGCGACGGCAGCGCGCTGGTGAGCTGGATCGAGCGCACTGGCGGCGACACGGCGGCGGTGCGGGCGCGGCACGTAAGCGCCGAAGGGAAGCCGGCGCCCGCGATCACGATCGCGAGCTCGTCGGCCGCACGCGCGAGCGGGTTTCCCCGCATGGTTCTGCGCGGAGACGACGCGATCTTCGCGTGGACGGAGCCGGGCAAGCCGTCGGCGGTCCGTCTGGCCAAGCTGTCGAATCCGGGCGGTTGATCGTGACGCGCTCGTTCAGGGCTCGTGTCCTACCCGCCATTGCCCTTGCCGCGCTCGGCTGTGCCGGCTCCGAGGGCACGGCGCGTGTTGACATCGGGGTGCCGGTCCCTGCGTACTCGGCGGTTTCGCTCGCGGGGGACACGGTTTCTCTCGCGGCCCAACGCGGGAAAGTCGTTCTGCTTAACGTGTGGGCGACGTGGTGTCACCCGTGCCGCGACGAGATCCCCGAGCTGCAGGCGCTGTACGAGGGTTACGCGGCCCGTGGCCTCGAGATCATAGGTGTCAGCGTGGACACGGAAGGCGCCGACGATGCCATCCGCGCGTTCATGCGCGACTTTCGGATGACGTATCCCGTGTGGCGCGATCCCGCGGAGCGGATATCGGCGCAGTTTCACATCGTCGGCGTGCCCGCCACGTTCCTGATCGACAGGCAAGGCGTGCTGCGCTGGCGGAAGACCGGGCCGATCCAGCCCGGTGACCCGGCGCTCCGCCAGGCGATCGAACAGGCGCTGGGGAGCTGACGCTGCAGCCGACTGATTCCGTAGGGATCGCAATCAGCTTCACCGCGGGCGTGCTCAGCTTCCTGTCGCCCTGCGTGCTGCCCCTGATCCCGAGCTATGTGACGTTCATCACCGGACTCGGCCTCGAGGACGTGCAGCGCTCGCGCCGGATCGCGCTCGGCCATTCGCTGCTCTTCGTGACCGGGTTCACGCTCGTATTCCTCGCCCTCGGCGCGACCGCGACGACTTTCGGACGGCTGCTTGGATACCATCGCGTCTGGGTTGGCCGGATCGGAGGCGTGCTGGTAGTCCTGTTCGGACTGTACTTGATCGGGGCGTTCAACTTCGGGCCGTTCTCCCGCGAGCGGCGCATCCACCTGGCGACGAAACCGCTGGGGTACTTCGGGACTCTCGTCGTCGGAATGGCGTTTGCCGCCGGCTGGACGCCGTGCATCGGCCCGATCCTGGGAGCGGTGCTCACGTATACCGCGAGCTCGGCGGACCTGAGCCGGGGATTGGTCCTGCTGCTGGCCTATTCGCTCGGCCTCGCCGTTCCGTTCCTGGCGGCCGCGTTGATGGTGGACCGCTTCGTCGCGCTGTTCGAGCGCTACCGCGGCGGGCTGGTGTGGATGTCGCGAATCGCGGGCGCGCTGCTGATCGCGGTCGGCCTGCTGATGCTGACGGACATGATGAGCGTCATGTCGGCATGGCTCCAGCCGTTCACGCCGGAGTTCCTCCGGAGCCGGTTGTGAAACCTTTTTCGGGTTGATCGACGTCTAAGAGCCAGGTTTCCAGCTCGGCTCCATTCGCTAACCGATCCGATGAACAAAACTCTCGTGGCCTTCGTCGGGGCCGCGTGCGTGCTGCCGCCGTTGTCGGAGGAGGCGCGCGCGCAATCCCGCAACGTCCATCCAACTCCGCCTCCCGTCGTGCGCGCCGTCGCGCGCAGCGGTGACGTCGCCATAGACGGGAAGCTCGACGAAGCCGCGTGGAGCGCGGCGACTCCGGCGACGGAATTCCGCCAGTCGCAGCCGAACGAGGGGGGCGCCGCGACCCAGCGGACCGAGATCCGCTTCCTGTTCGACGACGAAGCGTTGTACGTGGGCGCGCGCATGTACGACTCGCTGGGGGCCGCGGGTGTGCGTCGCGCGCTCGTGCGGCGCGACCAGCTGAACGAGAGCCTGAGCGACTACCTACTGCTCAGCTTCGACACGTATCACGATCATGTCGGCAGCGTGTTCTTCTGGATCAATCCGTCCGGATCGATTCGCGACGGCGCGGGCGATCCGACATGGGACCCCGTCTGGCAGTCCGGCGCCGCCGTGGACTCGCTCGGGTGGACGGCGGAGATGCGCATCCCGTTCAATCAGCTCAACTTCACCCGCGAGATCGACCAGACCTGGGGGCTGCAGGTAGTTCGCTGGGCCCACGCGCGCAACGAGCGAACCCACCTGGCCTGGTGGCCGAACAATGAGAACGGGGGACCGCCGAGGTACGCGCACCTCGAGGGCATGCGGATCGCTTCCCGGCCGCGAGGGATGGAGCTGGTCCCGTACGTCGTGACCCAGGCGAACTACGTGCGCCCGGCGAGCGCGGCCAATCCGTTCACCGACGAGTCGGAGTACAAGTACAGAGTCGGCGGAGACGTGAAGTACAGGCTGACCTCGAACCTGACACTGAACGCCACGATCAATCCGGATTTCGGCCAGGTGGAAGTGGATCCCGCTGTGGTGAACCTGTCCACGTTCGAGACGTTCTTCCAGGAACGGCGACCGTTCTTCATCGAGGGCGCGAACGCGTTCGGCTACGGCGATTTCCGCTGCTTCTTCTGCAGCAACGTGCAGAGCCTGGGCATGTTCTACACGCGGCGGATCGGCAGGCGTCCGCAGCTGACTCCGGCTGGAACGTTCGTGGACGTCCCGGACAACACGACGATTCTCGCCGCGGCGAAAGTCGCCGGCAGGCTACATAACCGGATGACCGTCGGGTTCCTCGACGCGGTGACCCGACGGGAAATGGCGGACGTCATGGTGGAGGATGCGTCGGGCCGGCGGTTCTTCTCGCGCGAGGCGGAGCCGCTGAGCAACTACCTGGTCGGCCGTGCGCGCCGGGATTACAAGGACGGGAACTACCGGTTCGGCATGATTCTCACGTCGGTGGACCGGTTCACCGACGATTCGCTCGCGCTCGACCGCCTTCCCGGTCACGCCCGTGGCCTCGGCTTCGACTGGGACATGAACTGGAAGAACCGCACGTACAGCTTCGCCGGACAGTATGCGCTGTCGGACGTGCGGGGCTCAGAGTCGTCGATTCTCCGGCTGCAGCGCTCCAGCGCGCGCTACTTCCAGAAGCCGGACCGCGAGCACGGCGGCAACGGACTGTTCTCGGACTCCTACGACCTCGACGCGGAGCGAATGAACGGGTACGGGGGGTATGCGCGAGTCGCGAAGGACGCGGGCGAGTGGATTTGGGAATCCTCGGTGAACTACCGCAGTCCCGGCTTCGAGGTGAACGACATCGCGTTTCTCACGCGGTCGGATTACTTCTGGCACAACGTCAACTTCGCGCGGTCCGTCACCAAGCCGTCGAAGCTGTTCCGCAACTATTTCCTGCTCGTCGGCGGTCAGCAGCAGTTCAACTACGACGGCGATCGGATAGACCGCCAATTGCACACGGGCATCTTCGGCCAGTTCGCGAATTATTGGCCGGTCAACTTCTTCGTCATCCGCCGGCCGGAGACGTACGAGGACCGGCTCACCCGCGGCGGTCCCACCGTGAGGCGCCGCGGCAGCACGACCTGGTTCGGCTTCCTCGGTACCGACGCGCGCAAGCCGATCTCGCTCAGCACGAATCCGACTTACGGCTACAGCGAGGCGGGAACGGTCGGCTACAGCTACGACCTGAGCATCACCTACAAGCCGGCGAACAACGTACAGCTCTCGCTGGGTCCGGCGTACAACGTCAGCGCGAGCCCGTACCAGTTCGTGACCGCGGGCACCGACAGCACGGCGACCGGGTTTTTCGGCACGCGGTACGTCTTCGCGGAGCTGAGGCAGAAGCAGCTCTCGATGAATACACGCGTCAACGTGACGTTCACGCCCCGCCTCACGTTCGAGGCGTTCATGCAGCCGTTGATCGCGAGCGGCGATTACTTCGAGTTCCGCGAGTTTCTCGCCCCGCGGCAGTCGGCGATGCGCAACTTCGCGCCGGGGACGGAGCTCGTGACATCGCCGTCCGGCTCCGGTGGCACGCTCTACACCGTGGACGCCGACGGCGCGGGCACCGCGGCGCAGCCGATCTCCTTCGGTGAGCCGGACTTCAACTTCCGCTCGCTCCGGGGGAACGCGGTGCTGCGCTGGGAATACCGCCCCGGCTCGACGCTGTACTTCGTATGGCAGCAGAACCGGTCGTCCAGCGCGACGGTCGGGGATTTCGATTTTTCGCGGGACCGGAGCGCGCTGTTCGGAGCGCATCCGGATAACATCTTCCTTATCAAAGCCAGCTACTGGTTGGGGTTCTAGTGCTCCAGGAGTTTTGACGGGGAATCCAAGTTTGGAGTGTGGCAGTCAGGAGTGAGGGAGTAAGGAGTTACTCCGAACTGCGTACTCCCAACTGCCACACTCCCAACTTGGATTCCCCCGCAGAATTCCAGTAGCTCGTTCCGTCGGCTAGCATTCCGCCATGCCGGACACCCCGAAAGAAGAACGCCGCGAGGAGCCGCGGCCGGAGCGCGAGTACGAGCGCACGGTCGGGACGCGGCTGCGAAGCTTCGGGCGCGAGCTCGGCCCCGGTCTCATCACGGGAGCCGCCGACGACGACCCGTCCGGGATAGCGACGTACTCGCAGGCGGGAGCGGCGTTCGGATACGGGCTGCTGTGGACCGCGCTGATCACGCTGCCCATGATGACCGCGGTGCAGCTCATGTGCGCGCGCATCGGGCTGGTCTCGCAGCAGGGGCTCGCCGCTGTAGTGCGCGAGCATTACTCCCGATTCCTGCTCTGGATCGTATGCGCGCTGCTGCTGTTCGGCAACATCGTGAACATCGCGGCCGATCTCGGCGGAATGGGCGCGGCGGCCGCGCTGGCGACGGGCGTGAAGTCCCCGCTCTGGGTGCCGCTGTTCACCGCCGGCATCATCGCCTTCCTGGTATTTTCGTCGTACCGCTTCATGACGAAGGTCCTCAAGTGGCTGACGCTCGTCCTGTTCGCGTACGTGATAACCGCGTTCCTGGCGGACCCGGACTGGTCGGCCGTCCTCGACGGCACGTTCCACCCGCACTTCGACATCAGCCGCGAGTATCTGCTGACGTTCCTCGCGATCCTCGGAACCACGATCTCGCCGTATCTCTTTTTCTGGCAGGC
Source organism: uncultured Gemmatimonadota bacterium (assembly GCA_937867645.1). GTDB lineage: Bacteria > Gemmatimonadota > Gemmatimonadetes > Gemmatimonadales > Gemmatimonadaceae > JACDCY01. The sequence continues at coordinate 3,742 of CALMKE010000136.1, read as the reverse complement.
GGCGCAGAACGTCGAGCAGCACAACGAGGTCGCGGCGCCCGGCAGGCCGCGGCGCGCGCTCGAGCGCGAGCTGCGCACCGCGGGCAGGGACGTGGGCACGGGGATGCTGATCTCCAACCTGATCATGTACTTCATCATCCTCACGGCGGGGTCCACGCTCCATCCCGCGGGGATCACCACCGTGAATTCCGCGGCCGACGCGGCCGCGGCGCTGGAGCCGCTGGCGGGGCAGGGCGCATCGCTGATATTCGCCCTCGGGATCATGGGGACCGGGATGCTGGGCGTCCCCGTGCTGGCCGGATCTGCGGCGTACGCGGTGGCGGAAGCGGGGCGGTGGCGGCGCGGAATGAATCGGCGGCCGACCCAGGCGCACCACTTTTACATCGTCATCGTGCTGGCCATGCTGATCGGGATGGGGCTGAACTTCGCCGGCATCAACCCGATGCGAATGTTGTTCGGCGCCGCCGTCGTGAACGGAGTGCTCGCGCCGCCCCTCATCGTCGTGATTCTGCTGATCTGCAACAACCGCAAGGTGATGGGCGAAAAGCGCAACGGCTGGCTGATAAACGTCGGCGGGATCGCGGCCGCGACGCTGATGGGCGCCGGCGCGATCACGCTGCTCATCTCCTGGCTGTAGGAGGCGCGGCGGCCGGGCGCGGCCGCGGACCAGGCGCCTTTACCATCATCCGATCGCCGATCCTGATCCGCGGCCCGTCGAGCCGGTTCCAGGCCTGAAGCTGCTCGACCGTCGTGCCGAACGTGTTGGCGATGGTGGAGATCGCGTCGCCGCGCTGTACGACGTAGTAGAGCGGGGCGTTCGCTATCTCGCGCACCTTCGCGCGGAGGCGCGCTTCCCGGGCCGCCAGCTCGCGCTGGGCCGTGTGTGAGCCGTTGACGTAGCTCTCGAGCGAATCGAGCTCGCGCCGGTGCGCTCCCGTCGCGGCGAACGTGGCTGACTGGTCCCCGCGGGTGACGGTCACGCCGGGCGCGGTCAGAAAGAAGACTCTGCCCGGATCGATCTCCAGGAGCGTGTCGTTCACGAATTCCTGGACGATGATCGCCGGAGGGGCGTCAGCGCTCTCCAGGTTGTCCTTCGGGGCGACGCCGATGAATATGACGCGCTCGTCCGTCGCGGCCAGAACGCCATTGGCGCCGCGAAAGTAGTCGGCCGGACGCCGCATGTAGACGTGCGCCTTGCGCTGCACTTTCTCGCCGAACCGGAGCGTGCCGGTAGCCAGCTCCCGATCGGCCAGCTCGCGGGCTTCCGGGATGTCCACGCCGCGCATGAAAAACAGGTAGCCGAAGACGGCTATCCCCAGGACCAGCACGAGCGTCCCGACCGCCAGGCGCCGGAGGAACCTGAACGAGCGGTACAGCCCTTCGGATTCTTTCATTTTCTCTGGTTTTTCGTGGTGTTGCCGTCCGCTGAGAGGGGCAAGCTCCATACCCCGTCCCCGATCACGATTCTTTCGCGGTGGCTACTGGGATGCTGAAGGGGAATCCAAGGAAGTGAGACGCCAGAGATTAGCTGGCCAGATGGCCAGACAGAACATCACAAATATGATTCTGGCCATCTGGTAATCTGGTTAGCTGGCGTCTCACTTCTTGGATTCCCCTGACCCCCAATAGGAGCCCTTAATCGGCTCGATGTCTTGCTCTAATCAGTCAGTCCCACTACCTTTATACGTATTCAAACAACCGTATTACCAACAAAGGTCATGGCCGAGTGGATCGGGCGCGACCTCAAGCGTCTTCGGAAGCTTAGAGGGATGCGCCGCCAGGATGTAGCCGCTCAGCTCCGGCAGCCCGTGTCCGTTTCCACGATCCGCAACATCGAGCACGACGAGCACTACAACGTCTCCCTCGAGCTGCTGGGCCAGATCGCCCAGGTGCTGGGCGCGGACGTACGGATCACACTGGAGCCACGGGAAGTCGAGGCGCGGGCGCGGCCGGAAGGCGCGAAGCGAGTGGTCGCGAGCGACTACTTCATTCGGCTAATCCGGGAAAACTATCCGGACTGTCCGCTGACCAACTCGCAGATCGGCCGGAGAATGTGGGGGTTCGCGAGCGCCAGAGGCGCGACGCGAGTGCGGGAGAGGAAGCTCGTGAAGAAGGCGCTGAGCTGGACTGGCTTGAAGCGGGCGCCGACGACGGCTGCGGAGTACGAAGTGCTGGAGGGCGACGTGCCGGTGCTGGAGCAATACGCGCATCGCCTCGGAAGAGCATTCAAGGACGACAAGGGCCGCATTCTGGTCCCTGCCGCCTGACAGATAACTCAACCTTGCATACCAGGATGGATATGAGCTCCAGCCACGAACGTCGCAGAGCGCAGCAGGCGCCGCGGCCGCGATCGAAGAGTTCGCCGACCGTGAGCACCGTCACGCGGGCCGTGTTCGCCGGCGTAATGATGGTCGGCGGCGTGGTCTGGGCCGGTACGCGCGCGAACACGGTTTATGCCAGGCCCGGCGAGCTGCTGTCGCTGCCGGCGACGGTGGTCAAGCCGACGCTGACGAAGGAGCAGCTCCTCATCGGCGACGCGACGCCCGACCTGTCCGCGCCTGTCACGCAGCGCATCGCCTTCGTTCTCCGCAAGTTCGCCAAGGACGGCCGGGTGGCGGATCGCGCGGCGACGGCTCTCGTACGGGAAGCCGCCAAGCAGAACATAGATCCCGTGCTCCTCGTCGGTCTCATGATCACGGAGAATTCCGCGATCGACCCGCTGGCCAAGAGCAACGTGGGCGCCATGGGGCTGATGCAGGTCATGCCGTTCCACGCGGGCGAGTGGGGCTGCGGGTCCGACAATCTCGTGAACGTGGAGTCGAACATCTGTCACGGCGTCGCGATCCTCGCGGACTACGTGCGCCGCTCACCGAAAAACCTCCACAAGGCGCTGCTCGGCTACAACGGCTGCGTCCGGGGCACCAATACGCCCCGCTGCTACACCTACTCGGCCAAGGTCTACAAGCACGCGAACAACGCGTCCCGCCTCATGGCGTCCCTGGGCGGGACCGAAGTCCGCAGGTACAGCGCCCCGGTGACTGTCCGCAAAGCGCGCACCGCCAGGCGCTCCACTGCCAAGCGCGCCACTACCAGGCGCAGTTCCGCGACCCGGACCGCGAGCAAGCGTGTTACGCGACCGCGGACAACGCGCGCGCGCACGACGAAGCCGGCGCCGATCAAGGTGCCGCGCCAGGTCGTCCTGGGCGAGATCAAGATCTCGAAGTAGTCGCGTCCGCATGAGCCCGGGCCGCGCGCCCGGGATACTCCGCGCCGGCCCTACGCGAGCAAACTGCGCTCGCTAAGACGGGCCTGCGTGGAGCGCCCGTGCACGCGGCCCGGGCCCACACGCACGGTATAATTCCGCAATGCAACGGCCCCACCCCGAGGCTGCGCTCGCTCTAGCCGTCCTGGGCATCTCGTTCGCGGCCCCACTCGTACGATTCTCGGACGCAGATCCGCTCGCGATCGCTTTCTGGCGGCTGGCGTTCTCTCTTGCATTCGTGCTCGTCGCCCTGGCAGTCACGGGCACGTGGCGGGAGATCCGGACACTCACTCGCACGGAGCTCGTCATCGGCGCCGGTGCGGGGATCATGCTGGCCGTGCACTTCTGGTCGTGGAACGCGTCAGTGGACCTCACCACGATCGCCGCCTCGACGACGCTGGTGAGCCTGCAGCCCGCGATCGTGGCGGTGCTCTCGGCCATCCTCCTGCGGGAGCGGCCACGCGCGGTGCAGGTCGCCGG
>CALMKE010000135.1 GCA_937867645.1 uncultured Gemmatimonadota bacterium | reverse complement strand
CGCCGGCGTCAACGTGCAGGATCTTCAGGCCCACGAAGCTCCGTGGCTCAAGCGGAGCGAACCGATTCGGCGAACGCTTTGAACAGCGGACCCGGCTCGGCGCCGGGACTCGCGGCGGCGTCCATCTCCTCCGGGTGCCACTGCACCGCGAGCACCCACCAGTCGTCGGTGCTCTCCACGCCCTCGATGATCCCGTCCGGCGCCCTGGCCGTGACGCGCAGACCGTCGCCGAGCCGGTCGATCGCCTGATGGTGCAGCGAGTTCACGTCGAGGCGACCAGCGCCCGTCGCGAGTCCCAGGATCGAATCCTCGTCTATGTCCACCGCGTGCAGCGCCGCGTCGCGCGGGCCGCTTCCGTTGTGCTCCAGCGCGTCCGGACGTTGCGCGGCGATGTCCTGGATGAGGCTGCCGCCGGACTCGACGTTCAGCACCTGGATGCCGCGGCAGATCGCCATGAGCGGCATTCGCAGCCTGCGCGCCGCCGAGATGAGGGCTATTTCCGTGGCGTCACGCGCCTTGCTCACGGTACCGAGCTTCGGATGCGGCTCTTCGCCGAAGTACTCGGGCGCGACGTCTTCTCCCCCAGTCAGCAGCAATCCATCCACCGCCGCGAGGATCCGGTCCGCCGCGGCGGGATCGGTCAGGGGCGGAACCACGAGTGGTACGAGCCCTGCGTTCTCCAGGGCCGTGACGTATGCCGCGTTCAGGCGAACGCGGCGGGGCGAATCTTCTTCCCGGATGGTGGCGGTGACGGCAACTACTGGCCCTGCGTACAAAGCGCGCCTCCTTGGTGCCATAGCGTGACGCTCCGCGTCACGAAGCGCCCGGGTCACGCCCTGTCCGTCGTTCGTCCGGGCCCCTATATCGTAGCCATGAGCGTTCGCTTTGCGCGACCCCTGTGCCGGCTGGCTGTCGCCTGCTGCCTCGTGCCGGCCACGCCGGCTCTCGTCCGCGCGCAGATCGTGCAGCGCGATACGGTCCCATGCTCGGGGCAGCTGATCACGGCCATCGAGGTGGACGCGCAGCCTCCGTTCCGCCGCACGGACAACAGCATCATCGCCCGTACCGGCCAGGCGGCGAGCAAGCTCCACGCGACGACCCGGCCTGAAGTCGTGCGGCGATATCTCGCGCTCCGACTCGGCGACCGCTGCGATGAGCTTCGCCGGGCGGAATCCGAGCGCATACTGCGCGCGCAGCCGTTCATATCCGATGCGTCAGCAGTGGCGCTGAGCGACGGCGAGGGCGGGGTGGTGTTGAGCGTCACGACCGTGGACGAAATCTCGCTGATCGTGGGCGGGTCGGTCTCCACGTCGTCGCCGTTCGTTCGCTCGTTCAAGCTTGGCAACAGGAATTTCTTCGGCAGCGGACTGCACGCGGCCGTGCGGTGGGAGGACGGCAAGGAGCTGCGCGACGCGTATACCGTGCGGGTGACGGACTATCAGTTCTTCGGGCGGCCGTACCAGCTGTCGTTCGAGGCCGGCCAGCTCCAGTTCGGCAGCGAGCGGCTGGTGGAGGCCAGCCATCCATTCCTCACCGATCTGCAACGGTTCGGATGGCGCGCCGCTTCCGGCGAGCTGGATACGCACACCCGGTTCAGGCGGCCGGACGCTGACCCGGTTCTCATGGGAATGGAGCGGGAATACCTCGAGGTCGGCGGGGTCACGCGCGTGGGTCCTCCCGGACGATTCCTTCTCGCCGGCGGTTCGATCACGCGCGAGCGCATGATTCCCGCCGAGGGGCCCGTTCGGATCATGGACGGCGAGCTGATCGCGGACACCTCCACGGCGCTGATCGGGCGCTACTCCGAACAGCGGCAGGCCAGAGCCAACGCGCTGCTCGGCGTGCGCATCGTGCGGTTCATGGAAGTCACGGGATTCGACGCGCTCGACGCGCGCCAGGACGTGCGCCGGGGATTGCAGCTCGGATTTCTGCTCGGCCGCGGATTGGAATTTCTCGACAGCAAGAGCGACCGCGACTTCTTCGCGGCGGTCAGCGCGTACGCGGGCATGGGCTCGCCCTCGGCGTTCGCCGCGATGGAGCTGAACGTGGAGGGAAGGAGAGCGGGGAAGGAGGACAACTGGAACAGCGTCCTGTCGAGCGGGCGGCTCGCGCTGTTCATGCGCCCGTTCACGCGGCACACGGCGACGACGAGCCTCGAGTGGAGCGGCGGCTGGCGATCGCGCGCGCCGTATCAGGTCACGCTCGCCTCGCGCGACGGCGGACTGCGCGGATTCCGCAGCTCGCAGGTGGGCGGCGCGCGCCGGCTCGTGTTGCGCACCGAGGAGAAGTACGTCTGGGGGCGGTTCAGGAACTACGCGACGATCGGCATCGCGAGCTTCGCGGACGCGGGGAAGGTATGGGCCGGCGACTCGCCGTTCGGCGTGGACACGCCGGTGCGCTACAGCGTGGGCATCGGACTGCTCGCGGCGATTCCGCCGCGCTCGCGGCGCCTGGCGCGACTCGACCTCGCCTATCCCCTGAACACCGACGGCAAGCGCCGCCCCGAGTTGCGCGTCACCGTCCGCGACTTCGGCCGCGTCTTCTGGAAAGAACCCAGCGACCTCCATCAGGCTCGCGAGCGCAGCCGCCCCGCATCCGTGTTCAACTGGCCGTAAGCTTTTGGTGTGGGGCTCGTGCGAAGGTGTCATTTCGCGCGCGGGGGCGGGTATCCTGTTTCGGCGCTACGCGAGCAAACTGCGCTCGCTAGCACGCGCCTGCACAGGACACCCGCCCGCCGCTTGCTCGTGACACCTTCGCCCAGCACCACAGCCGCCCTTCGGCAAGGCGGGCCGAACACGCATGCGGGCCGCGCGCTCCCTTACCGTCTTTCCGGCGCACGCACACAAGGCAGCGGGATCCTGGAGAGGTATCCCCATAGGGAGCGTGCTAGCGAGCGCAGTTTGCTCGCGTAGCTCCCGAAGGGGATACCTCTTCAAGATCCCCGGGGACGATCTAGGCCTGCACGCTCCGGGTAAGACGCTTGAGGAGCGGCACCAGGAGCAGGAGCAGGAACGCAGCGCCGAAGGAGGTGGCGACGGGGATGGAGAAGAACGCGGACTGGGAGGTGATGGTTTCGGTCTGGGCGGCGAGCCAGCCGCCGAGATAGTTGGCGGCGGCGTTGGCGAGGAACCAGGCGCCCATTAGCAGCGAGGCGAACTTGTAGGGGGCGACCTTGGTCACGTAGGACAGCCCCACGGGCGATAGACAGATCTCGCCCAGCGTGTGAAACAGGTACGCGAGCGTCAGCCAGATCGCGCTCACCTTCATCCCCTGATCCACGTAGCGGCCGGCGAACACGAGGAAGAGGAACCCGATGCCGAGCAGCACGAGCCCCAGCACCATCTTAATCGCGGTGGAGGGCTCCTTGCCGCGCCGCTCCAGCGCGGTCCACAGGATCGCGAACACGGGCGCGAAGATCAGGATGAACATCGGGTTCATGGACTGGAACCAGCTCGACGGAATCTCGAACCCGCCGATGTTCGTTCGGGTGTAGCGGTCGGCGAACAGGTTCATCGAGCTGCCGGCCTGCTCGAACGCCATCCAGAAAAAGATCACGAAGAACACCACGATGAACAGCGCGATCACGCGGTTGCGCTCTTCTCCGCGCGTGCCGGAAATGGCGAGCACCGCCGCGGCGACGCCCATGCCGGCGATCGCCATCCGGATGGTGAGGTCCAACGGGTGGATATCCCCGGCTCCGAGAAATACCAGCCCGGCGCCTATGGTCGCGCCGATGAAGACTGCCCACGTATTCCACGGCTCTTCCATGGACTCCGCGGCCACCGCCGCCGCGTTCGCCGGATCGTGCTTCGCGTGCAGTCCGATGCCGGGGAGGTATCTGTCGCGGCCCCACGCGTAGATGACGAGCCCGAGCACCATCCCCACGCCGGCCGCGCCGAACCCGTAGTGCCAGCCGACGCGCTGCCCGAGGTAGCCGCACACCAGCGGCGCGAGGAACGCGCCGAGGTTGATCCCCATGTAGAAAATGGTGAAGCCCGCATCCCTGCGCCCATCGCCTTGCCGGTAAATCTGCCCCACCATCGTGGACACGTTCGGCTTGAAGAAGCCGGTGCCGATCACGACTAGCGCGAGCCCCGCGTAGAACGGGAAGAGAGTCCCCAGGCCCTTCAGCGCGACGCCGCCTTCCGCTGAATCCGGACCGAGCGCGAGCGTGAAGTGGCCGAGCGCGATGATGATGCCGCCGATCATCAGCGATCGGCGCGTCCCGATCAGCCTGTCGGCGAGGTAGCCGCCGATCAGCGGAGTCAGATACACGAGGCCGGTGTACGCGCCGTACAGCCGCGCGGCGTCTCCGTCCGACCAGTTGAGCGCGTTCACCAGGTACAGCACCAGCAGCGCCCGCATGCCGTAGTAGGAGAAGCGCTCCCACATCTCGACCACGAACAGGAGGCCGAGCCCGCGCGGATGTCCGAACATCGCGCGGTCCTCCAGCGACGGCGGCCGGTCGGTCGTCGTAGCCGCCACGTCCGCGAGAGCGTCGCTCGTCGTCACCGTGGTGCCCTCCGCCGCGGCGCTAGTGCTTCGCCGCCGAGCTCTCCCGCATCATCCGCTTGATCGGAACGGACAGCAGCGCGCACACCGCGGCTGCGATCAGCAGCGACCACGACGTGCGGGAGAAGAGAATCGGCATCTGCTCGAGCTTCTCCGGATCCACGTGTCCGCCCACGCGTCCGCCGATGAGGTTGCCGACCGCCGACGCGAGGAACCAGACGCCCATCATCTGCCCGGCGAACTTGCGCGGCGCGAGCTTGGTCATCGAGCTCAGTCCCACGGGGCTGAGCGCCAGCTCTCCCACCGTCTGGAAGAAGTAGCTGCCCACGAGCCACCACGGCGAGACGCGCGCGGTGCCGCCGCTCGCCACGACCTCGTTGGCCGCGACGATCATCATGAGGAAGCCGAGTCCCGCGAAGAAAAGACCGAACGCGAACTTGATCGGGCTCGACGGGTCCTTGCCGCGCTTGCCGAGCGAGATCCACATGATGGCGAACACCGGCGCCAGCAGGATCACGAAGAACGAGTTGACCGACTGGAACCAGGTCGCGGGCACCTCGAATCCGCCGACCATGCGGTCCGTGAAATCGCGCGCGAACAGATTCAGCGACGTCGGGGCCTGCTCGAACGCGGACCAGAAGATCGCGGCGAACACGAACAGCACGAAGATCACTCCGACACGCTTCTTCTCGTCGGTCGTGAGTCCGCCCAGCAGGAACAGGTACAGGAAGTACGCGACCGCGGTGCCGACCAGGATGTACGTCATGTTGGCCGCGATGCCCTGCGGGTTCAGCGTGACCATGCCGGTCGCGCTGAGGATGATGACCAGCGCCAGCAGCCCCAGGCCGATCGCGATGCCCAGCTTGCCGCGCTGCTGCTGCCGCGCATGCACCACCGGGTCCGGATGCCGCGCGGGCTCGAGTCCGAGGGTCCCGAGCGTCTTGGGCGCGCGCGTGATGAAGATCGTGAGACCGAGCAGCATTCCGACTCCCGCGGCGCCGAAGCCGAAGTGCCAGCCCACCGACTCGCCGAGCAGACCCGTGACGAGCTGCCCGAAGAACGCGCCGATGTTGATGCCCATGTAGAACACCGAGAAGCCGGCGTCGCGCCGCGCGCCGCCCTCGGGGTACAGGTCGCCGACGATCGCGGAGATGTTCGGCTTGAGCAGGCCGGTGCCGAGCACGATCAGCACCAGCCCGAGGAAGAACGGGACCTTGTTGCCGAGGAAGGACGAGAAGCCGACCGAGATGTGGCCCAGCGAGATCAGCACCGCGCCGTACAGGATCGCGCGGCGGAGACCGATGATGCGGTCCGCAATCCATCCGCCGGGGAGCGACGCGAGGTACACGCACGCGGCGTAGATGCCGACGATCGCGGACGCCTGCCCCCGCTCGAAACCAAAGCCGCCGTCCATCAGGGCGGCGGTCATGAACAGGACGAGCAGCGGACGCAGTCCATAGAAGGAGAACCGCTCCCACATCTCCGTGAAGAAGAGCGTGGAGAGGCCGCGCGGATGACCGAAGAAGCTGCGGTCGCTCGACGCGCTGTTCATTCCTGGAGGCGCTTCGTCATGAGCTACCGTTCCTGCCTGCGGCTGCTCGAAGACTGATCGGTTCGGGTCGTTCGGCGTGCTCACGATTGTGCTCCCTCGCTTCGGTGTGAAGGGGACAGTGCGGCCAGCGGAAGATACCGCTCAGGCGGATTCGTGCCACCGGCGGATTGCTGCGCGGCCCAATCTACCCGCGTTGGGGGCTGCTTGATGCAGGCCACGAAGTGACCCGCTGCCTTTTCCTCGAGCGGCGGGACGATCTTCGCGCAGGCGGCGTCCCTGGCCGGATGGTGGCACCGCGGGTGGAATACGCACCCGCTCGGCAGATTCGCGGGGGAGGGGACGTCCCCCTGCAGCACGATGCGGTCGCGCGGGCGTTTCGGGTCCGGCACCGGCGCCGCGGACAGCAGCGCCTGCGTGTACGGCATGAGCGGCTGGCTGAAAAGATCTTCCTTGCTCCCCAGCTCCACGATCTTGCCGAGGTACATCACGGCGACGCGGTCGGCGATGTGCTCCACCACGGACAGGTCGTGCGCGATGAAGATGTAGGTGAGCCCCCGGTCGCGCTGCAGGTCCTGCAGCAGGTTTATGACCTGCGCCTGCACGGAGACGTCGAGCGCGGAGACGGGCTCGTCGCAGATGATGAGCCGCGGCTGCACCGACAGCGCGCGCGCGACGCCGATGCGCTGCCGCTGGCCGCCGGAGAACTCGTGCGGATAGCGCGAGGCATACTCCGCGCGCAATCCGACTTCCTCCAGCAGATCGGCCGCGCGCTTTTCGGCTTCGGCGCGGCTCGCGAGTCCGTGGATGAGCATCCCCTCGCGGATGATCGCGCCCACCGTCATGCGCGGATTCAGTGACGAGAACGGATCCTGGAAGATGATCTGCATCTCGCGCCGCATGCGCCGGAGCGCGCCGCCCTTGAGATCGGCGACGTTCTGCCCGCCGAACCTTATCTCGCCGGACGTGGGCTCGATCAGCCGGAGGATCGAGCGACCAGTCGTCGTCTTGCCGCACCCCGATTCGCCGACGATCGCGAGCGTCTCGCCGTCGTGCACGTCGAACGACACGTCGTTCACCGCGTACACCACTTCGGTGCGGCCGAGCAGGCCTTTGCGCGAGCGGAACGCCTTGGTGAGGTTCTTCACCGAGAGCAGCGGCTCGCCGTTGGTCGCGGCTTTCGCGGGCGCGGTCATGACGCGTCTATGCTCCGCCGCGCGACGAGCGGCTTGTGCGGCGTCTTCCTCCGCTCGGGCTCCTCCGCGAGATGGCAGCGGCTCACGTGCGCAGGCCCGATCTCGTACAGCGGCGGATGCTCGTGCTCCGTGCGCTCCCAGGAATACCTGCACCGGTCGTGAAAGCGGCAGCCGGGAGGCCACGCCGTGGGCGGCGGGACGGTGCCGGGGATCACGTTCAGCCGCTCGCGCCTGTCGCCCACGCGCGGCATCGCGTGCAGCAGCCCTTCCGAGTACGGGTGGTGCGCGGAGGTGAACAGCTCGGGCGTGGAAGTCTCTTCCACGACTTCGCCGCCGTACATGACGATCACGCGCCTGGTCATCTCCGCGATCACGCCCAGGTCGTGCGTGATGAGCAGGACGGCGGTGCCGAACTTCTGCTGCACGTCCCGCAGCAGCTCCAGGATCTGCGCCTGGATCGTGACGTCGAGCGCGGTCGTCGGCTCGTCGGCGATGATCAGCGCGGGATTCATCACCAGCGCCATCGCTATCAGCACGCGCTGGCGCATTCCGCCCGAGAGCTGGTGGGGATAATTCTTCGCCCGCTGGTCGGGCGCGGGGATTCCCGTGAGCGCGAGCATCTCGACGGCTTTCTTCCACGCCTCGCGCCGCGTGGCGCCGGAGTGGATCCGCGCGACCTCCGCGATCTGGTCGCCCACGGTGAACACCGGGTTCAGCGCGGACATCGGCTCCTGGAAGATCATCGCGATCCTGTTCCCGCGAATCTTCCGCATCTCCTCTTCCTCGAGCGCGACCAGGTCCTTCCCGTCGAACTCGATCCTGCTGCCCGCCTCCACTCGGCCCGGCGGGCGGATCAGCCGCATGATCGAAAGCGCCGTCACGGACTTGCCGCACCCCGACTCGCCCACGATTCCGACGGTCTCGCCCGGGTCTATGTGGAACGACACGCCGTCCACCGAGCGCGCGACCACTCCCGCCGCGGGATAGAAATAGGTGCGCAGGTCCCGCACGGTGAGCAGCGGACTACTCATGCGCGTACGCGTCCTGTTGCCCCAGCGATCGCCGGAGTCCGTCACCGAGGGCGTTCACCGCCACCACCGTCGCCACGATAGCCAGCCCCGGAAAAAGTGAGATCCACCACCCCGCGGTCATCAGCTCCGAGCCGTCCCGGATCATGTTGCCCCAGCTGGGCGTCGGCGGCTGCACGCCGAATCCGAGATACGACAGCCCGGCCTCGAGCACGATGACGTTACCGAGGCCGATCGTCGCGAATACGATAATCGGCGGGAGCACGTTGGGCAGCACATGGCGGACCGCGATGCGAAAGTCGTGCGCGCCCAGCGCCCGGGCCGAGGCCACGTAGTCGGTCTGGCGGGCCGTGAGGACTTCCGCCCGCACCAGGCGGCTGAGCTGGAACCAGCCGGTCAGCCCGAGCAGCAGCACCAGCCCCGTCGTGGACATCCGTCCCCAGAGGGCGACCAGCGCCAGCACGAGCAGGACGCGCGGGATGGACATGAGCGCGTCCACCAGTCGCATCATGACGTCGTCCACGAAGCCGCCCACATATCCTGCCGCCAGACCGTACGCCGTGCCGATCGTCACGGCCACGGTTGTGGCCAGGAACCCGACCAGAAGCGAGATCCGGGCACCGAATAGCAGGCGACTGAGCACGTCGCGGCTGAACTGATCGGTGCCGAGCGGATGCGCCGCGTTCGGAGCGAGCGTGCCGCCGGCGGCGATGTCGGGCTGGGCGATCGGGTCGTACGGCGCGATGAGCGGCGCAGCGACCGCTAATACGATGATCAAGACCAGCACGGCGGCGGGGAGCAGCATCCGAGGAGGGATGTCCGGCTTTGGCCGCATCTATGTGGTTCCCGGACGAAAAGCGCTGCGCACTGCGTGCTGCGCGCTGCGCCCTCGCGAGACCGTCGCGGAGCGAGATCTCCTTCCGCGCCACTGGCAACACAAGAACGTTGATCCGTTGCCAGTGTGCCAGGATGACGTTGAGCCAGGCATCGCGCCCAGACAGGGCGCAGTGCGCAGCACGCAGCGCGCAGCGTCGTTCAACTCGACAACCGCACTCTGGTCAGGCATCGCGCAGCCTTGGATCCGCCACCCGGTACAGCACGTCCGCCAGGAGATTGCCGGCGGCCACGACGATCGTGCCGACTATCACCACCGCGAGCACCAGCGGATAGTCGCGCGAGGACACCGCGTCCACCGCGACGAGCCCCATCCCCGGCCACGAGAACACTTTCTCCACGAACACCACTCCGCCCACGAGCGCGGGGAGGCTCGTTCCCAGCAGAGTGATCGACGGCATGAGCGCATTCCGCAGCGCGTGCCGTGCTATGACTTCCTTTTCTCCCACGCCCTTCGCCCGCGCCGATCTGATGTAGTCCCGCGGCAGGACCTCGAGCAGCGCCGCGCGCTGGTACCGCGCGACGACGGCGCCGGCCGCGAGCACCAGCGTCGCGAGCGGGAGCACGATGTGGTGCGCGCGGTCCAGCAGCCGTCCGCCGATGCCGAGGTACGGATACTCCACCGCGTCGGTCATCCCTCCCACGGGGAACAGCGGCAGCCAGTAGCTGAACGCGAGCAGCAGGAGCAGGCCGAGCCAGAAGTCCGGGATGGACAGCAGCACGAGCGAGACTCCGCTGGCCACGCGGTCGAACGGCCTGCCGCGCCTGCGCGTCTGCGCGAGCGCGAGCGCAACGCCCGCGGCGAACGCGAGCACGAGCGCGAGCCCGACGAGCAGCAGGGTGCGGGGAATTGCCTCGCCGATCACGCTCGCGACCGGCTGCTGCCGCGAGAACGACCATCCGAGGTCGCCGCGCGCCAGCCGCGACAGGTAGCGGCCGTACTGCACCGGCAGCGGCTGGTCCAGCCCGTACGCGGCGCGCCACCGCGCGCGCACTTCTTCCGTGACGTTGGGATTGTCCAGCGAGCCGGCGAACGGATCGCCGGGCGCCAGATGGACGAGAGCGAAAACCAGCGTTGCGACTGCGGCGACCACCACGAGCGTGTGAGCGGCGCGGCGCAGCAGGAACGCGATCACGTTACTGCGACGGTGCGGGCCCGATGTTGTCCCGCGGCAGCCGCGCGGCGGGATCTATCGTCCAGTCCGCGAGGTGCGCCCACCACGCGTCGCGCCGCAGCGTCGCCGGCTTGATCCGGCTGTGCAGCGCGATCGCGGACAGCGGCTCGTACAGCCATACCGCCGGCGCGTCGCGGATGATCACCTCGTACGCGCGGCGCATCCAGGCGTGCGCGCGCACGGGATCCATCGTGGACAGCGCGCTGTCCACCCGCATGTCGAACTCCGCGCTCTCATACGAACCGAAGTTGTTTCCGCCCGGGCCGGTGGAGCCCGCGGATCCCCACGTCTGCCGGATGCCGGGCGCGGGATCGAGGTGCCAGCCGCCGAGCGCCGCGTCGAAGGACCGGCCCTGCATGCGCGTGCTGAACGCCGCGTTGTCCAGCGACTCGATCTCCACGGCCACGCCGAGCTTCCGGAGCTGCTCCTGGATGATCACCGCGGCTCGGCCGCGCGCGCGGCTCGAGGTGGGCGTCACGAGCGTGAAGGCGAGCGGCCTGCCTGCGCGCGACCGCATCCGGTTGGCGCCTCGCGTCCAGCCCAGCGAGTCGAGCAGCCGGTTGGCGGCGGTAGTGTCGTACCTGATCTGCGGCAGCGATTCGTCCGCGCCGACGTACCCGCGCACGGTGGGTCCGATCGCGACGCGCGCGAGCGTGTCGAACACGTTGCGCACGAGCGATTCGCGGTCAATCGCCATGGACAGCGCGGTGCGGAGCCGCCGGTCGCCGAACAGCGCGTGCGGCGCCGAGCGGCGCCGCGGATCGCGCAGATTGAACTGCAGGAAGGTGTAGTCCAGGCCAGGGTAGGTCGTCAGGCGCAGCGACGGATTCTTCCGGATCTCCGGGATCATCTCCGGGCGGACCGGCTCGAACACGTCGGCCTCGCCCGCGAGCAGCTTGGTTGACGCGGTCGTGAAATCCGGCGAGACCGTCCAGATCACGCGGTCGAGCTTCGCGCGCCCCGCGTAGTTGTTCGTGTCCGCTACCACTTCCAGCGATACCGCCGGCTGCCAGCGCGCGAAGCGGAATCGCCCGCTGCCCACGGGCGAGCGGGCGAACGGCGTCGCGCGCAGCTGGCCGCGCGGTGCGCTGCCCAGCAGGTGCTCCGGCACGATGTGCACGTTGTACACGGCATCGAAGAACTGCCGCGGCGAGCGCGCCTTGAACCAGAAGACCGCGGTGAGCGAGTCGGGCGTGCTCACCGAGTCTATGTTCGACAGCAGCGCGGCCATCGGCGCGGCGACGTCCGGGTCCTGGAAGAGCTGGTGCGTGAACTGCACGTCGCGCGACGTCACGGGCCGGCCGTCGTGCCAGCGCGCGAGCGGGTTGAGCGAGAAGGTGATGCTGAGCGAGTCCGGGCTCCACGTCCAGCGCTCGGCGAGCCGCGGGCGGAAGCCGTAGTCGCCGGTGGTGTTGAGCGAATCGCCGATGTCCGCAAGCCGGTCGAAGATCTGGTCCGTGACCTGGCGTCCCTGGATGGACGACACGAGCGGCGGGATGAGCGCGTCCACGTCGGCGGCGACCGCGATCACGACTGTTCCGCCGGCCGGGCCGGACGGCTTCTCCTTCTGCGTTTCGCACCCGCCGAGCAGGACGGGCAGGAGAGCGACGAGCAGGTGACCCACGCGTGTTCGCATCGCCAGAAGATTGCGCCTCACCGGCGCCATGTCCATTGCGGGTCCGAGAAGATTTGCAGATGGCGCTGCATTGATTGCCGGAGCTCGTCTTCGGCGAGTTTATCCGGCTCGACTCCCACGTTTCCGAGCGCCGAGCGCAGCGCGTCGTGCAGCTCGCTCGGCGCCGGCACTCTTTCGAGCGACTCTTCCAGCGTGGCGGGCGGCGAGGACGGCTCCGCCCCCACCAGCGCCGCGAGCGCCGACTGGTCGTCCGACACGAGTATGGAACCGTGCTGCAGCAGCGCGCCGTCGTGCCGGTACTGCGCGCTGCCGACGAGCTTGCGCCCGGCGCTGGTTATCTCGCCCGGCGTCGCGGTGGCGAAGCACGGGTTCGCGTCCGGCGCGGGCGCCCGCTCCGTCCGCTGCGCGATCTCGGCGCGAACGCCGAGCGACCGGAGCGCGTCGAGGAGCAGCTCGTTGATCCACTGATATTCCGCGGCGATGGACCCGCCCGACTC
>CALMKE010000134.1 GCA_937867645.1 uncultured Gemmatimonadota bacterium | reverse complement strand
GTAAAAGTCCTGGACATCGGACAGGGCGACGCGACCCTCATTACCAACGGCACGAGCAAGGTCATAATCGACGGCGGTCCCGACCAGGCGCGGTTCGGCTTCCTGCTCGATTCACTCGGCCTCAACAACACCACGATCGACGTCGTGATCCTGTCGCACGAGCACTTCGATCACCTGTCCGGACTGCGCGAGCTGTTCCGCACGTCCCGCGGAATCACCGTGCGGTACTTCTTCGAGAACAAGAACGTGTATTCCACGGTCTCGCTGGCAGAGCTGCGGGATTCGGTCCTGGCCCGCCAGTCTCGCGGCGAGCTCATCTATCGCGATACCGACGACCCGTGCGCCAATGGCGCCCCGCTCTGCACCGTAACGCTGAACGGCGGTGCGAAGCTGCACGTCATGCGCCCCAACCCGAATGGAACCACGCCCAACAACCGCTCCACTCCCGTGAAGCTCGTCGGGCCGGATTCAGCGTCGTTCTCGATGTGGTTCGCGGGAGACGCCGAGCACGAGGCGATCGAGTGGTTCGACACCGGCGCCAACTACGACGTGAGTCCCGGCATGAAGGTCAACGTGCTGAAGGCCGATCATCACGGGAGCTGCAACGGCGTGCGCAGCCGGTACGTGGACCTGCTGAACCCGGATTGGGTCACGTTTTCGGTTGGGGCCACGAACACGTACGGCCACGTCCACAACCAGACCAAAGCGCTGTTCTCGCAGTACGGAAAGCCGTGGTATCGCACCGACAACAACGGCACGATCACCTTCCGCACTCCGGGCACGGCGGGCGGCGGCTACACCGTGAGCGCCGGCAGGGGCTCCGCGTCCACCAGCGGCTCGAGCGACGCGACGTCAGCTCAGTCGGTCTGCAACTCGTTGTGACGATGGGCACGAAGAAGTACCGCTGGGTCGTCGATTCGATGGAGGAGGCCGTCGCCTCCGTCGAGATCGACGGCAGGCAGACGACGCAGCTGCCGAAGTGGCTTCTGCCCCGCGGGGCGAAGGAGGGAGATGTGCTGCAGGTCACGCACGACGTCGCTGAGTCGGGGGAATCCCGACTCAGCATCGTCGTGGACCGCGCGGGCACGAGCGCGGCAATGGACCGGTCGGCGAAGCAGGTGGGGTCGACGGCACGATCACCGAACGACCCCGGCGGCGACATCAAACTCTAGAACTTCCAGCTTTTCAGCGTGGCAATGGCTTTCCCGAGAGCGGCACGCTGATCGGGGATGTCGGACCTTTCGAGCAATTCTTCATAGCTGTCGATCGCGAGATCGAGCGCCGCGTAATCCTGCTCCGCGCCCGCGAGCGCCGCTGCGTTGTCCGCCAGGTTCGCCCGGGCGAGCAGGTCCTCCGGAAAGCGCGCCGAGACCTGCTTCCAGCGGGAAGTGCGCTCGCGCGGATTGCCTTCGGCGAGCGCCCACAAGTGCCATGCGCCGCGGTTGCCGCCGTCGGCAGCGATCGCCCGCGTCGCGAGCTCGGCCACTACATCAGGGCCGCGGCCGCTCAGCCAGTAAGCATTCGCGAGAATGACGAGCGCGCGGGCATTCTCCGGCTCGGCGGCGACGATGCGCTCGTACACCGGACCGGCGACTTCCGGCAGGTCGCGGTACGGCTCGACCGCGTCGGTCAGGATCGCCGCAGAAGCTTCGGGCAGCGCGGCGAGATCGCGTTGCAGAGCCTGCATGTCGCCGTCGGCTTTGTAGCGGTCGACGGCATCGCGGATCAAAACAGTTATGTCGGGGGAGTCGGGCATTGTGAGGGAAGATATGCTCCTGGGATATTCCAAACGGAATCCGGGCTGTTGGCTGTGGGCTCTCGGCCATCGGCTGTCGGACAACTGACATTGGGACGGATCGTTCGGAACGCAGTTCTCCGACGAAACACGGTGCCGTCCAAATCGCGGTTGTCCGTTTGCGGAGAGCCGAGAGCCCACAGCCAACAGCCCGGATTCCGTTTGGAATATCCCAGGAGCCCGCCCCCCTTGCTTTACATCCCCCGCGATAAGCACTAGCATTCTTGTGTGACGGCGCCCGGCAAGGCGCGTCTATCTTGATATTGCTGGTTGCGGTAAGCCGCGTGAGTTCCCCGCTACTCCCTGCGACCGTTTGATTCCCGCGGTGCTACGGCAATGCCGTATGGCTTCATAGCCGCGAGATCTTTTCCGACAAGCAGCAGACCCCAGAACGACCCAAACCTCGGCGGCGTTTGCCGCGTGCGAGGCCCACGCCCGTCCGGCGTCCAGGCGCCGGATCCGGGAGCAACAACCCGCTCCACGATACATGGATCCAGACAACACGAATCCGCAGCCGCCGTCCGCACCGGACCAGCCCCGAGCCGAGCCCGCCGTGCAGGACCGACCCGATGAGCGGCCAGGCACGTCCGCACCGGGCGACAACCCGGAGCGCGGCAACGTCTCCGGCCAGGAGCAGCAGGATCGGCCGCGCGGCCGGCAACCGGGCGGCAACAACCCCCGGCACCAGCAGGGTCCCGCAAGCGACGGCGATTCCCGCAGGAACGGGCGCCGCGGACCCAACCCGCGGCACGGCAGACGCGGACGCGGACACGGACCCCGTCGCGACCGGCAGCCCGGGCAGCAACAGCAACAGCAGATCGATCAACAGCCGCCGGCGCCCGTGGTGGCCGACAGCGAGATCACCGGCTGGTTCGATCCGCAGCGCGACAACGGCTTCATCCGCCGCGCCGCCAACAGCTACCTCCCCGATCCGACCGACCCGTACGTGCCCGCCCACATCGTTCGCCAGCTGGCGCTCCGCCGCGGCGACGAGATCAACGCCACGACCGGCCGCGACCATCGCAACCGCCAGGTCGTCGTGGAAGTGCGAACGATCAACGACGCGGATCCGGTGGACGCGGCAAGACGACCCGACTTCGGCTCGCTCACCGCGTCTTACCCGGACCGCAAGCTCAAGCTCGAGACCGGCAAGCCCGCCAAGGGCGGGCCCGAGCTGACCCGCCGCGCGATCGACCTCATCGCCCCGATCGGATACGGCCAGCGCGCGCTGATCGTCGCTCCGGCGCGCGCCGGAAAGACGATGCTTCTCCAGGCGATAACCGAGGGCGTCGCGGTCAATCACCCGCAGGCGGTTCTGCTCGTGCTGCTCGTGGACGAGCGGCCGGAAGAAGTCAGCGAGATGATCACCTGGGGCTACGGCGAAGTCGTCGCGTCGAGCTTCGACATGCCCGCGAACCGGCACACCGACGTCGCCGAGATAACGCTCGAGCGGGCCCGGCGTCTCGTGGAGCTCGGCCGCGACGTGGTGATCGTGCTCGACTCGATTACGCGTCTCGCCCGCGCGCACAACACCGTCGAGCGCGGCACGGGTCGCACGCTCTCCGGCGGACTCGATGCCACGGCGATGGCCAAGCCGAAAGCCTTCTTCGGCTCGGCGCGCGCGGTCGCCGAGCAGCACGGCGGCGGGTCGCTCACCATCATCGCGACCGCGCTGGTCGAGACCGGCTCGCGCATGGACGACGTGATTTTCGAGGAGTTCAAGGGCACCGGCAACTGCGAGATCAAGCTCGACCGGACTCTGGCGGAAAAACGCATTTTCCCCGCGATCGACATCGGGACGAGCGGCACCCGCAGGGAAGAAAAGCTCTTCCGGCCGGAGCAGCTGGACCACGTGTATACCCTCCGGCGGGGGCTCCAGCAGATGCCCTCGACTTCGGCCATGGAGTGGCTGATCAAGCGCATAGCCTCGACCCCCAGCAACGACGCGCTCCTGGAGGGCCTCTAACGGCCCGCTGCTTGCTCATCCGGGGGGCATGCACCTGAGTCCCAGGCGCTGGGCCCCCTCCAGGGCTGGCGCAGCCCTGATTGTTTGTATCGCCGCGATCACCGGCCCGATGGCCCCGTTCACGGCGTCCGCCCAGGACGAGGAAGACAAGCCCGAGGTAGTTGACCTCAAGTTCGAGGGCGTAAAAGCGCTCAAGGTGGACGAGATGCGCGCGAGCATCGTCACCGACGAGTCCCACTGCCAGAGCTTCGTCCTCCGGCCGATCTGCTGGTTCAACAAGAGCAGGCTCTTCTACGAGCGGCGCTACCTGGATCGGGACGAGCTGATCCGCGACATCCTCCGGCTCCGCGTGTTTTACTGGAAGCGCGGCTTCCGCGAGACGCAGGTGGACACCGTGATCACGCCGCGCGGCCCGGAGAAAGTCGCGGTCAAGTTCGCGGTGGACGAAGGGCCGCCCACCATCGTCAGCGACGTGACGGTAACCCAGACCAATCCGGTTCTCTCGAACCGCGCCGTCGAGCGCCGCATCCTGCTGAAGCGCGGCGATCCGCTCAACATGATCAAGCTCGATTCGATGCGCGTCCGGCTCGAGACCGCGCTCTGGGACAACGGCTACGCCGACGCCATCGTGGATACTTCGATCGCGATCTCTGGCGACGGTCTCTCGGCGCGGGTGGCGCTCACGCTGAACCCGCGCTGGCGCACGACGATCGACTCCGTCCACGTGCACGGCAACGAGAAGGTGTCCGAGCGCACGATCATGCGCTCGCTGACCTTCGAGAAGGGGGATCTCTACCGTCGCTCCGACCTACTCCGCAGCCAGCGCAACCTGTACGAATCCAACCTGTTTCGCCGCGCGATCATCGAGCTGTCCACCGAGGAGACCAGCGTGGATTCCACCAAGATCGTGGACATCACGGTGCAGGAATCGCCGCCGCGGGAGGCGCGGCTGAGCTTCGGCTTCACGACCGCTGATTTCCTGCAGGCCGAGGGCAGGTACACCCACTACAACTTCACCGGCGGCGCGCGCCGTCTGACGATCACGGGCGCGATCGGCAACCTGCTCGCCGGGCAGCTCAACAACAAGCTGTTCTTCTCGGACAACTACGTGAACGTCGGCAGCGATCGCGGCCGCTACTTCGCGCCCACCTACAACGCCAGCGCCGAGATGCAGCAGCCGTGGTTCGGCTCCGCTCGGAACGCGCTCGCGCTTTCCGTCTTCACGCACAGGCGCAGCGCGCCGGGCATCTACGTGGACCGCGGCTATGGCACCAGCGCGACGTTCACGCGGGAGGTGGCGCTCCGCGCGCCAGCCAGCCTCAACTATCGCTTCGAGGTCACGACGGTCGAAGCCGGCGACGTGTACTTCTGCGTGAACTTCGGCGTGTGCGACCGCCCAACGCTTGACGCGCTCCGCAGGCACCAGCGCATCTCGCCGCTGACGCTTACCGGAAACATCGACCGCACGAACGATCCGTTCTCGCCCAATCGCGGCTATCGCGGGCGCACGGCGCTCGAGCACGCGTCGGGTCTCACCGCGTCCGACTACCGCTACAACCGGGCGAGCGTCGAGGGCTCGGCGTTCATGCCTGTCCGCAGGCGCGGCGCGCTCGGCGGCCACATCCGTCTCGGATGGGTCAAGGGAGTGGCCAGCACCGGAGAAGCGCTCGGCGCGCTCGAGGGCGAGCAGATCCTGCACCCGCGCACGAGGTTCTTCGCCGGCGGCGCGCAATCCGTGCGCGGGTTCGGCGAGAACCAGCTTGGCCCGCGGATCCTGACGGTATCGGCCGCGGAGCTGCGCGCGGGCAGGCTCTCGAAGGACGGTCCGCTGGCCTGCCCCGAGTCGACACCGATCACCGACTGCGACCCGAATCTTCCGGCATACCAGGACGACGATTTCCAGCCGCGTCCACTCGGCGGTAACACCGTCGCCGAGGCGAACATCGAGCTCCGCTTCCCGCTGTGGAAGAACCTCTCGGGGGCGGCCTTCGTGGATGCCGGCATAGTGACGCAGAGCATCGACCGGTCGCTCCCCGGCAGCCGCGCCGCCGTCACGCCCGGCTTCGGGGTGCGCTATCGCTCGCCGGTGGGACCGATCCGCGTGGACATCGGCATCAATCCGGGCCGCGCCGAGCGGCTGCCCGTCATCTCCGAGGAGATCGTGAACGGCGAGCGCCGGCTCGTCCGGCTGAACACCAGGCGCGAGTACTCCGTGTCACGCGGAGGGTTCACCGGGGTATTGGATCGCATGGTCCTGCACCTCTCCATCGGCGAAGCCTTCTGATGACCGCTCCACCGGTCGCGCGTCAGCGCGGCTTCCGGCCGGTGATCAGGAAGAAGCACGCGGGCATCGCGGGCCTCGTCGTCGCCGGTCTCCTCGTGGCGGCGGCGCTCGCCATCCTGGTTCTCACGCAGACCGACTTCGGCCGGAACTTCGTGCGCAACCGCGTGGTTGACGTCCTCACGCGCAACTCGCGCGGGATCATCAGGATCGGCGAAGTCCGCGGCAATCTGCTGCGCGACGTCACGCTCATAGACGTGTCCATTACCGACAGCAGCGGCGCGCCGCTCATCATCGCGGACACGATCTACACGGAGTACGGGATGCGCGCGCTCTTCGGCAAGCGCATTCAGCTGTCCGGCGTCCGCATCGTGAACGCCCAGGTTGTCATCGAGCGGCTGCCCGGGCAGCAGTGGAACTACGACCGCATCTTTCCGCGCGACACCGTGCCGCAAACCGGGCCGCGCGAGCCCGGCTGGGGAACGTGGATCAGCTTCAACGACGTGAGCCTGGTGAACGTGAATCTCACCACGCGCGTGCCGTGGACGCCCGGCGGCGGCGAGGGCGATCCCGACCGGGAGATCACGCAGGCGCTCGCGGGCGAGGGCCGGGTGCGGATCATCCGCGTTCCGGGCGGATACCAGAACGTCTCCGAATACCGCGACATCCACGCGCGCATGCCCCTCGTGCGGCTCAACGATCCGGATTTCCGGGTCGCGCTGATCAAGGTCGCGTCGGGGCGCGTGCACGCGATGCCCTTCAATCCGCCGACGCTCCAGGTCCGCGCGTTCACGGGACAGATCCAGTTCAACAAGGACTCGGTGTGGTGGGCGGACGCCCGCGCGGAAGCCAGCGGCACGCGCGTGATCGCGTCCGGCCGGTACACGATGAAAGGCGCCGACCTGCGGCTGCGCATGCGGGGGAATCCCTTCTCACCGGCCGACGTGCGCTGGGTGCTCCCGCAGCTGCCCGAGCGGGGCAGCGGCTCGCTCGACTTCGCCATGGACTGGGAAGGCGACAGCGCCATGTATCTCGTCGAGAATGCGGACGTGCGTCTCGGCGACGCGCACATCGTGGGAAAGATCGGCGTCACGGACACCGACACGCTGGCGTTCCACGCGGCTGATCTCCGCTTCTCGGGCGTCAGCACGGCGCTGCTGGACAAGGTGCTCGGCGTGTCCTGGCCGCCGCGGCCCGGCGTGCTCTCCGGCCGCGCGCGCTTCGACGGCGGCTTCAACGCGATGGCTGTGGACGGCGACGTCACGTTCGTCGGCCCGGGCTCCGGCAGAAATCGCGTCATCGCGACCGGTGAGCTCGGCGTCGGCGAGTACTTCCGCGCGCGCAACCTGCGGCTGCGGCTCATGCCGGTTACCGCGGAATTCGCGCGCGTGATCATACCCGACATTCCGTTCGGCGGGACGTTCAGCGGCAACACCACGCTGAACGGCTCCACGGGCTCGACGCTGGTGGCGATCGGAGACGTGACGCATGTCGAGCGGGGCAACCGCTCCCGCGGCATCGGCCGCGTGGCGGTCAGGCCGCGGGGCGACCGCGCGTGGCTCGACGTCAACGCGCGCTTCGCCCCGCTCGCGCTCGCGACGGCCGGACAATTCGCGCCCGCGCTGAAGCTGCGTGGGTTCGTGAGCGGTCCGGTGCGGTTCACCGGCACCCTGCGCGACTTCAACGTCAACACGAGGCTCGCCGCGTCCGGCGGCGGGAACATAGACATCAACGGGCGCGTGGACCTCGAAGGCAGGGCGACGGCGTACGATCTGCGCGTGAACGCCGCGCTGTTCAACGCGAATGCCGTCTCCGCGCGCGCGCCGCGCACGCAGCTGACCGCGACCGGGCACGTCGTGGGCTCGGGCACCGACCCCGAGACGATGCGCGGCAATCTCGTCGCGGACGTGACGACGTCCATGTGGGATACGCTCGCGCTCGACTCCGCCAAGGTCCGCGTGGCGTTCGCCGACGGTCTCGCCCGCTTCGACACGCTCACCGTCAGCGTGCCGCAGGGTCAGCTCGACGCCCGGGGCACGTTCGGCCTCAGCGAGCGCCGCCAGGGAGAGCTGCGCTACAGCGTGGTGATAGACACGCTGTCGGCGCTCGAAGGAATCGTCGGTACCGATACCGGCGTGGTCGCGCCGCGCCCGCGGATCCTCGCCACCCGCGTCGCCCGGGCGCGCGAAGACTCGCTGCGCGTCGCGCGCGAGACCGAAGTCGAGCGGGCCGTCACCGGCCGGCGGCTTCCCGCGATCACGGTGGACACCCCCAGCGTGATCCCGCGCGGCCTGCTGGCGGGCTCGCTCCGCGCTGAGGGAGTGGCCACCGGCAACATCAGGAACTTCGGCCTGCGCGGCACCGCGACAGGCGCGAACATCGTCGCGCGCGGCCAGCAAGTGGGGCGCCTGACCGCCGATTACCAATGGACCGGCGCGCGCACTCCCGCGTCGAAGCTCTCGGTTGACGCGCACCTCGCCGACGCGCGGCTCGCGGGCTTTGCGCTCGACGGCATCGACGCGAAGATCACCTACCAGAAGCCGGGTGGCACCGCCGAGATCACCATTCAGCAGGACGACGCCACGCAGTACGCGCTGGCGGCGCAGTATCGGCTGCACGCGGACCACAGGGAGCTGCACCTCGACAAGATGCGCCTGCAGTTCGACACCACGCTGTGGACGAGCACGCGCCCGTCCGACATAGAGTGGGGCGGGCGCGGGATCACCGTGCGCACTCTCGAGCTCACCAATCAGTCAGGCGGACGGATTTTCGTGGACGGCCTGATTCCGCGCGAAGGCGACGCGAATCTCCGCGTCGCCGTGGACCGGTTCGAGATCGCCGACATCGCCTCGCTCTTCCAGAGCGACCTGAACGCGCGCGGGCTGCTGTCGTTCGACGTGAACGCCGCGGGCACGCTCGCCGACCCGCGCTTCAAGGGCGCGTTCGGCGCCACGAACTTCGTGTACAACGACACGCAGCTGCCGGAAGTGCACGGCACCGTGGATTACGCGAACGAGACGCTCAGCGGCCGGGCCGACGCGACGCTCGCCAATGGCCGGTCGGTGATCGTCGCGGAAGGCACGATTCCGGTGAACCTCGCGCTGACCGGCGTCACCGGCTCCAGGATCCCGCGAGACAGGCAGATCGCCCTGCGGGTGAGTGCTGACAGCTTCCCGGCCGAGATCCTGCCGCAGCTGAGCAGCTACGTGACGAACGTGCGCGGTCGCACGAGCGGCAACGTCGCCATCGGCGGCACGCTCAGCGCGCCGGCGCTCTCGGGTAACGTCGCGATTCACAACGGCAGCGCCAAGATCGTCCCGACGGGAGTGACCGTGCGGCAGGTGTACGGCGCCGTGCGCATGACCGGCGACACGGTGGTGGTTGATTCTCTCGTGGGGCGCAGCGCCGGGCCGTTCCGCGTGACGGGAGGAGTGGGCGTGGGCTCCTTCCGTGAGCCGTCGTTCGACCTGCACCTGGTGTCCACGAACGCGCGCATTCTGGACAACGATCACGGCGAGCTGTTCGCCGACCTCGACGTGGCCATGTACGGGCCGTTCAAGGGCGCGCTCATCAGCGGCGGCGTGCGGATCCGTGAAGGGGTGCTGTACATCCCCACGCCGAAGGACCGGGAGGTCATCGGCGCCGACGATCCCGCCTTGTTCGCCGTGCTCGACACCGCGCTCACGCCGGCGAACGAGATATTCCCCGCGCAGTCTCCGCTGCTCGCGAACCTGCGCGTGGACCTCAACCTGCGGGTGGACCGCGACGTCTTCGTGCGCGCCCCGAACGTGAACGTCGAGGTGTACACCGACGGCGACCTGATCGTGCGGGCCGATCGCGCGAAGGAATCGCTCACGCTCGACGGAGTGCTGCTGAGCGACCGGGGTGACTACGTGTTCTTCAGCCGGCGATTCAAGATCCGGCGCGGGTCCGCCACGTTCGTGGGGCTCAGCGAGATCAACCCGACGCTCCAGATCCAGGGCGAGTACGAGGTGCGCCTGCCCACGCGCGAAGCGATCAACATTCAGATCGTGATCGGCGGCACGCTCCGGAGTCCGAAGGTCACGCTCACCAGCGACGCGCAGCCGCCGATGGCGCAGAGCGACATTCTCAGCTACCTCGCGTTCGGACAGTCGGGGACGACGCTCACGCAGCTCGGCGGCTCCGCGCTGTCCACCGGCAGCAGCGCCGGCTCGCTCGTGGGAACCGGCGCCGCGCTCGCCACCAAGCAGCTGGCCGCGGTCGCGCTCGGCGTCTTCACCGAGGAGATCGCGGGCGAGGCCGCGCGCTCGCTGGGCGCCGACGTGCTGATCATCTCGCCCGCCGAGATCCAGACCGACGTCGGTAGCTTCCTGCGCAGCACCGAGGTGGAATTCGGAAAGTACGTCAGCCCGAACACCTTCGTGTCGTTCACCGGCAGACCCGATCCCTCCGCGCTGCGGCGGCCCGGCTTCACTCTCGAGCACCGCTTCCCGTCCATGCCCGGCTACCGCCTGGAGATGGCTCTGGAGCCGCGCTACCTGCTGCGCGAGCCGACGCTCGAGCTGCGCCAGCCTATCACGCGCAGCGTGCTGGGGATGTTCCTGATCAGGGAGTGGAGATACTGACAGCGGCTTTTAGCTATTGGCTATTGGCTATTGGCTGTTGGCTTGAGGCGGAACGACGGGAACCGCAAGACGGTAGCTAAGAGCCAATAGCCAACAGCCAACAGCTACGCCGCCGCGACCGCGGCGGCGTAGTAGTCCCACATCTCCGCCATCGCGACCATGCCGCGGCGGAAATTCTCCTCGCTGATCCATTCGTCCGGCGCGTGCGCGTTCTCGCCGGGCAATCCGAATCCGACCAGCAGTACCGGCGCGCCGAGCATCTCTTCGAAATCACTGACTACCGGAATGGACCCGCCCTCGCCCGTGATCACCGGCGCCTTGCCGAAGGCGGACTCCAGCGCAGCGCGCGCGGCGTCGAATATCGGCCCCTCCAGCTTCGCCTTCCACGCGCGTCCGCCGTGGAGATGCTCGCACGTCACCGTCACTCCCTTCGGAGCAACGCGCGCGACATGCGCCTTGAACAGACGCTCGATGTCCCGCGGCAACTGGTCCGGCACCAGCCGGCAGCTGACCTTCGCCATGGCCCGCGCCGGCAGCACCGTCTTCGCCCCCTCGCCGGTGTACCCGCTGAGCAGCCCATTCACTTCGCAGGTCGGGCGCGTCCAGAGCCGCTCCAGCGTCGTGTAGCCGTGCTCTCCGCCGAGCGCCGGCGCGCCGACCTCCTTCAGGAACGTTGCGTCGTCAGTCGGCAGCTGGCGCATCTGCTCGCGGATCTCCGGCTCCCACTCGCGCACGGAGTCGTAGAAACCGTCTATCGCAACCCTGCCCTGCTCGTCGTGGAACGTCGCTATGATCTTCGCCAGCGCGGTTGCCGGATTCACCACCGCTCCGCCGTACATGCCGGAATGCAGATCGCCCGCGGGCCCCTGGACGTTGATCTCGAAGTAGGCCAGGCCGCGCAGCGACGACAGAATGGAAGGCTGGCCCTCCGCGTACATCGTGGAGTCCGAGATGACCACCGCGTCCGCCTTCAGCAGCTCGCGGTTGGCGCTCACGAATTCCGCGAGATTCTCGCTCCCGATCTCTTCCTCGCCTTCGATGAGAAAGACGATGTTCACCGGCAGCTTGCCGCGCGTCCTGAGATGCGCCTCCACCGCCTTGATGTGCAGGAAGAACTGGCCCTTGTCGTCTACCGAGCCGCGCGCGAAGATCCTGCCGTCGCGGACCGTCGGCTCGAACGGCGGCGACGTCCACAGCTCGAGCGGCTCCGGCGGCTGCACGTCGTAGTGTCCGTAGATCAGCACCGTCGGCGCGCCCGCCGCTTTCCGCCACTCGCCGATCACGATCGGGTGGCCCTTGGTCTGATGAATCCCCGTCTCGAACCCGAGCGACTTCAGCGAATCTCTTACCCACTCGGCGGTCCTGATCATGTCGGCCTTGTGCTCGGAGCGCGCGCTCACGCTCGGAATCCGGAGGAGATCGAACAGCTCCTCCCGGATGCGGCCGTCGTTTTTCCGGAGATAGTCTGCGAGGTCTTCAGACACTGGGCATCCCGTCCGGCGCGCCGGACATCAGCGTGAGTGGTGTGGAATGGCGATGATCCCGGCGGCGAATCCGGCGAACACGGCCATGAGCGAGAGCGCCACGGTGGCGGCGACGTAGCTCGCCGCCCGCGCGTACTCGCCGCCTTCGAAGAGGCCGAGCGTCTCGCTGCTGAACGCGGAGAAGGTCGTGAACCCCCCGCAGAATCCGACCACGAGCGCCGCGCGCAGGTACGGGTGGGTCTGCACGTTCATGAAATACCGCAGCAGGAACCCGGCGAGGAACGAGCCCGTCACGTTGACCATCAGCGTCCCGACGGGAAACGCCACCCCCGCGGCGCGCTGGACTACGCCGCCCAGGAGGTACCGCGTCACCGATCCCACCGCCCCGCCCAGGGCTATCATTGCAAGCATCCGATGAAGTTACCGGGATTGCCGGTCCGAGGGGATTCCCCAAGGGAAAAGGGGCGGCGCGCGGTGTGCGTTGACCGCTTTTCCGTTGTCCGTTGGGACGTGACGGCGGTGGGAAAACCCGCGCGGATATCCCACCGCAGTTACGTCCTAACGGAAAACGCAAGGACGGTTAACGCACACCGCTCTCCGTGGTTCCTGGCCACCCGCTGTTCCGTTGGTCAGCATTATGCATTTGCCGATTTCCCCATGGCGAACCAGCTAGCTAAAGAGACCAGCCCCTACCTCCTCCAGCACGCCGACAACCCGGTGGACTGGCACCCCTGGTCGCCCGAGGCGCTCGAGCGCGCGAAGCGCGAGGACAGGCCGATCCTGCTGAGCATCGGCTACGCGGCCTGTCACTGGTGTCACGTGATGGCGCACGAGTCCTTCGAGGACGAGGCGACCGCCGCGCTGATGAACGAGCACTTCCTCAACATCAAGGTTGACCGCGAGGAGCGGCCCGACCTCGACAGCATCTACATGCAGGCCGTTCAGGCCATGACGGGCCACGGCGGCTGGCCGATGACGGTGTTCCTCACCCCCAATGGCGAGCCGTTCTATGGCGGTACCTACTTCCCGCCTGCGGATCGGCACGGAATGCCTTCGTTCAGCACCGTGCTCAAGTCCGTCGCCCGCGCGTATGCCGAGCATCGCGATGACGTGGAACGCAGCGTCGCCCAGCTGCGGCAGATTTATCGTCCGCCGCCGGCGTCCACGCGCGCCGATGAACTCGCGCCCAACCTGCTCGAGATCGCGCACCGCAGCATCGCGCAGCGTTATGACGCGACGTACGGCGGCTTCGACTCCGCCCCCAAGTTTCCGCAGGCCATGGCGCTCGATTTCCTCCTGCGGCACGGGGCGCGCACCGCCAATCCCCACGCCACCGACATCGCGCTGAGCTCCTTCCGGAAGATGGCGCGCGGCGGGATCTACGATCAGGTGGGCGGCGGCTTCGCGCGCTACTCGGTGGACGACCAGTGGCTGGTGCCGCACTTCGAGAAGATGTTGTACGACAACGCGCTGCTCCTCCGCCTCGGCGTGCACCTCTGGCTCGCCACCGGCGACGCCGAGGTCAAGCGCGTCGCGTGCGACACGATCGCGTGGGTCGAGCGTGAGATGACCTCGCCCGAAGGCGGCTTCTATTCCTCACTCGACGCCGACAGCGAGGGACACGAAGGGAAGTTCTACGTCTGGACCGAGTCGGAGCTCGACGAGCTGCTGGGGGAAGAAGCCGCCATCGTGAAGACGTACTACGGCGTCACCTCTGAAGGAAACTTCGAGGGCGCGAACATCCTGGCCGTGACGTCGGAGCCCGCGATCTTCGCCGCGCAGATCGGCGCGAGCGAAAAGGAGCTCGCGGAAGCCATCGAAGGCGCGAAGACGATTCTGTATGAGGCGCGCTCCAGGCGCGTCTGGCCGGCCCGCGACGAGAAAGTGCTTGCCGGTTGGAACGGGTTGATGCTGCGCTCGGTAGCCGAAGCCGCGCGCGTGTTCGGGCACGAGCACTTCCGCGCGATGGCGCTGAAGAACGCCGAGTTCCTGTACCGGGAGATGGTACGTGGCGGCCGCGTAATGCGCTCGCGAAAGGACGGGTCCACCAGGATCCCCGGCTTCCTCGAGGATCACGCCGCCGTCGCGCTCGGCTTCATCGCCGTATACGAGCTGACCTTCGACGAACGGTGGATCGAGCGCGCGCTGGAGATCTCAGCCGCGATCACCGATTTCTTCTGGGACGAGGAAGCGCGCGTGTTCTTCGACACCGCGCGGGACGCTGAGCAGCTGATCACGCGTCCGCGCGACATCGGCGACAACGCCGTTCCCGCGGGGAGCTCGCTCGCGGCCGACCTGTGTCTCCGTCTCGCGGAGCTCACGGGCGACGAGACGCTGCGCGGCCGCGCCGAGCGCGTCATCCGTCCCCTGGCGACCGCGCTGGCCAGGCACGCGATCGCCTTCGGCTACCTCCTCGGCGTCGCCGACATGCTGGTGCGCGGCGCGGTGCAGGTTGCCATCGCGGGCGATCCGGAGAATCCGCGGTTCGGCGAGCTCGCGCGCGCGGTCGCCAGCCGATACGTCCCCGCCCTGGTCCTCGCCGGCGGAGATCCGGCGCGGGCCCGCACCGTCGCGCTCCTCGAGGGCCGCGAGGCCGGCGGCTCGGCGACCGCGTACGTCTGCCGCGGCTTTACATGCGAGCTGCCGGCGCGCGATCCGGACTCGCTCGACCGGCAGCTGCGCGACGCGGCGCGCGCCTCTGTCCCGGGCGGAGCCCCCGCGTAGGTTTAGCTCCGGGGCCGTCATCGTCGGCGCGCCACTTCCGGAGGGAACAATGGACCAACCGCACTGGATCCAGCAGCTGTACGGCTACACCGTCTGCCTCATCGCCGTCGTCACGCTTCTCGTCTCGCTCAACAGCATCGTGAACAACGTTTTCGAATTCGCGGAGCCCGGGATGTCGCGCGAGGTCACCGGCGAGTTTGGCGGACGCTCGCTCGAGGCGTGCAGACAACGCTACGTGCGAATGACGGGTCCTGCCCGGCCCGACGGCACAGCAGCGACGGCGCAGCTTCCACCCGACAGCACGCTGATGGCCCTCTGTCGGGAGGACCGCATGGACCGCGTGGCCGCGGTTCGGCATCGCGCGCTGCGCTCGCTCGTGACCTCGACGCTCATGCTGCTGGTGTCGCTGCTGCTGTTCGGCGTGCACTGGCGATGGCTGCGCGGCTCGCGCAACGCGATGACGTGACCGCGAGCGCCCGGGACGCGCGCGCCGCGCCGGGTCCCGCCCATCGCGCGTCGTTCACCCGCGGGATCTTTGCCGGCGTGGTGCACGACGGGCTCCTCTTCCCTTTTCCCGATTCGCTCGACGTCCGCGATCCGGACGAAGCGCGCACCGTCCGCAAGCTCATCGCGCGTCTCGAGGAGCTGCGCGGCGATCTGATCGACTCCGAAAAGTTCGACGAAGCCGAGACGATTGGTGACGATGTCGTGGCCGCGCTCGCGGAATCGGGATTCCTGGCGCTCACCATCCCGCGCGAATACGGCGGCCTCGGGCTGTCCGCCACGGGCTACGCCCGCGTCTTCGAGGCGATCTCGGTGGCCGATGCATCGGTCGCCGTGCTCGTCGGCGTGCACTGCGGACTTGGCTCCAAGGCAATCGCCCTGTACGGCACGGACGAGCAGAAGCGGCGCTACCTCCCCGCGCTCGCGCGCGGCGACACTCTCGCCGCGTACGCTCTGACCGAGCCCGAGATCGGCTCGGACGCCCAGCACATCCGCTCGGCCGCGCGCCCGTCGACCGACGGATCGGAGTGGGTGCTGGACGGGCACAAGATCTGGATCGGCAACGCGCACCGCGCCGGCGTCATCGTGACTTTCGCGCAGACTCCGGTGCGGCGGAAGGGCGTCACCGAGCAGCGACCGACGGCGTTCATCATCCGTCCCGACATGCCGGGATTCAAGGTGCTCGGTACGGTGCGTAAGCTCGGAGTCCGCGGCTCGACCCAGGCCGAGCTGCTGTACCAGAACATGCGCGTCCCCGCGGACCACGTGCTCGGCGGCGTGGGGCGCGGGTTCAGCGTGGCGGTGCACGTGCTCAACGCCGGCCGTCTGACGCTCCTCGCCGGCTGCACGGGCGGCGCCAAGAGCGCGCTCGGCGAGATGGCGCGGTACGCCGAGCAGCGCGAGCAGTTCGGGCACCCCCTGGCGCACTTCGAGATCACGCAGCGCAAGCTGTCGCAGCTCGCGTCGGAGATCTACGCGGCCGACGCCATGCTCGGCATTCTCACATCCCTTGCCGATCGCGCGGACACCGATCCCTCGCTCGAATCCGCCTGCGCCAAGGTGTTCGCGAGCGACATGGTGTGGCGCGCGACCGATGAGTTAGTGCAGGTGGCGGGCGGGCGCGGATACGTGAAGCCATTCCCATATGAGCGCATGCTGCGCGATTCGCGCATCAATCGGATCTTTGAGGGCGCTAACGAAGTGCTGCGCCTTTTCATCGCTCTGAACGGGGTGGAAGGGCCGGCGGGCCAGCTCAAGGAGCTCGGCTCCGCGCTCCGCCGGCCGATGCGGAACCTCGGGCTGCTCGGGGGCTACGCCGCTGCCCGCGTGCGCGGCGCGCTCGGCGGCACACCGACGCTCGACGTGGAGATTCACCCGCGGCTCGCCGAGCACAAGCGGTATTTCGAGAGGCACGTCACGGAGCTCAAGGGGGCCGCCGAGCGCGCGATCATGCGGCACAAAGCGGAGCTGCTCGACCGCCAGCTCGTGCTCGAGCGGCTCGCCAACATGGCCATCGAGCTGTTCGCGACCGCCGCGGTCATCTCGCGCACGCACCGGCTTCTGAGCGACGGAGAAGAAGCGGCCCACGCGGACGCGCTGGCGCTGTGCGACCTGTTCTGCGTGCTGTCCGGCCGCCGTTTCCGCGCCGCGCGCAACGCGCTGGACAACAGCGAGGACGACGTGGACGACGCGCGGCGCCGCGCGGCCGCCGCCGTGCGCGCGGCAGAAGGCTACTTCGTCAGCGACGCGGTGCTCGAGCTCGACTAGGAGAAATCCAGCGCCAGGTCGAGAGCCGGCGCCGAGTGAGTGAGAGCGCCGACCGAGATCCAGTCCACACCGGTCTTCGCTATCGCGCGAACGTTCGTGAGATTGACGCCACCCGAC
Source organism: uncultured Gemmatimonadota bacterium (assembly GCA_937867645.1). Lineage (GTDB taxonomy): Bacteria > Gemmatimonadota > Gemmatimonadetes > Gemmatimonadales > Gemmatimonadaceae > JACDCY01. The sequence continues at coordinate 11,596 of CALMKE010000134.1, read as the reverse complement.
GCTTCCAGGATCGCGCGTCCGTCAACGAGCTCCACGCAGCGCCTGATCTCGTCCACCTTCATGTTGTCCAGAAGGACTATGTCCGCGCCGGCCTCGATGGCCGCGCGGACCTGAGCGAGCCGGTCACACTCCACTTCCACCTTGGTCCCGCGCGGAGCCAGCTCGCGCGTGCGACGGATGGCCAGCTCGAGATCGCCGTCCAGCGCGCGCAGATGATTGTCCTTGATGAGGATCGCCGACGAGAGGTCCATCCGGTGATTACTGCCGCCGCCCGCCCGCACGGCGTATTTCTCCAGACTTCGCCAGCCCGGCGTGGTCTTGCGCGTGTCGAGTATCTTCGCGCCGGTCCCTTGCACCGCCGCCACGAACTTCGCGGTGAGCGTCGCGATGCCGGAGAGCCGCTGGAGAAAATTCAGCGCGACACGCTCGGCGGACAGCAGTCCGCGGGCGCTGCCGCTGAGCGCGACGAACACCGAGCCCGGGGCGACGGCGCGGCCGTCCTCCCCATCCACGCGGATCGTCACCCGCGGGTTGAGCTGTCGAAACGCTTCGAGCGCCAGCGGCAGGCCGGCGATGACTCCGGCCTTTCTCGCCACGAGCCGGCAACGGGCGCGCCGATCCGACACGACGGTGGCGATCGTCGTCACGTCATCGAAGGCGCCGTCTTCTTCGAGCGCCGCGCGAACCAGCTTGGTCGTCTCACGCCGGTTGAGCGGGAACAGGACCCCCTCGTCCGGCCTCTCGACCTTCCTGCGCTGTGGCGGGCGGCGGCGCGGTGGACTCATGCCGGATCAGCCGCGCAAGAGTCGTGCTTCTATCACTCCCCCGGATCCGCGCTGGTCGGGACGGGGGAAAGCGCCGTCTGCCCTCCGATCGCGATCATCCGCTCGATCGCCCTGCGCGCGCGCGCCGCCACGTGCGGCGGAACCGTGATCTCGTGCTGCATCTCCTGCAGCGCGAGAAACACCTTCGGGAGCGTCGTGACCTTCATGTAGGCGCACACCGCGCGCTCGTTGGCCGCGAAGAAAGTCTTGTCGGGATTCTCGCGCCGCAGGCGATGCAGTATCCCCACTTCGGTCGCGACGATGAACTCGCTGGCCGGAGACTGCGACGGCCGGCGGATCATTCCCTCCGTCGAGAGGATCTGCATCCCTTCCGCGCTCACCGCGCCCGCGGACACGGCTTCGACCACGCTCGAAGCGCAGCCACACTCGGGATGGATCAGGAACTCGGCGCCGGGATGCGCCGCGCGCGTGAGGTTGATGTGCTCCGGATCGATCCCGGCGTGCACGTGACACTCGCCCATCCACACGTGAATGTTCTCCCTGCCCGATACCCGCCTGACGTGCGCGCCCAGAAACATGTCCGGGAGAAAGAGAATCTCCTTCTCCGCGGGGATCGAGTTGATGACCTCCACCGCGTTCCCCGAGGTGCAGCAGTAATCGCTTTCCGCCTTCACTTCAGCCGTCGTGTTCACGTACGACACCACCACGGCGCCGGGATGCTCGGCTTTCCACGCGCGCAGCTGATCGGCATCGATGCTCGCCGCGAGCGAGCACCCGGCGGCGAGATCCGGCAGGAGAACCGTCTTGTCCGGCGACAGGATCTTCGCGGTCTCCGCCATGAAATGCACGCCGCAGAACACGATCACGTCAGCTTCCGTGCGGGCGGCCTCCCGGCTCAAGCCGAGCGAATCGCCCACGTAGTCCGCTACGTCCTGGACCTCGGGACGCTCGTAGTTGTGCGCGAGAATGACCGCGTTCTTCCTGCGCGCCAGCTCCCTGATCTCGGCCTGCAGCGCCGCCACGTCCGGCTCCGCGATGACTACCATGTGATGTGCTTCCCTCGCCATTTCTGCTTGGGGCGCGGGAAGTCGCTGCGAAAATGTCCGCCGCGCGACTCCCGGCGGAGCAGAGCCGCGCCCGCTATGAGCCTGCCCGTCGCTATCAGGTTAGCCTCCTCGGTTGCGCCGGCGGGCAAGCGCGATTCGATCGCGTCGAGTGTCTCCAGACATTTCTTCAGCCCCCGGCCCGAACGGTAGATCCCGGCCTTCTCCCACATCACCCTGCGCACGTCGTCGGCCGCGACCTGCGCGGCGCCGCGATCGCGGAGCTGAGGCGCCTTCCAGTCCGATTTCTTCGGCAGCCGGCTCAACCGCTCCGTCTTTATCATATCGCGGGCGACGCGCTCGGCGAATACCAGGCCCTCCAGAAGCGAGTTGGAGGCCAGCCGGTTGGCTCCGTGCACGCCCGTGCTCGACACTTCGCCGCACGCGTACAGCCGGTGCAGGCTGGAGCAGCCGGCAAGATCGGTGACGATCCCGCCCATCATGTAATGCGCGGCCGGGGTCACCGGAATGAGCTCATCGCGCGGATCGATGCCCCGCGCGTGACACAGGGCGAAGATGCCGGGAAAGCGCTTCTCGAACGACTTTCCCAGCCGGCGGGCGTCGAGCCAGACGCGGCTCCCTTCCGATTGCTGGAGGAAGATCTCGCGCGCCACTATGTCCCGCGGCGCCAGCTCCGCGAGTCTGTGCCTGCGAATCATGAACCGCTGGCCAGCGTCGTTGAGGAGCGTGGCGCCCTCGCCGCGCACGGCCTCGGAGATGAGCGAGAGCGGGTTTTCGGGAGTGTCCAGCGCCGTCGGGTGAAACTGTACGAACTCCATGTCGGCCAGCTTCACCCCCGCGCGCCGGGCGATCGCGTAACCGTCTCCCGTCGCCACGACAGGGTTGGTGGTATAGCGGAAGACTTGGCCGCAGCCGCCCGTCGCCAGCACAGTCACGTCCGCGATTATCTCGACCGGCCTTCCAGCCAGGGTCGCCCTGACTCCCGCGCACATCCCCGCATGCACGATCAAGTCGAGAACTCGCGTCTTCTCGAGCACTTCTATCTGAGGGCTGTTCTGCACGCGGTCGATCAGCGTTCGCACGACCTCGGCGCCGGTCTGGTCGCCATGGGCGTGCACGATCCGGTGGCGCGAGTGCGCGGCCTCCTTCCCGAGGCGGAGCTTTCCTGTCGGGCCGACATCGAAGTCCGCGCCCGCCACCTGCAGCTCGCGCACGCGCTCGGGTCCCTCCGCCACGAGCACGTCCACGGCGCGCGCGTCGCACAGCGCCGCTCCCGCCGCGAGCGTGTCCTTGCGGTGGAGCCTGGTCGAGTCCCCGGCGCCGAGCGCGGCCGCGATCCCGCCCTGGGCGTATGCAGTGGCGCTGTCGAACAGGGAGCGCTTGGTGAGCACCATCACCTCGCCGCCATCCACCTCGCTGGCCCGCCACGCCGCGTGCAGCCCGGCCACGCCGCTGCCGACCACGAGAAAACGCGTTCTGATCCGGTCGACGGGCATGACAGGAAGTTAGCGAGCCGGACATCGGGGCGGGCCTCGACAGGTCGGCGCGTCCCGCCCATTTACTTGCACGGGTCGCCGCTCAGTACCACTGTTCGCGACTTCCCCGAGGATGCGAGTTATTCATACGCACATGGATCCGCGTAGATGCTGAGCGAGTGGTATGCCGGCCTTTTTCAAGGCATCATCACGATGGTCATCGCCATCGTCTGCTGGCTCGTTTACCGGAGATACCGCCGCCGGGATTTCCTCTGGTGGTCGCTTGCGTGGTCGCTGCATGTGGATCTGGTCAGGCTGACGGGCAGGGTGATGCAGCGGAAGTGTGTGCGCGCGTTCAGTCCCTTCATCAATCTGTACGCGGCGATCCTCCTCATCGGGGGCGCCATCTTCTCCGCCCTGCGATTCAGGAGCATGCCGGACAAGCGCGGGAAATACGTCGGCAACATCGTCATCGCCATTGGCGCATTGCTCCCCGGCATCGGCGGCACGTTCACCCGCTTCGGACACGTCGAGGTGCTGTACGTGACCGAGTTCGTCGGGCTACTGCTCATCTATGCCGGTTACCGGCTCAACATCCGGCCGGCGCCAGACGTCGCCAGATCGGCGGAGTCCAGCCTGGAGCTCAGCGCGGCGCTGTAGCGACTCCCAGCCTGGGAGCGTGCGCGCGGAGGGCTTCCCAAAGCGCCGTCTTAGCGAGCGTAGTTTGCTCGCGTAGGCGCGACTGGGGAGCCCTCCGACGCACGCTCCGCGCACCGACGCCACGCACAGCGCCACCGCGCTCTTGCTCCCCGCCGTCACGCGCACGAAACTTACGCCCTCATGCGCAAGCTCCTGATCACCGTCGCGGCGCTGCTCGCCGTCCACGCCGCGTTCCTCGTGCTCAGCCCCCGCGGCACCGAAGCCGTCGGCGACGCGGACGCGACCAGGGTCGGGATCGTGCTCGACGTCGGAGGGCGCGGCGACAAGTCGTTCAATGACGGCGCCTACGAGGGGGCGGACAGCGCGAGCAGACAGCTGGGCGCGGACGTGCGGTTCATCGAGCCGGGTGAGGGCGCCGACCGCGAGGCGGGACTGCGCCTGCTCGCCGCCGAGGGGATGGACCTCGTCATGGGCATCGGGTTCATCTTCACCGACGACCTGACGGTGCTTTCGCGCGAGTATCCGAACAGCCGGTTTGCCGGCGTGGATTTCGCGGTCGCCACCGACGATTCGGGGAACGTGATTCCGCCGCCGCCCAACGTGGCCGCGCTCAAGTTCCGCGAGGAGGAGGGCTCGTTTCTTGTGGGCGCGCTCGCCGCGCTGGTCGGCGGCTCCAAGCGCATCGGCTTCATCGGCGGGATGGACATCCCCCTCATTCACAAGTTTGAGGCGGGATACCGCGCGGGTGCGAAGCACGTGTGCCCGGACTGCACCGTGATTGCGCAGTACGCGGGCGTCACGCCGGAAGCCTTCACCGATCCGGGCCGGGGCAAGGAGCTGGCGCTCGCCCAGTACCAGTCCGGCGTCAACGTGATCTTCCACGCAGCGGGTGCCACGGGCGGCGGGCTGTTCGAGGCCGCGCGCGCCACCGGCAAGCTCGCTATCGGAGTGGACGCGGACCAGGCGGCAGAAGCGCCCGGCCGTGTGCTCACTTCCATGATCAAGGGCGTGAACGCGGCGGTGTACGACGCCATCGCCCGCGTCGACGCTGGAACGTTCAAGGGCGGAGTTTATTCGTTCGGGCTCGCCGAGGGCGGCGTCGGCTACGTGTACGACGACAACAACCGCGCGCTCATCCCGGAAGCTGCGCACCAACGCGTCGAACAGCTCAAGGCGGATATCATCGCCGGCCGCATCAAGGTTCCGTCCACTCGATGAGCTCGCATCCGATCCGGATGGCCGGGATCGACAAGTCGTTCGGTCCCGTCCGCGCCAACCGCGGCGCGTCGCTCGACGTGGCGCCCGGCGAGATACACGCGCTCGTCGGCGAGAACGGCGCGGGCAAATCGACCCTGATGAAGATCCTCGGCGGACTCATCCGGCCGGACGCGGGGACGGTGGAAGTGAACGGCGGCGACGTCACCGGCTGGTCCACATCGGACGCGATTGCTGCCGGTGTGGGAGTCGTGCACCAGCATTTCATGCTCGTGCCCACGCTAACCGTCGCGGAGAACGTCGTGCTCGGCAATGAGCCGAAGCGCGGCGTCATGTTCGACCGCACACGCGCGCTCGCGGACGTGAACTCTCTCATTCAACGAACAGGGCTGATCGTTCCCGCGGACCGCCGCGTAGCGGAGCTGTCGGTCGGCGAAGCGCAGCGCGTCGAGATTCTCAAGACGCTGTATCGCGGCGCGAAGATCCTGATACTCGACGAGCCCACGGCCGTCCTCTCACCCCCGGACGTGCGGGAGCTGTGGACCGTTCTCCGGAAGCTGCGCGACGACGGCGCCACGATCGTGCTCATCACGCACCGGCTGGACGAAGTGATAGACATCTCGCAGACGATCACCGTGATGCGCGCCGGCGCGACCGTCGGGCGGATGAAGACATCAGAAACGACGCCCGCCGAGATCGCCAGGGCGATGATCGGCCGCGACGTAGTGCTGTCAGCGCCGCTGCGCGAGGCGGTGGGCGGATCCGCGGCCACTGCGGAGCACGCGCTCGCGCCGGTCGGCGCGGCGGTTCTCGAGGTAACCGATTTGGCGGTCAACGACTCGCGCCGCGTCCGCGTCGTGGACGGAATCAGCTTCGCGATACGGCCAGGCGAGGTGCTCGGCATCGCCGGCGTCGAAGGAAACGGACAGACCGAGCTGGTCGAGGCGATCGCCGGACTGCGCGACATAGTGGGCGGATCCATCTCCGTGTCGGGCCGGGATATCACCCGCGCGACCGTGAAGGAGCGGCGAGAGGCCGGCATCGCGCACGTGCCGGAGGATCGCCACAGGCGGGGGCTCATTCTCGAGTACTCCATCGCGGAGAATCTCGTGCTGGGCGCGCAGCAGGAGTTCTCCCGCTACGGCTTGCTGGACGGAGACCGGATCGAGGAGCATGCGCGCGAGCAGATCGGCAAGTTCGACGTACGGCCGCCGAGCGCCGCGCCCGCGGCCCGCACGCTGTCGGGCGGCAACCAGCAGAAGGTTGTAATCGCCCGGGAAATGGGCCGGTCGTTTACCGTGCTGCTCGCCGCGCAGCCCACGCGCGGCGTGGATGTCGGGGCGATCGAGTTCATTCACCGCCAGATTCGTGAAGCGCGCGACGCGGGCAAGGCGATCCTGCTCGTGTCGGCGGAGCTCAACGAGGTGCTCGCGCTATCCGACAAGGTCGCGGTGATGTACCGCGGCAAGTTCGCCGTCACGCTTCCCGCGCGAGACGCGACGCCGGAAGTCCTGGGCCCGTACATGACCGGCGGCAAGAGCCGGGACGCGGCATGAACGAGAGCTTGCTGAGACGGGCGGAGGAGGCGCTGCTTCCCCCGATCGTGGCGCTCCTCATAGCGCTGATTCTCGGCGACGTGCTGATCCTGCTGTTCGGCGAGTCGCCCCTGCACGTCTACGGCCGGATGATCGAAGGCGCGTGGGGCAATCCGTACGGCTTCGCGCAGGTGCTGTACAAGACCACGACTCTCACCTTCGCCGGACTCGGCATCGCGCTCGCGCTGCGCGCGGGCCTGTTCAACATCGGAGCGGAAGCTCAGCTCGCCGCCGGCGCGTTCGGCGCGGCGGTGATGGGAATCATCCTGCCGGCCGCCACGCCCGCGTTGCTCGCGGTTCCCCTATGCCTGCTCGCGGCGGCGGCCGTCGGATTTCTGACCGGCGGGCTGCCCGGAGTGCTCAAGACGAAGTTCGGCGCGCACGAAGTGATCGTGACGATCATGCTGAACTTCGTCATCCTCGCGTTGCTCAACTGGGTGATCGTGGAGCATCTGCGCGTCGCGGACACACTGCACACGGCGGAGATCCGCGCGGGCGCGGTGCCTCGACTCAGCGAGTTCATCCCCGCCTTCCACGGCTCCGCCGCGAACGTCACCTTCCTGTTCGCGATGGCGGCCGCGGTCTGGTGCTGGTGGTACCTGTTCCGAACGCCGGGCGGCTATGCGCTGCGCGCCGCGGGGCTGCAGCCGGAAGCGGCGGAATACAGCGGCATTCGCGTCGGCAGGGTGTGGATGAAAGCGATGGCGCTTGCCGGCGTTCTCGCCGCGCTCGGCGGCACGAACTTCGTGCTCGGCTACAAGCATTACTACGAGGACGGCTTCACCGGCGGCTCCGGCTTCCTCGCGATCGCGGTCGCGATCGTCGGGCGCAACCATCCATTCGGCGTAGTGCTCGCGGCGTTCTTCTTCGCCACGCTCTCGCAGGGAGGCCTCGCGATTCACGCCCTCGTGCCGAAGCAGATGGTCGAGGTGCTCCAGGGGGTCGTGATCCTCGCGATGGCCGCGTCGGTGCCCGAAGTACAGCGCGCGATTCGCGGGGCGCGCAAGGCAGTGGCCGCATGAACCCGTTCGACTTCATCACCCAGACGCTCCGCATCGCCGTGCCGTATCTGTTCGCGGCGAGCGGCGGACTCGTGGCCGAGCGCGCGGGAATCGTGAGCCTCACGCTCGAGGGATTCATGTTGAGCGGCGCGTTCACCGCGACGCTGGGCAGCTACTACTCGGGCAGCCCGGTGATCGGCGTGCTCGCGGGCGCCGCGGGTGGATTGCTGTTTGGTCTCCTGCACGGGATCGCGACAGTCCGGTTCCGCGCCGACCAGGTCGTGTCCGGCATCGCGGTGAACCTGCTCGTGATCGGCCTTACCCAGGTGATCCTGATGCTGCTGTTCGACAGCTCGTCGAACTCGCCGCGCGTGGAGGGCTTCCAGGCGGGATTGTCCGGATTCGGCGACCCGCTGGTATGGATGGGCCTCGCGTCAGTCCCGCTCGTCGCCTTTCTATTGTATAAGACGCCGTTCGGACTGCGCGTGCAGGCCGCTGGCGAGCATCCCGAGGCGGCGGCCAGTGTCGGCGTCAACGTCCGCTTCATCCGGTACGTCTCCGTCGCGATATCCGGCGTGCTCGCCGGCCTTGGCGGCGTGTACCTCGCGCTCGATCAGCACCAGTTCACCAACAACATGACGGCCGGCCGCGGCTTCATCGCGATCGCGGCAGTCATCTTCGGCCGCTGGGATCCGTGGCGCGCGGGCGCCGCGTGTCTCCTCTTCGCGGCCGCCGAGACGCTGCAGATCCAGCTGCAGGGCGTGGGTGGGATTCCGTCGCAGTTCATCCAGATCATCCCCTACGTTCTGACCATCATCGCCCTGGCGGGTCTCGTGGGCCGCGCGGTCGCGCCCGCCGCGCTCGGAAGGGCCGAGGAATAGCTCCGGAGCCATGAGCACCACTGTCCGCGGGCGCCTGGCGGGCGCCACGCGCGGAAAGCTGTTCATCCTCATCGTCACGAACTTCGTGGACATGGTGGGATTGCTCATGATCCTGCCGTTGCTCCCGTATTACGCCAACGAGCTCGGCGGCGGCGGAATGGAGGTCGCGCTGCTCGTCTCGTCGTTCACCGCCGCGCAGCTCATCAGCGCTCCGATGTGGGGGCGCTTCTCGGACAAGCACGGACGAAAGCCGGCGCTGCTCGTCGGACTCACTGCCGCCGCGATCGCCTACATCGTGTTCGCGTTCGCGACGTCGCTCTGGCTGCTGCTTCTCTCCCGCATCGTGCAGGGCGCGGGCGGCGGAACGGTCGGCGTCATCCAGGCGTACGTCGCCGATTCGACCGAGCCGCAGCACCGCGCGAAGGCGCTCGGCTGGCTCTCGGCCGCGACGAACCTTGGTGTCGCGCTCGGCCCGCCGCTCGGATCGGCCGCGCTGCTGTTCGGCCGGCCGGGGCCTGGACTGGTGGCAGCGACGCTGTGTGTGCTGAACATCACCTTCGCTGCGCGTTTTCTCAAAGAATCGCGCGACATGACCGAGGCGGCGGTGAAGCGGCCCGGCGCCTCGCGGCACGCGATCATGCGCGTCGTCACCCATTCCGGCGAGCCCGCGCCGCGGCTCATCTGGATCTACGCGATCGCGATGGGGGCGTTCTCCGGGATGACCGCGATTCTCGCGTTATTTCTGCTCGACGAGTGGGCGGTCGGTCCGGACCGGATATGGATGGTCTTCACGTACCTCGGCGTGATCTCGGTGATCACGCGCGCTGGAATACTCGGTACGATGGTCGACCGCTTCGGTGAAGTACGGCTTTCGCGTCTCGGGCTCGTGCTGCTCGCGGTCGGACTCGGCTCGATCCCGTTCGCGGAGCACTATCTGCTGCTCGCGCTGGCGATCGCGCTGGTTCCGCTCGGGACCGCCTTCACTTTTCCGTGCGTGACGTCGCTGCTTTCGCGTCTGATTCCGAGCAACGAGCGGGGGCTGTACATGGGCGTGCAACAGACGTTCGGCGGTCTCGCGCGAGTGATCGTCCCCCTGTGGGCCGGGTTCGCTTACGATCAGCTCGGCCACGGTGTGCCGTTCTATACTTCCGCTCTGCTGATCGGCGGAACGATTTTTCTCGGGCTGGGAATCGACGCTGGCAGCGGAACGAAAGTGGCTACGCAGACTGCCGCCGAGCCCGCCGCGTGAGCCGACAGGCGTAAGCTCAGCCGGAATCCGAGGCGCGCGTAGCGCCCGTGATCAGCCGCACGCCGCGCTGATAGGTGAAGTAGGCGTAGGCCCACTCGATCAGGACCGTAAGCCGGTTGCGGAAGCCGATCAGGTACATGATGTGAATCGTCAGCCATAGCCACCACGCGAACCGGCCGGTCATCCGGAAGCGGCCGAAATCCGCTACCGCCTTGTGCCGGCCGATGGTCGCGACGTCGCCCTTGTTGAAGTAGTCGAACGGAACGCGCGCGTTCCCCGCCAGAGAGCGCGCGATGTTGCGGCCGGCCGATCTTCCCTGCTGCATGGCGGCGGGCGCGACGCCCGGCACGACGCGCCCGCCGCACACCACGTGCGCGGCGTCGCCGATCACGAACACCTCCGGGTGGCCGGGAATCGAGAGGTCGGGCTCGACCAGCACGCGTCCTGCCCGGTCGAGGGGCGCGCCCAATAGCGCGGTCAGTGGCGAAATGACGTTGCCCGCTGCCCAGAAGACGGTGTGAGTGCGGATGGTCTCTTCTCCGACACCCACGCGGTCGCCATGCACCTCGGTCACCAGTGAATTCAGCCTGACTTCAACTCCCAGTGATTCGAGGTCGCGCTTCGCTCGCGCGGAGAGATCGGGCGGAAACGCGGGCAACACGCGATCGCCCCCTTCCAGTAGAATCACCCGCGTGCGGCGCGTGTCGATCCTCCGGAAGTCGCGGCGCAGCGCCTTGTATGCGATGTCCGGAATCGCGCCCGCGAGCTCGACTCCCGTCGGCCCTCCGCCGACTATGACGATGGTCTGGTACGCCGTGCGCTCTGCTTCGTCCTCGCACAGCTCCGCCCGCTCGAACGAGAGCAGAAAGCGCCGGCGCAGCTCGGCCGCGTCTTCGACCGACTTCAGTCCGGGCGCCAGCGTCTCCCATTCCGGGTGGGCGAAGTACGAGTGTCTGCCGCCGGGAGCGAGCACCAGATAATCGTACGTAAGCGCACGACCGGACCCGGCAAGAGAGATCGTGCGCGAGACCACGTCTATCCCCGACACCTCGCCAAGCATGACGAAGGTGTTCTGCTGGCGGCGAAGCACCCACCTGATCGGCGCGATGATGTCGCCAGGGGACAGCGACGCCGTTGCGACCTGGTACAGCAACGGCTGGAAAAGATGGTGATTGGTGCGATCCAGGAGCGTGACCTGCACCGGCGCGTTACGCAGCGCGCGCGCGGCCTGCAGCCCGGCAAACCCGCCGCCGATGATCACGACGTGCGGACGGCGCGGAGCCGGGTGCGCCACCGGAATCGTCACCGGCTCCGTCACGCGTACTGCTCCTCGACGGTCCTCGCGCCTATGGCCATGGCGAGAACCAGCAGGATCAGCAGAACGCTGTAGGCGGCCGCGGTTCCGAACGCGAGCGCTCGGAGCTGCGCCAGAATCTCGATCGAGATGGGCCTGTTGGCGTGGGTGTACAGCACGATGCTCGCGACGAATTCTCCCACCGCCGTCACGGCGGCGAGCAGCCCGCCGGCGATAAGCCCGGGGCGCGCGGCGGGAATCACGACTCTGCGCATCGTGAGCCACCACGACGCCCCGAGCCCGCGCGCCGCGTCCTCGAGCGCCGGGTCCAGCTGCCGCAGCGAGCTTTCCGCGGCGGTGGCGACCAGAGGGATGTT
>CALMKE010000133.1 GCA_937867645.1 uncultured Gemmatimonadota bacterium | reverse complement strand
AGTCGGGGCGACTGGATTTGAACCAGCGACCTCCTGCTCCCGAAGCAGGCGCGCTACCGGGCTACGCTACGCCCCGAACCTGCTAAGCTATCCACGCCAAGGGCTTAAAGGAAGCGAGGCGCGCACATTACGGCGTCCGCCGCAGCTCCGTCGGGCGCTTCCTTATTGTGGGGCCCGCGTAGTGCAGCATCTTTTCCACGCGCCCAATTCCGGAATGCCGGCTGGCGCGGGAGACAGCATGAAAACGGGTCTGATGGCCGCGGCGCTTCTCGCGCTCACCGCGTGCCTGCCCCCGGCCAACGGCAGGACGCACCCGCGCGACCCTTCGCGCATAACGCAGGACGAGATCATCGCGTCGCTCGCGGTAGACGCATACGACGCCGTAGCCAAGCTCCGCGCGAACTTCTTCGCGTCCCGCGGCAGGACGAGCTTTCGCACCAACGAGTCCACTCTCCCGACGGTATTCGTGGACGGCCTGAAGTACGGACCGATCTCGACGCTGAAGCTCATCGCCGCAAACGAGATCGAAGAGATCCGCCTCTTCCGGTCCTGGGAGGCCACGACCACTTACGGTACGGGCTTCATGTCGGGAGTAATCGCCGTAACTACGAGACGATAGATCGCTTGATTGGCGGCTGGCGCGGTGTGCGTTTCCCGTTTTTCCGTTTGTGGGTTGGGACGTTTACGAACGGAATCGATCCGTCAGTAAACGTCCTAACGGGAAAACGGTAGGACGGGAAACGCACACCGCGCCAGTTGCAATCCGAGGATTATTTTTCGACCACATCAAACATTCAGGCCCGTACCAAGCAAGGAGACAATGTGGCGATTGACGAAAAGCCGAGCAGGAACGAGGACGAGTACTGGGCGAAGGTGGATGCCGAGCTGATCAAGAGCCGGCGCGCGGCGCTCGACGCCGAGCGCGAGAAGGCGCGGAAGTCGGAGCTTCAGAACAAGTGTCCGCGCTGCTGCGTGGACCTGAAGGAGCGTGAGTACCACCACGTGAAGATCGACGAGTGCCCGCAGTGCGGCGGAGTCTGGCTCGACAAGGGCGAGCTGCAGATGCTCGAGCACGTCCCGCGCGACAAGAGCGGCGGATTCCTCGGCTCGATGTTCGGCATCAGATAGCCTCCGCCGGTGCGGGTGCCGACGCGCTCTCCGATGGAGTCCCCGGAATCTCGCCGGCCGCCGCAAGTCCGCGTTTGAAGAGGATAGGTCCGATCAGCTCGTTCACCGCGATTACGGCGAGGAAGAGACTGCGGAGCGCGGCCCCCCGCGCGGGGTAAACTTCTGCGACCACCGTGGCGAGTCCGATCGCGACGCCGGCCTGCGACACGAGACCGGTCCAGACGTTGCGCGATTCGCGCCGCGGCATCCCTGCCCACCACCCGCCGACCGCTGATCCGAGCCGGATGCCGGCCGCGCGCACGATGACGATTGGAATGACCAGCGGCCACAGACTCAGGAACTCCTCGAAGTGCATGGACGCGCCCGCGAGCGCGAAGAACACCACGAAGACCGGCGCCGCGGCGCGCTCCATGGCGTGTCGTAACGCCAGACCCGACTCCCTCTGACTGACGTTCTCCATGACGAAGCCCGCCGTGAGCAGCGTCAGGAGCACTTCCACGTTGAGCATGCGCGCGACCTCGGTCCCGAGGAACGTCACGAGCAGCGCGAAGAGGAAAAGCTCCTTGTGCACGAATCGCAGATAGAGGGACACGGCCGCGCCCAGCGCGGCACCGACGACGACGGCGCCGAGCAGCTCCCACGCGACTGCGCCCGCGGTGATCTGGGCGCCGAATCCGGCGGGGGGAGTGAGGGCCTGCGCTAGCGACAAGGTCGCGCTGAAAACCACCACGACCACGATGTCGGACAGCAGCACGGTGCCGAGCACGGTGCGGGCCAGCGATCCGCGCGCGCCGGTCTCGGAGAGGATGGCCAGGGTGACCGCCGGCGAATGCACGATCGCCATGGCCGCGAACAGCAGCGAAAAGACGAAAGTCTCGCTCCACCCCGACCCGGCGAAGGGGAGCATCGGCCGCAGGGCGAGCAGCAGACCGAGCAGCAAGGCAAACGTCAGCGTGAGCTCCGCGAACAGGATCTTGCCTATCGCCCCGATCCTGTCCCGCACTTCGCTCCAGCGCAGCTCGGCGCCCGCGAGAAACGCGATCAGCGATATCGCGAGCGACGTCACGGGAGCTAGAGTTGTCGACGCTTCGACCGTCACGATGTTCGCCAGCGCCGGTCCGAACACGATTCCCGCGATCAGATAGCCCACGACGCGCGGCAGCTTCACGGTAGACGCGATCTCGGCGACCGTATACGCCGCGAGCATCAGAAATCCGAGTGTCAGCAGCGCGTATGGCGCCTCCGCGCCGCTGCCGAGCGGCAGCACCAGCCGCACTCCGCCGAGCAGCAGCACCAGGATGAGCGCGCGCCTCATGCCGCGCCGTCCGATTCGGGAACCGAGGCGAACACACTCCTCGCCAGCCGCGCCGAGCTCATGTCGGTGAGCAGCACCGACGCGACCACCGCCGTGAAGACCACGTGCGTGAACGCGAAATGCTCCTGCTGCAGATAGTCGATCCCGAGCGCCACCGCGATACCGCCCTGACCCAGTAGCGCCCGCCCCCAGTCAGCGCCGAGCAGCGGCAGCGATCGCTCGGCCCGCGCGCTGAGCCGGGCCGCGCCGATCTTGGCCGCCGCGCGCGCGAACACGAAGAGCAGCACCGGCGCCACCCACGCGCGCAGGCTCGGCTGCCACGTCGCGCCGGCGAAGATCAGCAGCACGAAGTACAGCGGCCGTTCGACCCTGGTCAGCGCCGCCGCGATCTCGATCCGGTTCCGCGAGGTGTTGACGAGCATGAATCCGAAGAACAGCGCCGCGAGCAGCGGCGACAGCCCCAGGTACGCTGCGGCGCCGCTCACGAGGATCAGCGCGCCGGCGAGCGCGACGAACAGCCGGTCGATGTTCGCCTCCCCGCCGAGAAAGAGGTGAAACAGCGCTCCGCCGATGAGACCGATCGCGGCAGTGAGCACCACCCACTCGGTCGCCGTCAGCGGCCGCGCGGCTCCGGTGGGGTTCATGTGAAACGCGGCCAGCAGGCAGCCGAAGGTGAGCACCGCGACGAACGCGTTTACGGCCGTCGAGACGTCGAGCTGCGTCACGAACGTTCCTTCGCCGAAGTGCCGCGAGACGATTTCGTACGTCTCCCGGGACGAGGACACCGCGATCGCCGCGAGCGCGAGGGCGGGCGGTGTTGCCAGCAGCAGCGAGATGTCGAACAGCCACATGAACGCCACTGCTTCCAGCGCGAACACTACCGCGATGGTGAGCAGCGATTCAGTCAGCGCGATCCGGTAGGTGAATGCGGGGATTCTCACCAGCTCCGGGAGATAGAAGCGCATGCCGACGATCGCTCCCATCCAGCCGAGCGCGAGCGCGGGGAACGCGGCGAGACTGTCGAGCAGCGCCGGAGTGAATATCCCGGAGACCTGCGGCCCGAGCAGAATGCCGAGCGCGAGGTACTCGGCGCCGGAAACGATGAGGTATCGCTTTCCGAGCCGCTCGAAGGCGAAGTGCGCCGCGACGAAGGACGACGCAACCAGCAGTACCAGTATCAGACCACTGCTCATAAGGCGGCGCTGATGGTGGATGTCTGATGCGCCCGGAGGGGCTCGAACCCCCAACCCTCAGATCCGAAGTCTGATGCTCTATCCAATTGAGCTACGGGCGCATTTTGAGCTACGGGCGCATTGCAGGCAACCTAACCGCCGATCTTTCTGGCGGCGTCGCGCTTCCCGGAGAGTAACGCTAATCCACCCTGGTCCAGACGACTATGACGCCGCAGCGCCCGCGCGCGCGGCCGGCCATCAACTCCGCGGGGACGTTGGAAATGCCGGAGTAGATCTCCACGCCCTGCACGGTCTCCAGCGGCAGCGCATCGAGATTGAATTCGGCAGCGCCCGCTGGCGTGCCGTCGATCCAGACGTGCGGCGGACATCTTGCCCCGCGCAGCCGTATGCTGGCGCGGCCGAATCCGGTGACGACGCGCACGCCTGGAACCATGCGAAGAAGCTCGGTGAAGCTGACCGAGTGCCGTCGCTCGATCTCTTCCCGCGTCAGAAAGTGGCCGAAGGCGCTGCTGCGCCGTCGCTCGAATTCGGCGAAGCGCGCGGCCCGGCGCGGGGCGACAGCCGCGGAGACCGTGGCCGGCTCCAGCGGCTGCACTGCCATGGCCATCGTGATGACGGTTTCCACGGTGCGGCCGCCGAACACCTCCACCTCAACGGTCTTGCGCTGAAACCCGAGGCGCTGAAGGTCGAGCGCAACGCGGCCGGCCTGGATACCACGTATCCGGTACTGCCCACCGGCGTCGCTTTCGCCGTATCCGGCTCTGCCGCCGAGCACTATCCGGACGCCGGCAACCGCGACCCCTGAGGAGTCCACGATGGATACCAGAAGATCTCCGAGCGCTTCGCCCGGCTGCGCCTTCGCCGTGACCGAAGGGAGCGCGGCGACAGCCGCGAGCATGGGCAAGAGAACAAAGTCTTGACGGCGCATGGTTTCCGGGAAACTTATAACGACGTTTGTTCCCGGCGCAGCACACGCTGCGCCGGACACGGACGCACGACCGGCCGCCCCACGGATCGGGTGGGCCGGGGGCTTTCTCGTGCGCCCTCAACCGCTGGAGGGTACCGATATGCACTTTGGACGTCGTCTTTGGTTGCTGTCACCTGCGCTGTTGTTGACGCTTGGCGCTACCGTGGCTGGAGCGCAGCAGGCCGTCATCACGGGTCAGGTGACCGAGGAGGGCGCGGCGCAGCCCGTGCAGGAAGCGCGCGTCGTCGTCATAGGAACGAGCATCGGAACGGTGACCGATGCCCAAGGCAGGTATGTCCTGCGCGACGTCCCCGCTGGACAGCAGCAGATCCAGGTGAGGCGGATAGGCCTCACGGCCCGGACCCGCACGGTCGCCGTTCCCGCGTCTGGCAGGATCACGGTCGATTTCGTGCTCGAGCGGTCGGTGGCGCAGCTGGCGGAGGTTGTCACGACGGTAACCGGACCCCAGCTCGAGCGGTCCGTCGCCAACGTGATCGAGCACGTCGACGCCGCTACGATCAGCAGGGAAGCTCCGGTCAAGAACATCAACGAGATGCTTACCGCGCGCGTGCCCGGTGTATCTGTCCTCGGCATGGGAATGACCGGCACGGGAGCGCGCGTCCGGATTCGCGGAACTACGTCGCTCTCCCTCAGCAACAATCCCATCTATCTGATCGACGGGGTCCGGATGGAGGCTGCCACCGGATCGTCGAGCATCGGCATCGGGGGCTCGACCCCGAGCCGCCTGAACGACATAAACCCGGACGACATCGAGAGCATGGAGGTGGTGAAGGGTCCCTCCGCCGCCACGCTGTACGGGACGGACGCCGCCAACGGCGTCATCGTCATCAAGACCAAGCGCGGGATGGCGGGCCCCACGCGCTGGAACTTCTGGATGGAGCAGGGCGCGATCGTGGACCGCAACACGTACCCGACGGCCTACACGTCGTTCGGGACGCTGCGGAGCGGCAACAAGACCAACTTCTGCTGGAATTCGCGAATCGTGTCGGGCTTCTGCACCGTCGACAGCCTGGCGAGCTACAACCTCTTCGAGGATCCGTACACGACGCCCATCGGTACCGGCTACCGGCGGCAGTACGGGTTGCGCGCGAGCGGCGGGTCGGAAAACGTCCGCTACTCGGCATCAGGCGAATGGGAGGGAGAAGACGGGATCTACGAGATTCCCCAATTCGACATCAACAGGTTTGCGCGCCAGGGGATCGCCATCCGCGACGAGTGGTCCAATCCGAACGCCCTCAAGCGCGCTTCGGGCAGAGCCAACCTCGACATCCGCGTGTCTGACAACGCGGACATCGCCATCTCGACCGGTTACATCCAGAGCTATCAACGCCTTCCGCAGACCGACAACAACGTCACGGGACTCAATTCGAGCGCGTACGGCGGTCCCGGATACCGGAACCTCAATTTCCGGGGTGACTCGCTCTTCGGCTACAGGGCGTATACGCCTGGGGACATCTTCCAGCACACAGTTTCGCAGGAGATCAACCGCTTTATCGGCGGCGTGAACGGCAACTGGCGCCCGACGACCTGGCTGACCACCCGCAGCAACGTCGGCCTGGATTTCACGCACCGACTCGACAGCGGCCTGTGCCGCTTTCAGAACTGCACCGAGTTCGGGAGGCGGCGCCTCGGCTTCAAGGAAGACAACCGCACTCAATTCTACCAGTACACCGTTGACCTCAACGGTACCGGCACGTTCCGCCTTCGGCCGGACCTCGTGTCCCGGACATCGGTCGGCGCGCAGTACTTCCGGAGCGTTTTTGATCGGAACGGGGCATACGGGGAGGAGCTGCCGCCCGGCGCTACGCAAATCACCGCGGCCGCCGTTCAGTTCGCAGACGAGACCACCACGGAAAGCCGCACTTTGGGCTTCTATATCGAGCAGGGCTTCGACTGGCGGGACCGGGTATATGCCACGTTCGCCGTGCGCGCGGACGACAACAGCGCCTTCGGCGCGGATTTCGGCGCGGTCTATTATCCGAAAGCGGGCATATCGTGGGTGGTTAGCGAAGGAGGCAGATGGATCGACCAGCTGCGCCTGCGCGGGGCCATCGGCGCTTCCGGCAACCAGCCCGGCACGACGGACGCGGTCCGGTATTTTGGCGCCACCGCGGTGGTCGAGAACGGGTCCGACGTTCCCGCGGTTGTGTTCAGCGCGCTCGGCAATCCTAACCTCAAGCCGGAGCGCACCCAGGAAGTCGAAGTGGGAGCGGATTTCGCGACATTCGGCAACCGGCTGAATCTCGAGCTCACCTACTACGACAAGAGGTCGAAAGACGCGCTGATTCAACGGGTGCTGCCGCCATCCGGCGGGGTCGGGTCGACGGTGCGGTTCGAGAATCTCGGAGAGGTTCGCAACAGCGGGATCGAGGCTCTCATCCACGCGCGCGTAATAGACCGGCCGATGTTCGGCTGGGACCTGACTTTGAACGGCTCCACCAACACGAACGAGCTGGTGAGTCTGGGAGGAGTGCCCCCGATCGTGGGTGCCACGACCCAGCAGCGTGAAGGGTATCCGCTTAACGGGTACTGGCAGCGGCCGATCATCTCCTACGAGGACGCGAACGGCGACGGAATTCTGGTCGCGAGCGAAGTCGTCACCGGCGATACCGCAGTGTTCCTGGGGTACTCCACCCCCAGGCGCGAGATCGTCCTCAATAGCGGCATGGACTTTTTCAGCCGCCGTCTGCGGCTGAACATGCTGATCGACCATAAGGGCGGATACAAAGTGCGAAACGGCACCGAGCGGATCCGGTGCGATAACCGACTCAACTGCCGGGGATTGATGGATCCCACCGCGCCGCTATGGGAGCAGGCGCGTGTCA
Source organism: uncultured Gemmatimonadota bacterium (assembly GCA_937867645.1). GTDB lineage: Bacteria > Gemmatimonadota > Gemmatimonadetes > Gemmatimonadales > Gemmatimonadaceae > JACDCY01. Next base: position 3,806 of record CALMKE010000133.1, on the reverse strand, counting down.
TCGCGATGCGGGAGGCGCGGGTGCGGACCGAGGCCGGATTCACGGAAAAGGGAGACTTCATCCGGTTTCGCGAGCTCTCCCTCACGGCGTACGCGCCGGAGAGGTGGGCGCGGCGACTGACCAGGGCCGGCACGCTGAGCGTCACGCTCGCCGGCCGCAATCTGGGGGTGATTTCCGACTACACAGGAATGGATCCCGAGTCGAATTCATCCACGGGCGATCTACAGTCCGATTTCCAGAATGCTCCGCCTCCGTCGTACTTCACGTTCCGAATCAACATCGGGTACTGACGTGAAGCCATCCCAACTCATACACGCCTGTCTCGGGCCTGGAGCTCATATGACGCAGCATTCCTTCATCTTTCGGAGGCGGCGCCTCGGCTGGACTCGACAGCTGGCGCTGGCGGCTCTCCTACCGCTCGCCGCCTGCTCGAAAGACATTCTCGAAGTCACCGATCCCGACATCATTAACCCGGGCGACGTGGCCTCCCCGGCGGGAGCCGCCGGTTTGTACGCCGGCGCGCTCGCCCGGCTGGACGAGGCCACCAGCGGAGGCGAAAGCTTCTTCCTGCTTGGCGGCCTCCTGACCGACGAGTGGCGCTCCGGCGACACCTTCGTGCAGCGCAACGAGACGGACAAGCGGGACGTGATCGAGAGCAATTCCATCGTGAACACCGCGAACCGCGATCTGCACCGCGCGCGGCTTGGCGCCCGGCTCGCGATCGATGCCCTCCGGGAGTTCGACGCGGGCAATCGCGTGTGGCGCATCGGCGAGATGTACTTCGCCACCGGGTTCGCCGAGAACATGCTGGCCGAGCACTTCTGCAGTGGAATACCCCTCAGCACGGTGGAGGGCGGGAACCTGGTGTATGGGACTCCGCTCACCACAACGGAAGTGTTCGACCGTGCCGTCGCGCACTTCGATTCCGCGCTTGCGGAGATCGGGTCCGCAACCGATGCGGCGACCACCAACGTTCGCCGTGCGGCGTCGATCGGAAAGGGTCGCGCGCTGCTCAACCTCGGGAAGTTCGCAGAGGCCGCGGCCGCGGTCGCCGCCGTGCCGACGACATATCAGTATCTGGTGGAGCACTCACAGACGGCGAGCAGCAACCAGCTATGGGCGCTGAACACGAGCGCCAAGCGGTACACGGTATCTCCAGGGGAGGGGACCAACGGAATCCCCTTCGCCACGGCGAAGGATCCGCGCGTGCCGGTAGGACCGCGGGTTACGCGTGGCTCGTTCGACGCCACTACCGACTTCTATCCTCAGCTCAAATGGGGACAGGAGTCTCCGGTAGCGATAGCGTCGGGAACGGAGGCGAGGCTGATCGAAGCCGAGGCCGCGTACAAGGCGGGGAATTACGCCGGCGCGCTCGTAATTCTCAACAAGCTGCGGTCCGACGCGAATATCGGCCTGGTGGCCCTGGCGCCCGCGGCCACTCCCGCGGCGCAGGAGAATCAGATATTCACCGAGCGCGCGTACTGGCTGTTCTCCACCGGACATCGTCTCGGCGATCTGCGTCGCCTCGTCCGCCAGTACGGGCGCAGCCCGGAGAGCGTTTTCCCCACGGGCACGTTCTTCAAGGGTGGGGAGTACGGCGCCGACGTAAACTTCCCCGTCACGCAGGCGGAAGAGAACAATCCGGAATTCACCGGATGCATCAACCGGAGCGCCTGAGCGACATCGACGCTCGACCAAGCAATACCGCTTCGGCAAACAGCCGCCCGGATATCCGGGCGGCTGTTTTTTCCCCGGGTGTTATCGTGCAGATCTACACGGGCACACCGCCGGACCGGACTACTTGACGCGCTGTCCCGGAGTGCTCGCGCCGCCCTGATGCAGGGTGAGCATGGTTGCCTTCCCGTCCGGTCCGCGCGTGAAAGTCACCACGGCATCGACTACGCGCAGAAAAAAAGAATTCTCCGACTCGGCGTACAGTGGGAACCGGGGCTGGGCAGTCGCCTGAAGGTACAACTGGCCGCCTTCGCGCGTGATGGTGACGCGGAATTGCGGGGAGAGGGCGTACTCGCCGACGAGGCCGTCGAGCGATTCGGGGGCGACGGTGATGGCCACGCGCTCGCGCACCAACGGGTACGCGTTGTCGAGCAGATGCCGTCCTATGTCGCTTATGTCGGCCGATGACGCCGACAGCACTATCACCGCCACGCGCCGCGCCGGGTCGAACGCCGCGAACGAGCGGTGTCCACCCGTGCCGCCGTCGTGCGAGAAGATCCTCGCGCCGCTCTGCGTCGTGACGCCTACCCAGGCAAGTCCGATGTCGGCGCCCGGCCCGACCCTGTGTCGCGGCTCGTGCGTGAGTCTCAACGCCGCGGCGAGCGGACGTGTCGAGGATGAGTCCACGTGCGCGGCGATGTTGGCGGAAAGAAAGCGAAGCATGTCCGCCGCGGTCGAGCGGAGCGCGCCCGCGCCCTGGAGCGAGGCGAGGTCCCACGCGGGGACCACCTGTCCGCCGGCGTTGTGTCCCGCCGCGAGCCGCGCGCTGTCCGCGGGCGTCAGCGCGATCTTCGTGTCGCGCATCCCGAGCGGATCGAGCACGCGCCGCCGCACGAGAGTCTCGTAGTCGGTGCCGGCGCGAAGAGCGAGGGCGTGACCCAGCAGGCCGGCGCCGAGATTCGAGTACTCGAACGACGCTCCGATCGCGCGCCGGAGCTCGTGCGCCGCGAGAAATGCGTACAGCTTCTCCGGCGTGTAATCCACGTACGGATTGTTGATGTCGCGCGGCGACAGATTGGTCGGCAGCCGCGGCAATCCGGAGAAGTGCGTCGCGAGATCCACGAGCGTGATCTGGCGGTCGGGCCCAGCGGGGACGCGGGTTCCCCGCGGCAGCAGCCCCGCGACCGGATCTTCCAGCCGCACCTCGCCGCGCACGACCATGTCGGCGAGGATGGTGCTCGTGAACGTCTTGGTGATCGAGCCGATCTCGAACAGGGTCGCGCTGTCGAGAACCGTCGGTCCGGGCGCGCCGGTGCCGTGGCGGACGTAGCGCGGTCCCGCCGCGTCGAGTATTCCGACGACTACCCCGGGTGTCTTTCCGGACGCCACCCGCTGGCGCAGGATCGCCGCGACCGCGGAATCGGACAGCAGGGAGACGGTCGAGCGGACCAGGCGATCGGCGGATCCGGGTGAAGACACGCGCGCCACCGGCGCGCAGCCTCCCTGCGCGAACAAAGTAAGAGCGACGGCGGATGCCAGTCGTTTCATCGGCTACTTCCTTAATAGCCAGACGTGATCGTACGCCTCGACCGAGAGCTCCCGGCCCCGGAGAATGCCGGTCCATCCGCGCCCGTCGGACGGCCAGACGAAGGTGACCGTGTCGCCGCTGACCGTGAACGTGCCCTCGAAAGTGTGCGTCGAGGTATGCGTCCAGCCCTGGTACTCCTCCAGCCGGGCGACGGAGCTGAGGAACGTATCGTCTTCCCGCAAATCGTAGAACGCGTCCTGGGCGTCGCGACCAGCGCCAGAGCGAGAACGCGCGCGGGGTGCGGCAGGAAACGATGAATCAAGCGCGCCCGGAGAGACTCGAACTCCCAACCTTCTGATCCGTAGTCAGATGCTCTATCCAATTGAGCTACGGGCGCAATACAACAGCCACTAGGTATCAGGTATCAGGTATCAGCGACGGCCAAACGTGGTATCTGATATCTGATACCTGATACCTGATACCTGATACCTGACATCTGCTCCATGGGCGGTACAAGACTCGAACTTGTGACCTCCACGATGTCAACGTGGCGCTCTAACCAACTGAGCTAACCGCCCTCATCCCACCGACAGAAACGGCCGCC
>CALMKE010000132.1 GCA_937867645.1 uncultured Gemmatimonadota bacterium | reverse complement strand
TCGCTCGAGCGCTTGTGCCACGGCAGCGACAGCACCCAGTCGAGATACGTGCGCACGACCTGGTACTCGCTGGACGCCGGTGAGAGCTGCCGCAGCCGCTCCGTCTCCCGCTTCGCTTCCTGCGCCGCGCGCTCGGGAAGTCTGGCTTCGTCGATCTTCTTCAAAATGCTGACGGCTTCCTTCTCGCCCGGATCGGTCTCGCCGAGCTCCGCCTGGATCGCGCGCAGCTGCTGGCGCAGGTAGAAGTCGCGCTGGTGCTGCTCGATCTTGATCTCGGTCTGCTTCTTTACGTCGTCCACGACGCGCGCGCGGGCGACCTCGCGCTCCAGCCGCGTGAGGAGAAAGCGCAGCCGCTGGCCGATGTCTAGCCGCTGCAGCACCTCGTCCTTGTCGGCGATGCGGAAATTCATGTTGGTCGCGGCCAGGTCGGCGAAGCGGCCCGGATCCGACACGTTCATGCGGAGGATGCCCGGCACTTCGTCGGGGATCCGCTCGACCAGCTCCGACAGCGTCTCAGACGCCGAGATGATGCGCGTGACCAGCTCGCTCACTTCGTCCGGGTCGGGCGCGATCTCTCGCGCAGGCTTGACGTGCACGACCGCGAACGGCTCGGTCTGACCGATCTTGTCTATCACTATCCGGCGAAGCCCCTGCAGCGTGATCTGCACCGTATCGCCGGGGAGATTGATCCGCTCGTGTACCCGCGCCGCTACGCCGACCTTGCCCACGACTTCGTGCAGGTCGTCGGCGTCCTGGTCCGCCGTGGCCACGACGAGCGCGACTATCAATCCGGAATCGGGGTTGGCGCGGAGCATGGCCAGGTTGTCGGGCGCGCCCATCTGGACCGCGATGGTTCCGAGCGGATACACGATCGTCGAGCGCAGCGCCATCAGCGGCAGCGTCGCTGGCAACTCGGAGGAGAGGATTTCTTCTTTGCGTTCCAGTCTCGACATTAGAGACGCTGTTGGCTGTTGGCTGTTGGCGTTTGGCTAACCGCTCCTCCGCAACCGATGTTCCGCAGTCGCCAAGAGCGAATAGCCAACAGAAGTCCCGGACGCCTCTAAGGGTAGACCATCAACGTGGCAGACGTCGTCGTGTCGCTGTTGAAGAACCCGCGAATCTGGTAGGTCCCGGGGTCCAATCGGCGATCGAAAACTTGACGACGAGTCTGGCCTGAACCGAACCCGATTCGATCTTGGTAGACGAATTCGTATTCCGTGCCTCCAGCGCAAGCCGTTATACAGTCCACTGTGTAGCCAAACGTGGAGAAGGCTGCTGTGCCCTCGTTGACTGGGGTGAGGCGGGCCCAGATCGGGAAGGGATGAGTGTTTGTTGCTTCTACAATCAGTGCGATCCAACCACTGTCGGCAGTGATGGAGGGCTGCGCGGGATCAATTCGGATCATCACATCCAGCGCTGTTGCTGGGATCTCGCTAGCGTCCGATGGCGGAGGTGCCGGGGCTCCCGCTTCGATCGCGCAGTCATCCGTGCATGCTACAACGCCGTCGCACCGATCGATGAAATACTCCCGTCGGTGTTCGCGCCCCGCCAACGCGTGCAGCATTTCGTGGCGGACCAACGGTCCTTTGAGGACTGCCTGTCCTGCAAGAACGATCGTGTTGGTCCGCGGCCAGGAGTATCCTTGGTAGGCGCGCCCATTCACGGTGATGTCTGCCGCACCGGGGACGACATACCAATTTATCGATTCGAGATCACCGGCGATTCGCGAACACGTCTCAGTTAAACGCCACCATAAGGTGTAAGCGCGAGGTGCCAGCATCCTGACCGCGTTCGTCGGCAGCGGCGGTTCGACGGGATCTCCACAAGCGAGCGCAGCGGCGATGATCGCAACAATGCGGTACTGATTGCTCAACGATCTCCCGTGGTAATACAACCGTGTGACGATTTTCGTCGCGTAGCGAACGACGGGGAAAGAAAAACAAGATGCAGCGCAGGTGACCTCAAACAGGTACGCCTGATCGGAGCGAATACACTCGTATACACCAGTTCGCACAAGCACGAGTCGGCCTTGCCGACGGCCCACAATTTGCTGCCACAACAAGGGCAGTTCAAGTCGTTGGTTTCCACGTCCGAGGATTCGTGTGCGTATGACACATTACCACTGCGGTCGCGTTGTGCTTGTCGCCCTGGTCGCAGCCGCATGCAGTCCCGATCAATCGGTCGGGCCCAGCCGCGGCGTGATCGCCGCCTACGTGACCGGCGAGGCGGAGCGCAACCTCGATCAGAATGGGCAGTTTGTCTTGACGGGCGGAAGTGTCGGCGAGCTGACCGAATCGGAGGCCATGACTCTCGCAAAGGCATACGCTCGTGTCGGTGCACGGTGGATGGGAGAAACATGGCAACGTGATCGACGTTCGCGCATTGATTTTGATCGGTTGACGCCGTGTCCTCGAGCATTGTATGCGAAATCTTCGTTCGTACTGGGTCAGCGCGGTAGTCCCAGCCTACGTCAACTTATCGGGCCGAAGTGGTTGATCGCAATGTGTTCTGAGAGCGGCCCTCCCGTACTGAGCATAGCCGTATCAGCCGAAGCTACAGACCTGCGCGTAATCGACGGCCATATCCTGGGCCCAGGAGGAGCGCAATTCACATCGGCGGGAATTCCCGTGTCGCGTTCTGATGTACCAATCTCTCCAGAGGATGCGGTCAATATCGTTGCGAAGGCTACCGGTCGCCGTGTACTGAAAGTTCCGGAGCTTGTACTTGCTCCCCCTCCATACCCACCGCAATTGGCGAAATGGCGCATTCAGCTTGAATTGCCAGTAACGGTGCGCGGTGTAAGGAGCGGGAGCCGTCGGACTACGAGCGAAGTGTATGTTGGCTTTGGCGAGACGTGGAACTCAGTCTACATTCAACTGGGAGATACCGACGGGGCGACGCGTAGCTTCCGTGATGCCGAAGGCCGTGGTGCGGAGGTGACGTTCCCGATCATCCCGGGTTATCCAACCCGCTTCGAGCGGGCGAACGTGGAGGTGCCATGAGAACGCCGCGCGCGTACAGATCGGCAGCTCTCTTCGTTGCCGCCACTGGCCTTGTATCGTGTCTCGGCGACGTGACCGATCCAGGCGGCGGAGGGATGAACACAGATCCTCGAAGGTGCACCACCAATTGGACAAGAAGTTGGAGCGACAACCAGCTTGCGATCAATGTCACGCAGCCACCGTGTCCTTTCACGGTCCGCGATGAGTGGACCTTCATCGACTACGTAGCTCTGATTACAGCGCCACGCGCTAAGATCATGTTTGACGTCTACGGGCGCCCCGAGAGCTACATCAACGCGGAGGCCATGGATTGGTACACTGCCTCCAGGATAGCTTCGGCGAGTTTTGTGTATTTCCAGCAGGATCCGGGCGACCAAAACATGTTCCGGGCCGAACCGCGAATGTCTGGTCGTCCGGGAACCTATAAAGTTCCAGGCAATCCGGCTCAGATGCTAGACAGTCTACACGCCGACGCAGTTTTCATGGCGGTTGGTGGCTTCAGCCAGGGTTGGAAGATTCTGCCCGGAAATATTACGAGTGTGTCGCAGACCGTTCTTGGCTCTGACAACGTACCAGCTGGGGCCGTCGGTACGTGGCGCAGCCAGCCTCATTGGGATACTACCGCATATACGTATCGTTGGCTCGTTGATGGGACGGAGATTGCCGGTGCGCTCGGAGCACGTCATGATAGGGCGTTCGAATCGGCGGGGACATATCGCCTCACGAACGTGACCATCCGCACCGACGAGACCCGTGATACCGTGACGCGTACCATAACTGTGACTCTTAACGGCGCGATCAGCGGTCCAACACAGATCCCTAGTGAAGGGCAATACGCCTGGACCGTCACTGGCTCGGGGAGTTCTACTGGCGTGTATTCCTACGTATGGGAACGGGTCGCCGGCGGTAACTCTCAAATCGTGAGCACAAGTTCCAGCTACTCAGACTATATCGGACCTTCGGATGGGAGTTTCACGTTGCGAGTCACGGTTCGCTCGTCGGGGTACCCAGATGGAATCGTTTCGAGATTCGTCGAGAATTTGACGACCGATTGCAGCATCACAGCGTGCTGACCATACATATGGCCGTCAATCGTGGCTAGGGTTGGGCCGGCCGAAGTTGTGTGAAGGCTTGCCCACGACGACAACTCGGCCGTGGTGATCGTATTCGACCGCACGCGTTCGTCTTCTGGCCGCACAATTGGCCCCGAGAGCGCGGGGCTCACCCCAGCCGATCAAAGAAACGCTCGCATCATCGGACACGGATGCGGTAGCGTGGAAGACGGGCTTCGGGCTCGTCGGTGCGAATTCAGCCAGCGTTTACGTCGTCAAGAGGCAGGGGATATGCACGATGGTGACCCGGGTGGTCGACAGCGCGTTCGGGTTTCGTGCTTCTTCATTATCCAGCAAGTTCCGTTCAGGCATGTTTGAAGCACTAAGCGAGAAACTGGAAGCGACCTTTGCCAAGCTCCGCGGCAAGGGCGTGCTCAGCGAATCGGACATCAAGGAAGGGCTGCGCGAGGTACGCCGCGTGTTGCTGGAAGCCGACGTCAACTTCCAGCTCACGCGGGAATTCCTGGAGCGCGTCGAGCAGAAAGCCGCAGGAGTCAGCTCGCTGCGCACCGTCTCCCCCGCGCAGCAGCTCGTCAAGATCGTGCACGAGGAGCTCGCCGCGATGCTCGGCGAGCGGCGCGAGGGGCTCAAGCTCAGCTCCGTCCCGCCGACGATCGTCATGCTGGTCGGCCTGCAGGGCTCCGGAAAAACGACCACCGCTGCCAAGCTCGCGCGCAAGCTCAAGTCCGAGGGGCGCGCGGTGCGGCTAATCGCGGCCGACGTGTATCGCCCGGCCGCGATAGACCAGCTCGAGACCCTGGGCAGACAGCTCGAGATCCCGGTGCACGTGGATCGCGCGACCAACGACGTCGTGAAGATCGTGAAGCAGGGCATTGACGCGGCGCGGCGAGAGCGCGACCGCGTGGTCATCGTGGACACGGCGGGCCGGCTCCAGATAGACGACGCGATGATGGACGAGCTCTCCCGGCTCAAGGCCGCAATCTCGCCCGACGAGATCCTGCTCGTGGCCGACGGCATGACCGGCCAGGAAGCGGTGAAGATCGCGCAGGGATTCGATGACCGGCTCGGCGTCACCGGCGT
>CALMKE010000131.1 GCA_937867645.1 uncultured Gemmatimonadota bacterium | reverse complement strand
CCACAGTTAAGCGATTGAGTTAGATGCAGTTCCGAAACCGACCCCGTTCAACAACCGGACAGTACTGACTGGTGACTAGTGACTAGTAGCTACAAAATACTCTTCAACGGCTTGGGACCTAGACTCACCACGGTCTGCATGTCAGGGGCAAAAAAGTCGCCGCAGACCTGGCGGACGGTGTCCGAGTCGATGGCGTCGATCAGGGCGAGGACTTCATCCAGTGTCTGGATGGGCTCGCCGAACAGCTCGCCGGTGGCGGCGCGATACATCCGCGAGCTCACGCTCTCCATGGACAGGGTGATCTGTCCCTTGAGCTGGCTGCGCCCCATCTCGATCTCGTCCTCGGGAATGCCGTCGGCGGCCGCGCGCGCGAGCTCCTCGTTGACGGCAGCCACGGCGTCGTCCGCGGTCTCCGGCGCGCTGGCGAAATAAACGCCCTGGATCCCGGTGTCGAGATGGAAGGACTGGAAGGTCTGCACCGCGTAGGCCAGTCCCAGCTCTTCCCGCACGCGCTGAAAGAGACGGGAGCTCATGCCGCCGCCCAGCAGCACGCTTACGAGCGCGATCGCGTACCGCCGCGGATCCCTGTGCGGGACGGTGGCGGTGCCGAGCACCACGTGCGTCTGCGACTGGTCGCGCCGGCCGTGGTGGGCGTACGCCGGGGGCACAGCGACCGGCTGCGACGGCTGCCGCGGACTGCCGCCGCTCGCGGGGATCGTCATCCACCCCGTCCTGTCGAGCACGTCCAGCAGCGCGTCGTGCTCGATGTTGCCCGCGGCCGCCACCACGACCTGGCCCACGTGATACGTGCCGTCGTGCAGCTCGCGCAGGTCCTTCGCCGTCAGCGCCGTCACCGTTTCCCGCGTCCCCAGAATCGAGTAGCCGTAGGGATGCTCCCCCCACAGCTGCGCGTTGTGCAGCTCGAACACCTGGTCGTCGGGAGTGTCCTCGACCATGCTGATCTCTTCCAGCACGACCTTGCGCTCCATGGCCACGTCGCTCTCGCGCAGCAGCGGCCGGAACACGACGTCCGCCAGCACTTCCGCGGCCTGGGTAGCGTGCTCGTCCAGCACGCGCGCCTGATAGCTGGTGTGCTCGCGGGACGTGTACGCGTCCAGGCTTCCGCCCAGTACCTCGAGCGACAGAGCGATGTCCTTGGCGGAGCGCGTGGGCGTCGCCTTGAACACCGCGTGCTCGAGGAGGTGCGACACGCCCATCTTTTCGGGCGGCTCGTGGATGGACGCCGACTTCACCCACGTCCCCAACGCAACTGACCGCACCCACGGCATGTGCTCCGAGAGTACGGTCAGTCCATTGGGTAAAACGGTTCGGCGAACGCCGGCTTCGATGCGCGGCGGGGTCTGCACGCGCCGCTCAGCCGACTCGGCCGTGATCACTCTCGCGAGCGCCCTCTCCCTCCGCCACCGCTGCGGCCGCGACCGCCGCCGCCACCGCTGCGCGGCCTGCGCGGACGATCCTCGCTGCCGTGGTCGCCTGACCCGCTCACGCCGGCCAGCTCACCCTCGCCGCTCCCGGCTTCACCGCCGGGCGTTCCCTCCGGCTTCGGCAGCAGCGCCTTGCGCGACAGGCGCATCTTGCCGCGCTCGTCCCGCTCGATGAGCTTGACCTTCACGACGTCGCCGCGCTTGAGCACGTCCTCGACGCGCTCCGTGCGCCCGTGCTGGATCTCGGAGATGTGCAGCAGTCCCTCGGTGCCCGGCATGATCTCGATGAAGGCGCCGAACGCGGTCGTGCTCTTGACCTCGCCCTCGTAGATCTCGCCGACGACCGGCTCGGCCGTGACCTGCTCGACCATCTCCCTGGCGCGCTGCATGGACTCGCCGCCGACGGCGGCGATCGTGACCAGCCCGGTGTCGTCCACCGTGATCTCCGCGCCCGTCTCTTCCTGAATGCCGCGGATGATCTTGCCCTTCGGTCCGATGAGATCGCCGATCTTCTCGGGGTTGATGTTCATCGTGACGATGCGCGGAGCGTACGGCGACAGGTCCGCGCGCGGCGCCGCCAGCGCCTTCTTCATCTCGCCGAGGATGTGCAGCCGTCCCTCGCGCGCCTGGTCCAGCGCCTCGCGCATGATGCGCAAGTCGAGACCCTCGATCTTGATGTCCATCTGAATGGAGGTGATTCCCTGCTCGGTGCCCGCGACCTTGAAGTCCATGTCGCCGAGCGCGTCCTCGGTGCCGAGGATGTCGGTCAGCACCGCGTAGCGGTCGCCTTCCTTGATGAGTCCCATCGCCACGCCGGCGACGGCGGAGCGGATCGGCGCGCCGGCGTCGAACAGCGCCAGCGACGCGCCGCAGACGGACGCCATGGACGACGAGCCGTTGGACTCGAGCACGTCCGACACGATGCGAATCGTGTACGGGAAGCTGTCGAACTCGGGGAGCACGACCTGGATCGCGCGCTCCGCGAGGTTGCCGTGGCCGATCTCTCTGCGGCTGGTGCCGCGAACCATCTTGACTTCACCGGTCGAGAACGGCGGGAAGTTGTAGTGCAGCATGAACGACTTGGTCGTCTCGCCCAGCTCGTCGATCGAATCCAGCCTTTGCACATCCTTCGAGGTTCCGAGCGTGACGGCCACGAGCGCCTGCGTCTGCCCGCGCGTGAACAGCGCGGAGCCGTGAGCGCGCGGGAGCACCGAGGTATCGATCGAGATCGGGCGAACTTCCTTCGGACCTCTGCCGTCCACGCGCAGTCCGCTGTCGAGCACCTGCGAGCGGAGCGTGTTGTACTCCAGCTCTCCCCAGTAATGGGAGATGTCCTTCGGATTGTCCGGGAACTCGGCCAGCAGCAGCTCGCCGACTTCCTTCTTGACCTTGGACAGCCCGTGAATGCGGGCCTGCTTGTCCACCAGGTTGATCGCCTCGGTGAGCTTGCCCTCGGCGAGCAGCTTCATGCGCGGCTCGATGGCCGCGTTGGGCTCGGCTCTGGTCCACTGCATCTTCTCGGCGCGGCCGCGCGCGAGCAGCTCGTCCTGCATGTCGATCAGCTCGCGGATGCCCTTGTGGCCGATCGTCAGCGCTTCGATGACGTCGTCCTCGCTGATCTCGAGCGCGCCGCCCTCGACCATCACGATCGAGTCCTTCGAGCCGGTCGCGACCAGGTCGAGGTCGCTGTATTCGAGCTGCTGGAAGGTGGGATTGAGCACCCACTTCTCCTGCACGCGTCCGACGCGCACGCCGGCGATCGGTCCCGCGAACGGGATCTTCGATGCGTTGAGCGCGAACGAGACGGCGAGGAGGCCGAGCACGTCGGCGTCGTTCTCCTGGTCGGCCGAGATCACGTGGACGAAAACCTGGATCTCGTTCTTGAACCCTTCCGGGAACAGCGGGCGGATCGAGCGATCGATGATGCGCGCCTTGATGATCTCGGAATCCTGCGGGCGTCCCTCACGCTTGAGGAAGCCGCCGGGGATCTTGCCGGCCGCGTACGTCTTGTCCCGGTACTCGACCGAGAGCGGGAAATACGGCAGCGTGCTGAGATTCTCGCTCACGGTCACGGCGGCGAGCACCATCGTGTCGCCGAACTGAACGACCGCGGAGCCCGCGGCCTGCTTCGCCATTCTGCCGGTCTCTATCGAGAGCTTGCGGCCGGCGAAGACTTTTTCGATGCGTTCCATTCTTCTCTTTTTTTCTGAGAACACGAAGCGCGCGGGCGCCACAGTGGGCCCGCGCGCGAGTTCCGGCGAAGTGCTTAGGCTCTCAGTCCGAGATCGGCGACGATCTTCCGATACTGCTCGACGTCAATCCGACGCAGGTAGCTGAGGAGCCGCTTCCGTCTGCCGACCATCATCAGGAGGCCACGACGTCCGTGGTGATCCTTGGCGTGCGTGCGGAAATGCTCTGTCAGATAGTTGATCCGATCGGTGAGGATCGCGATCTGGACCTGCGGCGAGCCGGTATCGGTCTCGTGAGTCCGGTGCTTCTGGATCGTGGGGGCTTTAGCGAATGCCATTACTGGTGGTGTGTTCTCCGCGCGCCCGTTGCGCGCTGGTGACGTAAAAAAGTTGCCAAGCCGTTAATAATACGGCAGTTAGCGCCCTATGTAAAGCTCCCCCGGCAACGTATTTGGTACTCTCAGCGGAGCGTCTCCCAGATCCGCTCGTCCTCCTGCCCGAGGACCCACGCGGAGAAGCCGCGGAGCTTCCGGCTCCGCAGGAAATCGAGCTTCGCCTGGAAGCTCCGCACGTCCTCCAGGAAGAGCCATTCCCACGTCCCGCCGACGGAATAGTGGGCGACGCTCACGGCCTCCACCGGGTCCCACACGAGCGTCGCTCCGTTCCGCTCGGCGAGCCCGGACCCCCACCGCCAGGTCACCGTCTCCGCCCACGACCGCGCGCGCTCCGGAAGCGCGTTGTCCTCGCGGGTGAAGAAGTGCAGCCCCTGCGTCGGAATCCCCATGGACAGCTTTTCCGGCGGGACCGAAGCCAGCGCGTAATCCACGACCGCAGTCAGCCAGCTCAGACCCGCTTGCGGACCCGGGGGCGTTCTCCGGGTGTGCTGGCTGTACGACATCAGCGAAACGAAATCGCCGATGCGCGCCAGCGCCGGCAGGTCGTACGCCGCGCGCCAGCTGTCGAAGAGGAAGCGATGATAGCCGAGCGGGCCCGCCAGCTCGTCCGGCCGGTGCACTACCGCGATGCTGATCGTGCAGCCGGCGCCGTGCAGCGCGCGCGCCGCGTCCGCGTACCAGCTCGTCAGCCGGTCGCGATCGTCTATGTGCACGTTCTCGATGTCGAATTGCATCCCCCACAACCGGTGGCGCCGGCACAGCTCGGCCATCGCCCGGACTGACCGGTTTCGCGCGGCGCTGTCCGACAGAAGACGGCGCAGCGACGGCTGGTGAAAAGCTTCTCTACACCCTGCGCGCGCGCGGCAGCCGAGAGCGCGACAGTCGCCGCGACGGCCGCGCATGCGCACCAGTGACGTTTCATGGCCGAGCCTCCACGTTTCGAAGGAGAGTCGCGACCCGCGGAATGTCCGCGCGACTCGATAGGTCCAGAACGGTTTCACCCGACAATATCACCTCGAAGCGCACGCCGAGCTCGTCTATGGCGTACTGGACGGCCTGGGTCAGCTCCTTTTCTCCCCGGCGGGAAACCGGCACCGCCCGGCAGGCCGCCAGCACCGGCGCCGTGAACAGCCAGCAGTTCATGCTCGCGTACACGCGGCCGCCGGTGGAGGCCGCCGCGCGGTCGTCGCTCGCGGTCATGCTGCGGAGCTTGCCGGTCTCGTCAATTTCCACGGCGCCAAAGCGGCCGATCCGGGCCGGGTCCACGTTTCCCCGCGCGATCAGCGCGTCGCGCGCGAAAGCCACGAGCGCCGGCTCGCTTCGGCCGTGCAGCTCGGCGAGCGCGGCCGCCGGATAGTAGTTGTCGGAGTTGATGACCACGAACGACGTGTCCCCGACGAATCCCTCCGCGGCCAGAACGGCGTCGGCGGTCCCGAGTGGCTCCCGCTGAATGGCGAAGTGCGCGCGAATTCGCGCCGGCGGGGCCTCGTTCTCGTAGCGAATCCGGATTGCGTCGTGCTCCGGGCCGATGACGAGACAGACGTCGGTGAAGCCGGCGTCGGCGAGCTCGCTCAGGACGTAATCGAGAAACGGCCGGCCGACCGGTATCAGCGCCTTAACTCCGCTGTCGGCGACGAAGGACGCGGCGTTATCGAGGTTTGCAGTCGAGTCGGCGGCTCGCATCCTGGTGCCAAGGCCGCGGGCGAGAACTACAGCTTTCGTCGTGGCTCGCCTTTGCATGTGGGCAATCTATTCGCCCGGGGGGCCGGCCCGGATCGGGTCCAAACGGAATCCGGGCTGTCAGCAGGCGGCTTTCAGTACTCGGCTATCAGACAAACTGCCGGAGGACAGGTCGGCGCGGGTTGCGACTTACTACGACCTGTCCCCCGGGTCGTTGTCTGATCGCCGACAGCCGACAGCCGACAGCTTACAGCCGAGAGCTCGGATTCCCTTTGGAATTCCCCAGGAGCCCGGGTGCCTTCAAGGATGCGGATGCGCCTTGTTGCTACATTGAAATCATGTCCCGCGCATTCGTAAACGAGGACGCCGGCGGCGATGTGCCCAAGCGGGACTACCACCTGCCCGACCGGGACGATCCGGACTTCGACCGGCAGGCCGCGCGGGCGCTGCTGGAGGCGGCCCGGATCGGAGAGACCGGCAGCGCCGAGTACGCGACCGGCTACTATTGGGGAGAGCCGCGACTCGCGCCGTTCGTGCGCGAGATCCTGGCGGAGGCGCGCGCGGCGCGCGACGACCGGCTCGAACAGGTCGCCGAGCGTTTTCTCACACCACCGAAAAGATGAGCGACTGGGTGGAGCTGGCTACGTTCGGTACGGGATTCGAGGCGGACCTCGCGCAGCAGTCCCTGACCGAGGCCGAGATCCCCTGCCTGATGCGGGGCAATCAGGCGGGGATTTTCGGCGCGGGCTTTCAGGGTCCGGTGATGGGCGGCATCACGCTGTACGTCCCCGCGTCCGCCATAGCAACGGCGCGAGACTTACTGGAGCTGGACGATTGAGCTTGCTTGCCCCCCGCTCGCGGGGGGCGTGCGACGCGACTGGTTACTTCGTCGCGACGGCCGCGGGAGCAGCGCCGGGCTTGGCCGCATCGGGCTTGGCCGGCGCGCCACGGCGCCAATAGCTCGGAGCGGGTTGCGCGCGCGCGTGAAGCAGCGCGTCGTAGTACGCCACAATGCGAGCCTTAACGGACTTCTGCGTGTCTTTTGCGTCGGCGCGAAACGGAGCGTAACGGTTGTGCCGATCCGTGGACACACGGAACCACCACCATTTCTCCGTTCCCAGCGAATGTGTCTTCTCGACGGAGCAGGTGAACGTCCGGTCGCCGTCCACGAATTCAAAGCTTTCAATCACAATCGTTTGTCCGTGTTGGGTGTTCATCAATCTAACACAAATCACCCGTTCCTGCCTTCTTCCGATGCCTAAAGCCCGCATTATTTCGATTCTTTTTCTGCTTGCATCCACCGCATGCTCCGATACCGCGGATACGACGCCTGGCCCTGAGCCGGCGGGACAAGGCGAGACGCCAACTGTGGCGCCATCCGGCGCGGTCGCGTCCCGCGCGCCCCGGTGCGGAATCAACGACGGCACCCTTTTGAGCGGCGACGGACTGGGGCAGCTGCGCGTAGGTGCCGCGCTGGGGGATGTGCGGGCGCATTGCACGGTCTTGCGTGACACGACCATGCCAGGCGCGGAAGGGATGCCGGAGCGCAGAATCGGCGTGGACCTGACGAGCGATACGGTCGAAGCCATAGTCGTCAACGACAGCGTGTGGCGAATCCACGTGGATGGCTCCTCATTTCGCACGACAGAAGGACTCGGCGTCGGGAGCACGGTCGCGGAGCTGCGACAGGGCCGTGCGGCACGGGTGCTGGCGGGCGAAGGCTCGATGTTCGTCACGCTCGCCGACCATTGCGGTCTCAGCTTCCGGCTGAGCGGAGTCCCCTTCGGCCCGGAGCGGCCGGCAGCGGAGCTGCCGGCGGACGGGCGCGTCGTCGAAGTGCTGGCCTTCGGCTGCGATTCGCCGCAGCCGTGACGCGGCGACGCTAGGAGCGCCCGAGCAGGCTCAGCGTCAGCGCGCGAATGTCGTTGTACATCACGATCACCACGAGCATCAGGATGAGCGCGAGCCCCGCGCGAAGGATGTACTCGCGCGCCCGCGGGCTGAACGGGCTTCCCCTGATGGCTTCGAGCACGTGGATGAGGATCTGGCCGCCGTCCAGCACGGGAATCGGCAGCAGATTGAGCACGGCGATGTTGATGCTGAGGAACGCGATCAGCGACAGAAAGATCTCCAGCCCGCCCTGAGCAGCTTCCACCGAGACGCGCGCGATCGCAATCGGGCCGCCGAGGCTGCCCACTCCGACGTTGCCGGTGAACAGTCCGCGCACCACGCCCACGATCGATCCTGCCATGGCGAACGTGGCTCTGGTTCCCGTCACGAGCGCGTCCACCGGCCCGATCCTGTGCCGGGCGACGGTGCCGCGCGGCACCACTCCGATCCGGCCGACCTTGCTCGTCCCGCCGCCGATGGGATCGGTGAAATCTTCGGCGAGCGGAGTCACGGTGATCCGCCGCGGCGATCCACCGCGCACGACATCGATCGTGGTGGCCTGACCCGGGCGGGCCGAGATTATGTCCACCATCTCGCTGAACGTGGTGATCGGCCGGCCTTCGATGGCGATCACGCTGTCGCCCGACAGGAGGCCGGCGCTCGCCGCCGGCCGGCCCGCCACCACCGAATCCACGACCGCGGGCAGATACGGCTCGCCGTACGCGGCAACCGTGCCGACCGTCACCACCCATGCCAGCAGCACGTTCATCGTGACGCCGGCGATCAGGATGATGACTCTCTGCCAGAGCGGCTTCGACTCGAACCATCTGTCGGGCGGGATGGATTTCGGCCCGTGCGGGATCATCGCTTCCGGATCCCAGTCTTTCGGCTTCTTCGCGCCTTCCTGCTCGCGCGCCAGCGCCTCTTCGCCGCCGCCCTCGAGGAACGCGGTGGACTCGTCGTCCTTCGACGCCATGCGGACGTATCCGCCCAGCGGAACGGCCGCGACGATGTACTCCGTCTCGCCGCGCCGCCGGCGCCAGAGCGCGGGTCCAAAGCCGATCGAGAATCGCGGCGCGTACACGCCGAACCGCTTGGCGGCCAGAAAATGTCCGAGCTCGTGCACGAAAATGACGATCCCGAACACGATGATCGGCGCGAGCCAGGTGAAGCTCATCCTCCGAACCTCTGCACGACGTGCGCGCGCGCTTTCGAGTCGGCGAGCAGCAGATCGTCGCGGGTGGCGCTGCTCATTCCGGCGAGCTCGTCCATCGCGCTCTCGATTGCCTCGGCGATCTCCGGAAAGCGGAGCTTACCCGCGAGAAACAACCCGACTGCTTCCTCGTTCGCGGCGTTGAACACCGCCGGCGCCGAGCCGCCCGATCTTCCCGCGCGGAAGCCGAGTCGCAGCGCCGGGAACTCGTCGTCGGCGACCGGCTCGAACGTCAGCGGCGATTGGGCGACGGGGTCGAAGCGCGGCGTGGCGGCGTCCTCGATCCTGTCGGGGTGCGTCAGCGAGTACAGCACGGGCAGCTCCATGCTCGGCGCGCCGAGCTGCGCGATCACGCTCCCGTCCACGAACTCCACCATCGAGTGCACGACGCTCTGCGGATGCACGACGACCTCGATGCGGTCGTACGGAAGTTCGAACAGGAAGTGCGCCTCGATCACCTCGAGCGCCTTGTTGGCGAGCGTCGCGCTGTCCACGGTGATCTTCCGGCCCATCTGCCAGGTGGGATGCCGCAGCGCGTCGTCCACGGTCGCGGTCGCGATCTGGTCGCTGCTCCACCCGCGGAAGGGCCCGCCCGACGCGGTGAGAATCACGCGCCGGATGTCCCCTCGCGGCCGGCCCGCGATGCACTGCAGGACCGCGCTGTGCTCGCTGTCCACTGGCACGATCTCGCCGCCGCCGCGGCGCGCGGCCGCCGTGACCAGCTCGCCCGCGAGCACCAGTGTCTCCTTGTTGGCGAGCGCCACGCGCTTGCCGGCGCGCAGCGCGGCGATCGTGGCGTCGAGTCCCGCCGCGCCGACGATGGCGTTCAGCACGATGTCCGTGTCCGGCCGCTCGGCCGCCTGCACCAGGCACTGCGCGCCGGTGATCCACCCGCGCGCGATCTGGCTGCCGTTGCCGTTGACTATCCCGACGAACGCCGGCGAGAGCTCCCGGACCTGATCGCCGAGCAGCGGAGCGTTGTTGAACGCGGTGAGCGCGGAGACCCTGAACCTGTCGGGGTGACGGGCGATGACCCTGAGCGCAGTCGTGCCGATCGACCCCGTGGATCCGAGGACGGCGACTCCGCGCGGCCTTACGCCGGCGCGGGTATCAACCACAGGTCGAGCAGCAGATAGGCGGCGGGGAGAGCGAACAGCAGACTGTCGATGCGGTCCAGGATCCCGCCGTGCCCCGGTATCAGGCCGGAGCTGTTCTTCACTCCCGCTTCGCGCTTCAGCAGCGACTCGGCCAGATCCCCAGTCTGGGCCGCGACGCTGATGAGAACGCCGAACGCGAGCACCGCCATGGGGCGCATGGACAGCTGCGCGTACGGCTCCAGCAGGAACTCCACGTACAGCCACGCCCCGATTACGGCGAAGATCAAGCCCGCGAGCGAGCCGACGATCGTCTTCCCGGGACTCACGCTCGGCATGAGCTTCTTCTTCCCGAACGCCCGGCCGATCAGGTAGGCGCCCACGTCCGTCAGCCAGGTGATGACCAGAGGCAGCGCGAGCAGCACCGACCCCGCTACCGCCCCGACGGCGTAATTATGGTAGCGGATCGAGTACGCGTAGGTGAACAGGCCGGCGTACACGATTCCGAACAGCGTGGCCGCGACCGCGAGTCCCGGCCGGCGCGTCGGGCCGCGCAGCCAGATCGCCATGCCGAGCAGCACGATCGCCACGACCGGCAGCCAGCGCAGCGACACGTGGATGACCTCGAGCCTGTCGGCGTACACCGCCACCGGTATCAGCGCGGTGATCGCCACGCCCGGCGTCTGCAGCGGCTCCACTCCGCCGGCCCGCGACATCCGGAAGAACTCCCACGCCGCGATACCGGCCATGCTCCCGATCAGCGTGACCAGGAACGGCCCGCCGAGATACACTATGTACAGCGCGATTGGGACGGCGACGAGGGAGAAGATCGCGCGCCACTGGAACTCGCTCATCGCCACGGCCGGCTTCCTCCCGATCGCTGGATCCGACCGCTGAGCCCGAACGATGATACTGTCAAACTTCCAGTATCTCGGCTTCTTTGCCCTTCAGCAGCTCCTCGATCTTGGCGATCTCCTCGTCGTGCAGCTTCTGGAGGTCCTTCTCGGCGTGCTTCACGTCGTCTTCCGAGACCTTGTCGAGCCGCTTCAGCTTGTCGCGCGCGTCGGTGCGCGCGTGCCGCACGGCGATACGCCCTTCCTCGGCGAGCTTGTGCACGACTTTCACGAGATCGCGGCGGCGCTCCTCGTTGAGCGCGGGGAGCGGAACGCGGATCACTCCGCCCTGCGTCGCCGGGTTCAGTCCGAGATCGGAATCGCGGATCGCTTTCTCGATCGCCTGGGTGAGCCCCTTGTCCCACGGCGTTACCGTGAGGAGCCGCGGCTCCGGCGCGGACACGCCCGCCACCTGATTGAGCGGCATCGTCTGGCCGTACGCGTCGACTTTCACCGTATCGAGGAGGTTGGTCGTGGCTTTGCCCGTGCGAATCGACGCGAACTCGTGCTTCGTGTTCGCGAGAGCCTTGTCCATCGCCAGCTTCGCGTCCTTCTGGATCTGCTGTATGGTGCTCATTGGACGAGTGTGCCGACGCGGTCGCCGCGAATCGCGCTCGCCACCGCGCCGTGCTTGTTGATGTTGAGGACTATGAGCGGGAGGTTGTTCTCCTTGCACAGCGTGATCGCGGTCTGGTCCATGACGCCGAGCTCCTCCAGCATCACGTCGCGATAGCTGATCGTCTCGTACAGCTTCGCGTCGGGGTTCTTGCGCGGGTCCGCCGAGTACACGCCGTCCACCCCGGTCGCCTTGATGATGACGTTGGCCTTCATCTGGATCGCGCGGAGCGCCGCGGCGGTGTCGGTGGAGAAGTACGGGTTTCCGGTGCCGCCGGCGAAGATCACGGTGCGCCCCTGCTCGAGGTGCCGCATGGCGCGCCGCCGGATGTACGGCTCGGCCACCTCTTCCATCTTGAGCGCGGTCATCACGCGCGTCTCGACGCCCCGGCGCTCGAGCACGTCCTGCATCGCGAGCGCGTTGATCACGGTGCCGAGCATTCCCATGTAGTCTGCCCCGACGCGGTCCATTCCCATCTTGGAGAGCTGCGCGCCGCGGACGATGTTGCCGCCGCCGAGCACCAGCCCCACCCCCGCGCCCATCTCGACGATGTCGGCGATCTCGCCGGCGAGGCGGTCGAGCACGGACATGTCGAACCCGAAGCCCTTCTCGCCGGCGAGCGCTTCGCCGGAGATCTTGAGGAGGACGCGGGAGTAGGCGAGGGGCATGGGTAGCTGATAGGTATCAGGTATCAGGTATTAGTAAACGGCTGCATCCCGAAATGCGCGGCGGCTGCCTGATACCTGATACCCGATACCTGATAGCTCACTCTTCGCCCATCTGAAACCGCACGAACCGGCGCACCACGATGTTCTCTCCGACTCGCGCCGAGGCCTCCTTCACCAGGTCGCCGATGGTCTTCTTCGGCTCGCGGATCCAGGGCTGGCTGAGCAGCACGACTTCCTTGTAGTACGACTCGACTTTTCCCTCGACCATCTTCGCGATGATGTTCTCGGGCTTGCCGCTCTCGCGGGCCTGCTCCTCGAAGATGCGCTTCTCCCGCTGCACGGCGTCCGCGGGGACGCCGTCCTTGTCCACTGAGAGCGGCGCCGCGCTGGCGATGTGCAGCGCGATCTCGCGGGCGAGCGTCTTGAAGTCGTCGGTGCGCGCGACGAAGTCCGTCTCGCAGTTCACCTCGACCAGAACGCCAACTTTCCCATTGTGGTGGATGTAGCTGGTGATCTGGCCTTCGCTGGTCTGCTTCCCGAGCCGCTTCTCGGCCTTGGCGATTCCTTTTTTGCGGAGGTTCTCGACCGCCTGCTCCTTGTCACCCTTCGTCTCCTCCAGCGCGCGCTTGCACTCCATCATTCCCGCGCCGGTGCGCTGGCGAAGCTCCTGAACGTCCTTTGCTGTGAATGCCATTATCTGATCCTATGCTTGCTGTGAAGCCGAAGCTCCACTGTGGTCTACTGTTAAGCTCTTGGCTGTTGGCTATTGGCTCTTAGCCACAGCGGAACTGCATGGAAAACGGGAGCCTTTAGCCAAGAGCCAACAGCCAATAGCTCCCTCTTGCAACGACGCCGCCGACAAGCTGCCGGCGGCGTCCCTGAATCTAACCCTTCTCTGCCTGCCGCGTCGGCAGCTACTAGTCACTAGTCACTAGTCACGCAGTTATTCCGCTGCCGCCTCGTCGCCGCCGGCGTCAACGGCATCGCCGCTCTCACCGCCGACCTTGAGACGAGCCGCAATCGCTTCCGGCTTGGCCCGCCGCTTCCGCGGCCGGCGCTTGCGCCGGCGCTCGGACTCGCCTTCAGGCTCGGCTCCGCGATCGGAGCTGTAGGTGTACGACTCGGCCTCCTCGACCTCTTCGCGCACCGGGGCTTCGCGCCGCGCCTCGACGATCGTGTCCGCGATCGCCTTGCACATCACTTCCACCGACCGGATCGCGTCGTCGTTGCCAGCGATCGGCACCGTGATCAGATCCGGATCCGCGTTCGTGTCCACCAGCGCGATCATCGGAATCCCGAGCTTGTTGGCTTCGGCGACCGCGATGCGCTCCTTCTTGGAGTCGATCACGAACATCAGCCCGGGAATCCGCGTCATGGACTTGATGCCCGCGAGGTTCTTCGTGAGCTTCTCGCGCTGCCGGCTGAAGAGAAGCTGCTCCTTCTTGGTGTAGTTCTCGAAGCCGCCGCCTTCCTCCGCGCCGGACTCGAGCTCCTTCAGCCGCCGCAGCTGCTTCTTGATCGTCTGGAAGTTCGTCAGCAGCCCGCCGAGCCAGCGCTCCGTGATGAACATCGCGCCGCACCGCTCGGCCTCGGCCTTCACCAGCGGCGCGAGCTGCCGCTTGGTGCAGACGAACAGGACGTTTTCGCCGCGCAGGATCACTTCGCGCACGAGCTTCTGCGCCAGCTCCAGCTGCCGCAGCGTCTTCTGCAGATCGATGATGTGGATCCCGTTGCGCTCGGCGAAGATGAACCGGCGCATCTTGGGGTTCCAGCGGCGGGTCTGGTGGCCGAAGTGCACGCCGGCTTCGAGCAGCTGCTCGAGATTCGGATGAGTCATCGGTCGCCTACCGCTTGCTGAACTGGAATTTCTTGCGGGCCTTCGGGCGGCCCGGCTTCTTGCGCTCGACCGCGCGCGCGTCGCGCGTCAGCAGTCCGAGCACGCGCAGCTTCCGGCGATGCGCTTCGTCCATCTCGACCAGGGCGCGGGCGACCGCGAGGCGCAGCGCGCCCGCCTGACCGCTCATGCCGCCGCCTTCGAGCTTCGCCTTCACGTCGAACTGGCCCAGCGTATCGGTCGCCGTGAACGGCTGCTGAATCGCGCTTACGAGCGTCGGGCGGGGGAAATAATCACCGAGGGTGCGGCCGTTGACGTCCCACTTGCCGGAGCCGGGGGTGATGTATGCGCGGCACACCGCTTCCTTGCGACGGCCGATCGTGTGAGTGACTGCGGAGTCTGCCATTTACTTCGTTGAAGTGGTTTTCTTGAGATCCAGAACTACCGGGCTCTGCGCGATGTGCGGGTGCTCGGGTCCGGCGTAAACGCGGAGCTTGCCGCGCATGGACGACTTGGCCAGGTTGGTCTTGGGCAGCATCCCGTGCACGGCCTTCTCGATCACGCGCTCCGGGTGCTTGTCGATCATCGTGGCGTACGGCATGAAGCGCTCGTGGCCCATGTAACCGGTGTGCTTGAAGTACCGCTTCTGCTCGGCCTTCCGCCCGGTGACCTTGACCTTCGCGGCGTTGATGACGATCACGTTGTCGCCGGTGTCCATGTGCGGCGTGAACATCGGCTTGTGCTTGCCGCGGATGATCTTGGCGATCTCGCTCGCCAGACGGCCGAGCACGACACCGTCGGCGTCGACGATGTACCAGCGGTGCTCGATGTCGGTTGGCGTTGCGGTATAAGTCTTCATTAGAGATTCGAAACGGAAGCGTACGTACAAACCGCCGCCGGGCGCTGCCGGCGACGGTAGTATTTTCGGGGTGTTTTGGAACAGACTCGTAAGCTACGCAACAACTTACGACAAGTCAAACCCCCTGCGATTGCGGACTCAGGACCAGCTGCAACCGAGGATCGGCGATTAAGTGAGGACCGAGGAGAAATCTCC
>CALMKE010000130.1 GCA_937867645.1 uncultured Gemmatimonadota bacterium | reverse complement strand
GTCACTGGATGGCGACGCAACGAAAAATTTCGGCCGCGGAGGGAATTTTTCCGGCGGAAAAATTTTCTATAGGGAGAAATTTTTTCAGGGCGGAAAAAAAGTTTTTGGAGCGGGGGGAAAAAGTTGCTCGCGGGGTCGCGCGAGGTTTTCCGGGGGCGTGGCGCACCCCGGAATCGGAGGGGGCTCAGCGGGATCCTAGCTGTTAGCGGTGAGTGGACGAATCAGCTCTCAGTAGGAAGTACCCCCGGAGATACACTGACAGTTTCCAGTAGAGTGGTGGCGTTCCTGAAAACTCTACTCAGGACTGTCAGTGTATCTCCGCAGGTACTTCCTGCTGGCGACTGATCAGTCCACTCAGTGCTAACAGCTAGGATCCCCTCTCAAACTGCCAGTTGCCAGCCCTAAGAGGGGCGACTTGGACTCATGATTGACTAATTGCCGCCCCGAAGTGCTATTGATGAGGGGTGAGCGCTGATTCGATGACCCCTACACGATTTCTTTCCTCTGCGCGTTGGCGGCGACTGCGGCGCGGAGCGTACGCCGCGACGTGCTTGAGTGTGGCCGGACTGGTCGGGTGCAGCGACGGGCCGCTTCCGCCAGAGCCGCTCCCGCCAACGCCGCTGCCGCCGGACCCTCCAAGGCCGGCCTTGCGTTGGGTGCAGGAGACCGGGCTGCCCGTGACGGGCACTCTGCGCGACGTGTGGGCGAGCTCGTCCGCTGACGTGTGGGTGGCCGGCGAAAGGGGCACGGTGTTGCGGTACGACGGCAGCAGCTGGTCGGCGATGATGACCGGCACGATTGCACCGCTTTCGGGCATCACGGGGACATCCGCCTCGGATGTGTGGGCCGCCGGTTCCGATCTGCTGCACTACGCAAACGGAGCGTGGTCAAAGGTCGATTGGATCCCCCCCAAGGGTCCGTTTTCGTGGCGGATCAACGACATCTGGGCCGCGTCGCCATCGGAGGCGTGGGTGGTGAGTGAATACTTTGACGGATATCCAAATTCGAACTCCTCCATTCTCTACTTCGACGGAAGCAAATGGTCCGAAGCGACCTTCGATGGTTATAATCGCAGTTTGAGAGCGGTCTGGGGCAGCTCTCGCTCCAGCGTGTGGATAGTTGGAACGGAAGAGGTTTTTCAGAACGGCCCCACGTGGCGAGGCGGGATCTGGCATTACAACGGCACCGCGTGGTCGAGCGTGCCGATTTCAACCGTCGCCGGGCTGTCCGGTATTTGGGGAAGCTCGAGCTCGGACGTGTGGGCGGTCGGCGGAGCGGGCACCATCCTGCACTACAACGGCAGCAGCTGGTCGCAGGTGGCAAGCGGCACGAGCGCCTCGCTCCGCGATGTCTGGGGTACCTCCGCCTCGAATGTGTGGATAGTCGGTGACGGCGGAACGATTCTGCACTACAACGGCAGCAGCTGGCTCAGGATGGAAAGCGGTACCGCGCGCAACCTCCAGGGCATTTGGGGCACGTCCGCAACGAACGTGTGGGTAGTGGGCGATAACGGCACCATTCTCCACGGGGTGCCATAGCACCCGGGATGCGCAGATTACGGCCGGCATGATGTGATTCTTCGAGCGGGTCCTAGCTGTTGCGGTGAGTCGAAGAATCAGTGGTCAGCTCGGAGGACCCTTCTCCAAATCCCAGTACGCAGCCTTGGTGGGAAGCCAATCGGCGATTGACTATTCCTCCCACACGACGCGGTATTGAGTGATGCGCGACCATTCCGATCTGACTCATCCGCGCGTTTCGCGGACGGCTCGGCGGCGGCGACTGTACGCCGCGACATGGTTGAGCGTGACAGGCTTGGCCGGGTGCGGTGAAGATCCACTCCCGCCGGAGCCGGAGGTCCCGGTCACGCGCTGGGTGCAGGAG
The DNA here is from genome assembly GCA_937867645.1 of uncultured Gemmatimonadota bacterium. Classification (GTDB taxonomy): domain Bacteria; phylum Gemmatimonadota; class Gemmatimonadetes; order Gemmatimonadales; family Gemmatimonadaceae; genus JACDCY01. The sequence continues at coordinate 1,140 of CALMKE010000130.1, read as the reverse complement.
AGCGGGCTCCCCGCGCCCGCCAGCCTCAACGACTCGTGGGGAAGCTCGGCATCCGACGTCTGGGGCGTGGGCGCCCTGGGCGCCATCGTCCGATATCAGGACGGGAAATGGACGAGGGTGGCCAGCGGAACCGACGCGGTTCTTTACGGTATCTGGGGTTCCTCCGCTTCTGACATATGGGCGGTCGGTGGGGTCGGCACCATCGTGCGGTACAACGGCACGAGCTGGTCTTCAGTCTCGAGCGGAACGACGCGCCAACTTTTCGGCGTCTGGGGAAGCTCGGCTTCCGACGTGTGGGCGGTCGGCTCGAACGGCACCATCCTCCGCTACAACGGCACCGCGTGGGCACCATCTGTGAGCGGTACGACGCAGTCACTCAACGCGGTGTGGGCGAGCTCCGCGTCCGACGCGTGGGCGGTCGGCGACGCCGGGACGATCCTGCGTTTCAACGGCACCAGCTGGTCGAGCGTGCCCAGCGGTACGACCACGCACCTGCTGGGCGTTTGGGGAAGCTCCGCTTCGAACGTGTGGGCCGTCGGAGTGAACGGAACGATTCTCCGATACGACGGAACCGCCTGGTCGAGTCAGCCCAGTGGCACGACGAAGATCCTGACTGATGTCGTCGGCAGCTCAGCGACGGATGTGTGGGCCGTCGGATTCGACGGCGCCGTCGTCCGGTACAACGGCACGGCGTGGTCGGGCGTCAGCACCGGGTATTCGGAGATACTGCAAACCGTCTGGGGGACTTCCACATCCCTGTGGGTGATGGGGTTCGACGGATTCATGCTGCACTTCGACGGCACCCGCTGGTCTGGAGTATCGAAAATCACGACGCGGAGCCTGTATGACGTCTGGGCAGCCTCGGAGTCCGACGTCTTCGTGGCCGGCGAAGCCGGCACAGTATTGCGCTTCAACGGAAGCAGCTGGGCAGGGATGACGACCGGCACGACAGCCAATCTGTGGACCGTTACAGGGACCTCTTCATCCGATGTGTGGGCGGGCGGCATCGGCGCCGTGGTTCGGTACGCCAACGGCGCGTGGGGGACGGTGGAAAGCTGGATCCCCGCTCCGTACACTCTACCCTGGGTGCACGGCATGTGGGCCGCGTCGCCCTCGGATGTGTGGGCGGTGAGCAATTTC
>CALMKE010000129.1 GCA_937867645.1 uncultured Gemmatimonadota bacterium | reverse complement strand
CTGGCGTCGTCGTACACGACGATCTCGTATTCCTTGGAGTACTCCTGGAACACGGCCCGGATGCGCCAGAGCAGGACGCCAATGGTGGGCGCTTCGTTGTAGGTCGGAATGCAGATGTAGAGCATTGTTTCGTGGACCGCCGGTGCAGGTGTGACGAATCCATCAAGTATAGAGGGATTCATATGCAAGATGGATACACCAATGGACGACCGAGGCTCCCCCGGGGAGCACTTACCCGCACTTGGCGGGGCGTGCCCCGATGCGGTTGCCTGCCGCGCGGAGTCGGACGGCAAGTGCCGATCCGCCCTTCGGCTTACGCCCAAGGCGAGAGCGACGGCATTTTTATCCGATGACAGACGCAAGGAAGCCGACGATTCTCCACCTGGACACCGAGCGCGGCTGGCGGGGGGGTGAGCGGCAGGCACTCTGGCTGGCCAGGGCGTTGGCAGAGCGAGGGCACAGCTCGATAGTCGCGGCCCGGCCGGCTGAGCCGCTCGCGGCGCGCGCGCGCGAGGCGGGTCTCACCGTCGAGGCATGCTCTCCCCGCTTTGAATTCGATCCTGTTGCGGTGCTTGGCTTGCGCTCCGTCATCCGGCGCCGGCGCGTACAAATCGTCCACGCTCACACCGCGCACGCGGTCGCGCTCGCGGCGCTTGCCACGCTTGGAACGAGCGCGAAGACGGTTGTGACCCGCCGGGTCGACTTCAAGCTGCGGCCGAATTTCGGGTCGCGCTGGATATACGGCCGAGCCGCGGCGATCATCGCCATCTCGAAAGCCGTGGCGGACGCGCTGGTCGCCAGCGGGATCGGCGAGGAGCGGATCACGATAATCCCCAGCGGAATCGATCTTGGCAGAACATTCACGCGGGCGACGCCGGAGACTCTCGTGGAGCTGGGCGTTCGCCGCGGGGCGCCGCTGGTCGTGCAGGTTTCGCAGCTCGTGGGCCACAAGGACCCGTTGACTTTCGTTCGCGCAATCGCCGCGGTGCGCGACGTGATTCCTGATGTGCAGGCGTTGCTCGTCGGCGACGGGCCTTTGCGCGGAGCGGTCGAATCGGAGGTGGCGCGGTTAGGATTGGCGGGGGTGCTTTATCCGACTGGCTATCGCGCCGATGCCGATTCACTGCTGGCGGCGGCAGACGTGGTGACGCTCAGCTCCAAAGAAGAAGGGCTTGGCACGGTGTTGCTCGATGCGATGTCGATGGGTAAGCCAATTGCGGCAACGTCCGGTGGAGGAATACCGGAGATCGTGGAGCACGATGTCGGGGGGCGATTGAGTCAAGTCGGCGACTACGCGGAGCTCGGGTCCAATGTGGTGTCGATCCTGAATGATCGCGTTCTAGCCAGGCGTCTTTCGGTAGAGGCAAGAGATCGGGTGAAACTTTTTTCGGTCGAGCGCACGGCGGATCGTACGCAAGAGGTGTACAAGCGCGTTCTCACAGAGAGCGTATGATAGCGGTCTGCTCAGACCGCGCGACGTGAGCACGGAAGCGCCTCGGGAGCAGAGAACCCAGAGGCGCCTCGGTGCGTGTTTCAGAAAGATCTCGGCGCATGGAGCGCTCCGATGTGGGGATTCAGCTACTTAGCAAAGGTTGTGACAGAAGCCGCCGTCTTCCCCAGTCTCCTCACAAGCTCGGATTGACGGTGAACCCGAAGTGCTCTTCGATCCTTTGCCATGTGCTGTACCAAATAATGCAAGGACCGAGCGCTCCCGTGCAATAAGTGTCACCGTATGGGTCTGTGTAGTCGTTCGTGCCCCCAAACATGATGCCTATCGGGTACAGAGACTGGCCCATCTGCCCGTCCGCCGGTGGAACGAATATGGGACTCCCACTGTCACCTTTACCTCCGCGCGCATTGGTGACCTTGATAGCGCACTGCACCATGTATGTTTGGCCGTTAATCACAGTTTGGAAATGATCGCATGTGCTGGCAACATTACCACGTGTCCAACCGGTTGTTCTTCCCATCTTGTCGACGGACTCACCCACGCCGCGGACGATCGGTGGGGCGACGTTATTCCACCAGCCCGTGATGCTTATCGATCCGCCGTTGCTGTTTTCTCCTCTATAAGCTGTATACGCAACGCGTTTCGCCGACGAACTGCTTGTCGTGTATGCAACGAACTCGGCGTCGGCTCCTGTGCAACGGTACATCCCCTCGCACCCCGGCAGGGTGCTGTTCCACGGCGGATTGGTTTGAACGTCCCCCAGGAAATTCCCCCCGGAATTCAGCGACTGATGTATTGGATCTAGGATCCAACCGTCGCCTATCGGGCCATTGGTGCAATGCGAGGCCGTCAGGAAGCCAGTCGTCCCGTCTGCCTTTGTGACATTGAACCCTAGACTGCAGAGAGCTTCGTTCGCGTTCTGAATCTGCAAGCCGCCGCCAGTGGGGAGATAGCTGCGGCGAAGGTTGTCGGCAGTAAGCTGGTTGGCGGGGCCGACCTCAATCACGACGGCATCCGGAGGAACTCCCGCTTGTGCGGCCACGCGTTCGGCGTCGGCACCGTAACTCTCGCTGGACACGGAGATGCGGACGCGGTTCAACGACTCATCCGCGTCGATCGAATTAAGGCCGCGGATCTCTGAGTGCCGCCTCGTGAACGCCGCCTGCCACGCGACCAACGATGAGAATGCGAACTTTCCAGGCACCACCATGATCCGACCCGGCGCTACGAGCATCGCGCGAGTTTCTGGGTGAACGGGAGCATCGGCCGCAATGGTCGCCAATGCGGCTACCGCCCTTCCAGCGTTTGCGACGTCTTGGAGATACACGACCACATTTCCTCCGGCGTCGAAATAGACCCCGCCCAATCCAGGCACTAGATCTTCCGCTCGAAGAATTTCCTCTTCAAACCCACGAAGCTTTCGCCCATGTGAGGCTGCAGCAAGCTCGGCTCTTGCTGATGCTTCATAAGCTGCCCGAAGAGCTTCGGCAGAAAACCTGGGCTCGCTTGGCTGGGGAGCGGAGGGTTCGTCGGCGCAGCCGGCGATGGCCGCTGAGAGCGCGACCACAGAGATCATCGAACCAATGTGATGCGGGCGTATCATACTTTTCGCCTTCCTGGGAAGAGGATGTGGTTTCCTAGACAGATGCATCATGTGATCGTATCCGTTCCTACAGTGCAGGGGAACTACCATCACTAGTAGTTCAGTTTTTTTTCTGGGTTTACCAAGACTTTTCTGTGCGAGCCGTTTCAGCTGTGCTCGATGCGTCGACCATACGGCGGATCTTTGTGCCTAGCTCAGTGAAGAGATAGCAGCCATCCTGATCGGGGCGCCAGCTCGATGCGGTCTTGGTGGTGAAAACTGTCCGTTAGCCGAGCGGCGTCCCGATCGCAATAGTCGCGCGAGCCAGAATAGGTGCGGCCGAGGCAGTCAAGCTCGAATTCTCACAAGAATGGGCTGAAGCGATACGTACACGTGGAGGACTGATGCTGGGTCTGGACCGGTCAGATGACTGACAATCACGGCTCCCCAGCTCTCCTTGCCCGCGTGACATTCCAGACAGTTGCTAACGCTCGAGGGTCTGGGCGAGTGCCCGGTGACAGCTGAATGAAGAAATTCACGCCCACGCAAACAGAAATGAAAGCGCCTCCGAAGCTTGCAACTCCAGAGGCGCTCCCCGCGTACTCAGAAATGAATAATCTTTGGCAGAATAAATACTCACAGGTGTTAATCATCCGCAGCCCGTACGAGCAGCAGCGCTTGTCGCTGCCCACCGCGCCAGCTGCCGCCGGCGTCAACGTGCAGGATCTTCAGGCCCACGAAGCTCCGTGGCTCAAGCGGAGCGAACCGATTCGGCGAACGC
>CALMKE010000128.1 GCA_937867645.1 uncultured Gemmatimonadota bacterium | reverse complement strand
CCCCATGCACGGGGCGGCATTCGGCGTGGCCGGTACGTCGTTGCTCCTGGCGGCGCTGCTGCTGGCTGCTCCGCCGGCTGGCGCTCAGCAGCCCTTGACGCGCTCGGAGGCAATCGCCGCGGCTCTTGCGCGTGCACCGCGCATAGGCATTGCGCGCGCGGACAGTCAGATAGCGCAGGCCCAGCTGCTCACGGCCCGCACTCGTCCGAACCCGATTCTCGCCTCGGGTTACAGCAAGAGTACGCCTCAGTATCGCTTTGCGGTCGACTTGCCGCTGGATCTCCCCACGCTTAGAAACGCACGGGTTGGTGCCGCGCGAGCGGGCCTGTCCGCCGCGTTATACAGGTTTCGTTACGACCGGGCGCTGCTTGTCCTCGATGCGGACACCGCTTATACCCGCGCTGCGGCGGCGCGCGCGCGGGCGGGATTGGCGGAGCGGAATGTGCGCGGGGCGGATCGGTTGCGTGCCATAGCGGTTGCGCGGCGCGACGCGGGCGACGCGAGCGATCTGGACGTAGAGCTGGCGACCATTTTCGCCGGCCAGCAGGCCAATCTCGCGGCAGCTGACTCGCTCGCCCTTTTTCAGGCAACGAGCGCGCTGCAATTGATTCTCGGATTGTCGGCGGACCCGCCAGTAATTGTAGCGGTGGATTCCCTCACTCCCGTTCCGTACGGTACGCCCCCGTCGGCGTACCGCGGTGCCGAGCCGTTACCCGTGCTGGCGGCTGCCGCAACGCTGGAGGCCGCCGAGTTCACCGCTCGTTTGCAACGTCGCCAATGGCTCGCCGGGCTTAGCGTAAATGCCGGCTTCGAGATGCATGACCCCGCGACTGGGAACCGGCCGCTGCCCACCGCCGGGATCAATATTCCCCTCCAGATCTTCAACCGGAACCGCGGGCCCATCGCGGAGGCGGACGCGCTTCGCGACCGCGCCCGGTTCGCGCTCGAACTCGCGCGGCTGGAATCGCGCAACCAGCTGGCGTCCGCGATGCGCGCGCTGGAAGCAGCGCTGGCGCGGGTTGAGCGGGGGCAGCGGCTGGTGGCCAGCGCCACGCGCGTGGTTGAGATGTCGGTGACCGCGTATCAGGAAGGCGCCGCCACGCTCACCACGGTGCTCGAGACGCAACGCAATGCGCGGGACATACTGACGCAGCTGACGAACGATCTGGCTGAGGCGTGGGTCGCCGCCGCACTGGTTCGCGCGCTCGCGCCGCCGGCGGACGGAACGACCAGATGAGAAGGCGAGCTGTTGGTTTGATCGGCGCCGGCATTCTGCCGGGAGCGATCGCACTGTCGCTGACGGCGTGCGGCCGGGGCGCGCCCGCGAAGTCCGATTCCACCTTCGTCGTGACGGGAGCGCGTACCGCCGTCGCTCAAGTGATCCCCATGACCGAAACGCTCAAAGCGCTGGGAGCGGTGACCGCCAGTCCCGGACACGTTGCGGCGCTGAGTGCTCCCGTACCCGCGCGGGTCGCCAGGATTTACGTGGCGGTCGGACATCACGTAGTACCGGGGCAGCCCCTGGTCGAACTGGAGCAGAGCAGCATTCAGGCAGCCGCGGCAAGCGCTAATTCCCGCCTCTCCGCAGCAAACAGCGCGCTGGAGCGGGCCCGGCGGCTGGCGCAGGCGGGCATCATTCCCCGCAAGGACGTCGAGCAAGCGGCAGCAGCGGCGGCGCAGGCGCGCGCCGATGCGGTTGCGGCCCGCCGTTCGGCGCAGCTTTCCGTACTGCGCTCACCGATCAGGGGGGTCGTGACTTCGCTCAATGCGACGCTTGGCTCCATGGCCGATGCCGTTCTGCCGATCGTGGAGGTGACGGACCCCTCGGTGCTCGACATCGTGCTTAATGTCACGCCCACAGAAGCGGCGAAGGTGCGCATAGGAATGCCCGTGATATTGCGGGCGGGCGGGGAAGTCGGCGGCGAGCTGCTCGGAAGCGGGCGCGTTAGTGAGATCGCGGGGACAGTCGATCCGATGTCGCGCGGAGTCGCGATCCGGGTACGCGCGCCTGCGACGCGCAGGGAGCTACGGATCGGAGAGACCGTGTATGGCGAGATCGCGATAGCGGTGCGCTCCGGCGTTACGGTGCCTATCGCGGCTCTGGTCCCAAAGGGAGAGGGATCGATCGTCTTCGTGGTGGACCGGACAGGCATCGCTCGTTCCCGGCCCGTGCAGATCGGTGTTCGCATGAACCAACTAGCGGAGGTCGTCAGCGGTCTCGCTTCCGGCGAGCGTGTAGTGACGGAAGGCGCTTACGGAATCGATGACGGAGCCAGGATCGCACCGCGAGGGTCGGCGCCACGATGAGTGCGCCGGGGGCGCCCGACGAGCGCCCCTCCGGGAGCGGTGGCCGTTCGCTGTTCGACCTCCTGTCTGCGCAGCGGCGATTCGTATATCTGGCGGTCACGCTGTTGAGCATCGCGGGCGTCTGGGCAGGACTACGCCTGCCTTCGGCCATTTACCCCGAGCTCCAGTTTCTTCGAATCACCGTCGTGGCACAGGGCTCCGCTCTGGGCGCGAGACAGACCCTCTTCGGCATAACCCGGCCGATCGAGGAAGCGGTCGCGCTAGTCCCCCGCGTCACGCGGGTGCGGTCGCGCTCGATCCGGGGTGGCTCTGAGGTAAACATCACCTTCGCGCCCAAGACGGATATGGCGTACGCGCTGCAACAGGTGCAGGCGCGCGTAAACCAGGTGCGCGGCGTCCTTCCCCCCGAGCTCGGCATCGAGATCGAGCGTTTGACCCCGGCGCTTTTTCCGATCCTGTCGTACAACGTGGAAGGCGGTGATCCTCCGACGCTGTACGACATCGCCCGTTACCAGGTCCGGCCGTTGCTCTCGCGAGTTCCGGGAGTGGGAAGGGTGGATGTGATGGCGAGCAACCTCCGGGAAATCTCCGTGATCGCGGACCCGGCCCGGCTCGCCGCTCAGGGCTTGAGCTACGACGACCTTGCCAGGGTAATCCGGCAGTCCGCCACCGTGACCGCCGTGGGGCGGCTGCCGGAAGATTACCGCCAGTATCTGATCGTCACAGCCAACGAGGCCAGCTCGGCGAACGACATCGCGCGCATCGTCGTCGGTCGCGGCTTTCGCGTGTCGGACGTCGCCACGGTGATCGAAGGCACCGACGACCCGGTGCGACTCGTTTTCGGCGACGGACGACCGGCCGCCCTGATAAGCATCACCCGGCAGCCGGGCGGCAATACGGTCGCCATCGCCGACAGCGTGGCGAAGATCGCGGCCTCACTGGAGCGCGTGCTGCCGCCCGGCGTCCGCCTGCGGCCGATCTACGATCAGGCGGCTTTGGTACGCGACGCGGTGAAATCGGTGCGCGACGCGATGCTCATCGGCGCCGCACTCGCCGTCCTGATACTGCTCGTGTTCCTGCGCCACGCCCGGATCACGGCCATCAGCGCGTCGGCGATTCCACTAACCATGTCGATAACCGTCTTCGTCATGGCGATGCTGGGGCAAACCTTCAACTTGATGACGCTCGGCGCGATGGCCATCGCCATCGGGCTGGTGATCGATGACGCGGTTGTGATCACCGAAAACATCGTTCGTCACCTGCGCGTCACCGCCAACCGTACAGTGGCCATCCGGGAGGCGGTGCAGGAGCTGATCTGGCCGGTCACTACTTCAACAATCACCACGGTCGTGGTTTTCCTCCCCCTCGGCCTTCTCACCGGCGTTGAGGGGCAGTTCTTCCACGCCCTTTCGATCACGCTCACAATCGCGGTTCTGGTTTCGCTCGGGCTGGCGCTGACGATCATCCCGCTAATGTGCGAGGCGTTCATTCCGGCCTCCGAGTCGGAGAGCGAGCCGCCTCCGCGGTCGGCGGTCGCGCGGGTCGGGCACCGGATCGGACAGACCGTGGATACGCTCACCGGGCGGTATGAGGCGGCGCTCGCGATCGCCCTCAGGCACGCACGACTCGCGTTTATCGCGGTCGTGGTCCTCATGGCCGGTGCGGTCCTGGCGCACCGGTTCGTGGGCACGGGATTTCTTCCGGAGATGGACGAGGGCGCGTTCATCATAGACTACTGGACGCCGGGAGGCACGGCGCTCGCGGAGACCGACAGGCAGATAAGAATCGTCGAAGGCATTCTGGCTTCGACTCCGGAGGTAGCGGGAACTTCACGGCGCACCGGTGCGGAGCTGGGCCTGTTCGCGACCGAGCAGAACCGGGGAGACATCGCGGTTCGCATGGCTCCGCTCTCGCAGCGGAGCCGCACCATCTTTGCCGTCATCGACGAGGTGCGCGTCAAGATCGAGCGCACCGTCCCGCGGCTGCGGGTCGATTTCATCCAGATCCTGTCCGACGTCATCAACGATCTGGCTGGCGCCGCCCGTCCGGTCGAGATCAAGCTGTTCGGCCCCAACATGGTCGCGCTCGAAACATATGCGCGGGCGCTGACGGGGAAGCTCGCCTCCGTGCAAGGGCTGGTGGACCTATACGACGGCGTTAGCGAGCCCACCGCCGAAATCACCATGAGCGTTAATCAGGCAGAAGCGGGCCGGCTCGGATTGTCGCCGGCGGATGTGGCGGCGGCGACGAGCGGCGCGCTGCTCGGCGTTGCCGCGGGGGAGATCAGAGTGGATGACCGGTCGATACCGATTCGCGTCCGCGCTCCGGATTCGGTTCGCTTCGACCCGCTGCGCCTGTCGGTGCTTCCCATACTGTCGCCGGTCACGGGATCCGCGAGCCAACTCGGCGCGCTGGCCTCGTTCCGAAGAGCCGATGCGCGCGCGGAGCTCCTGCGTGAAAACCAGCAGCAGATGATAGTGATTACGGCGAGCATCAGCGGTCGGTCGCTCGGTGCGATCACCGGCGACATCCGCCGGGTTATCGCGACCAATCCGGCGCCGCGCGGCGTCCGCCTGGAGCTCGCTGGCCAGTCAGCCAATCAGAGCCAGGCGTTCAACGCGTTGATCCTCGTGCTGGTACTGGCGGCGCTGAGCGTGATCGCCGTGATGGTCATTCAGTTTCAGTCGTTCATCGAGCCGCTCGTCATACTGCTCGCCGCGCCGCTGTCGTTCGTGGGCGCGATGCTCCTGCTGCTGGTTACAGGCACGCCGCTCAACGTATCCAGCTTCATGGGGCTCATACTGCTGGTGGGATTGATCGTGAAGAACGGAATCATCCTGCTCGATTTCACCCGCCGCCGGATGCGCGAGGACGGGATCGCGCTCGAACCGGCAATCCGGGAAGCGGGGCGCGTGCGTCTGCGGCCGATCCTCATGACGACGCTGTGCACCCTTTTCGGCCTGCTGCCGCTGGGACTGGGATTGGGGGCGGGCAGCGAGCTCCAGCGGCCGCTGGCCTTGGCGGTGATGGGCGGTCTCACCATTTCGACGCCGATCACTCTTTTCCTGGTGCCCGCCATCATCGTGGCCATCCGCGGCCGGAACTACACGCTAACGCAAACCGCGCGGCCGTAACTGCGCCGCGCGGCTGATGCGTTGTGAGTCCGCGCGAGGATGTTACGACGACGGCGAATCCGCGCTCTCACGTTCCCCGACACGCCGGTCGTCAGGCTGGATGGAACGCCGCGCGTTAGCTTCGATCTGCGCGCGCTGCGCCGGATCCGCCGGATCGAGAGCCGTTCCGTTCGATGTGAACCAGCTCGCCACCGGAAGAGTGATAGTGACCGCGACGGCGGCCGCCGGAGCGCTGCCGGCGATGTCCACGGGGGGCTGAAGCAGCTGGCGGAACTCACCCTCTATCGCCAGCGGGAGCGTAAACTGCGCGCCATTGTATCGCCCCACAATCTCGATGGTTGTGCCTGAAGTCCAGTCGGCGGTCGCGGCGGGCAGCCGTTCCAGCGCAATTTCAGCTTCGGTGTATCGCCCTGCCGCCACTTCCTCGGTCTCGATCTGGACCGCTCCACCGTTGAGCGGGATGCTTACGATCCGCGGCATGATCGACTGATCGACGGTGTGCCCTTGGCAGTCAACGCACCCGAACTGATCGCCGGTGCCAAGCGACGCGGCGCCCAGGGCGAGCCGAAGCGAGGTGATTTCCAGCGCCCCCGCGGTGACGGAGGTCGCCGGTGAGCCCGCGGAATTCGCAGACACGCGGATGTTGACCGGCTGGAACTGCTTCGGGCTCGTCGCGGCATTGCATGCGGCAGTCGCGAATACGACGGCTGCCAGCATGCCCAACGAGCGTGGTGAGGTGAGGCCGTCCATTTTGTTCTCCTGTCTTAGCGTGAGTCGAGCACGGATATCGAGCCATCCGGTGAAGCGTGGATTCAAGGGGTCCGCACTGTCCAAAGCAGCAACATTCCGCCGCCGCGGGCCGGGGCGGCGGAAGTACGCAAGAGCCACCGGTCCAACCGGCTTTGCGGCCGGTCGTGCTGCAGGCCCACAATTTTCCAGCCCGCGAGCGTGCCGATCGCGGCTCCGGCGGCGACATCGGTAGCCCAGTGCTTGTTGTCGTACATCCGCGACAGGCCGCCAAGGGTTGCCGTTCCGTAGAGGACTGGACTGGCCCACCGCGCGGTGCCCGGTCGCGAGCGCCGGAGCTCCGAGCTCAACGCAGCCGCTGCCGCGAAGGCAGCGGTCGTGTGGCCCGAAGGGAACGACGTATAGCCACCCCGACCGCGCCAGGGGCGGAACTCCGCGACCCCCGGCGGAAACTCGCTCGGCTTCGTCGGGGATGACAGATAAGGACGTGCGCGGCCGGTAGCCAACTTGAGAAACCCGGTGACGGCCCCGCTTACAACAATCGCCTCGGTGGCGTGGAGACCGGCGTCAGCGGTGCCCGGACGTCGCGCGAGTCGCCCGGCGGCGTACATACCTGTCGCGATTGCGATTGCACCGGGGTCGGCCAACAGCCGGAATACCGTCGCGCCGCTCCGCAACGCCGTCACGTTTTGCCGGCTGTCCGAGCGCATCCAGTCCGCGAGCCGTTCATCGAAAGGGATCAGCGCGGCCGTGCCCGCGGTGAAGGCGGCGAGCGCAACGAGATCGCCGCGCGAGAATACTGGCTTGCCGGGCAGGGGTGGGACGCTATCGCGTGACGCCGTCTCCGCACGAGCCGATGGAGGCGGGAAAGTATCGCCCGGAGCGACATAGCTCTGCGCGGGGAGCGCGCCGGCAGCTCCCAACACCAAGACCGCTAACGCAGTGGTAACTCGAGCCAATGTCTTTGACCTCGACGGGAATCGAGCGATAACGGCCGCTGGGCGTGGATGACTGGTAATCCACGTGCCGCGGTAGATCGATGCTCCCAGGATGCCCCAAATGGTATCGAGCGGTATCTAAACGGCGGATCAACGCCCACCCTTCTTCCAGGCTCGTGGTAGTGTTAATCCTGCTGGGGCCTGCCTCTAGACGCATGGTGATCCGCCAGTTAGGTGGCTCCCGATACGTTCGGGGCCATGAGACTAACCACTTCGCCGTGGGGCCCTGTGCCGTCGAGGCTCCGAACGCTGTTGTTCAACCCGTTCGGCGCGGCGACCGCTGCGACCGTTGCCATATGGGCGACCGGCCTCTTCAGCGAGTCGGCGCTCGTCGATGCGGCGACACTGAAGTCGCCGGTTGGAGCCGGGCTCGACCTTCCGCTCGGCTACCTGCTCTTCGCCCCGTGGTTCGCTCTCGTGGACCACATGTCGCTACTGTCGGTTCCCCAGCACCTGTCGATCGTTTGCTTCGCATTGCTGTCGATTGCGCTGGTCGGTGCTCTCAAGCGCGATTCAAAATGGGCGCTCGTGACGAGTCTCGGTTTCCTGATAGTGCTGGGTGTGATAGTGACCGTGGGAACACTCGTGCCGAGACCGATGGCGCGGATAAGGGTCTCCGTTCCGGCGGACAACGTCGTCGTCGATTTCCACAGCCATACCAATGCCTCGCATGACGGCCGCAAAGGTTTCAGCCTTGCTGCAAATCAGATGTGGCACGCGCGATCCGGCTTTGATGTCGCTTATGTAACCGATCACGGCGAAGGCCAGCCGTTCGCCGCCGGCCGTACGGGGCTCGCCGGCGGCGCGAGTACCATCATGCTTCGTGGCGGCGAGTTCGTCTGGCGCGGACGTCACGTGATCGGACTCGGGGCGCCGATGAATACGCGCGCGCTGATTCAGACTTTGCCGGGTGCCGTCACCGGCGATTCCGCGCTGCGTCCTGGCCCGGACACCATGATTGTCGCGACGGAGCTCGTCGATGGCGCACCTCGGGGACTTGCACAGGGTGAGCGGGAACGCGCGGATATCTTCGCGGTGCGCGACAGATGGGCCCTCGCGTTCGTCGGTTCGTCAAATCAGCACGGCTGGGGATTCACCTCGCCGGTCTGGAGCGTAGCGGCGGTTCCGAATTGGCGATCGTTGGCGTATCCGGAGCTCGATCACCGGCTGCAGCAGCTGCTGACAGGAGGCGGAAAAGACGTGCGAGTTCTAGCAAGGCGTCGCACCGCCGAGGCGAGCACTATGCTCGGACTCGCTCTCACCCCGGTGAACTTTGCCGTAACCATGATTCGCACTCTTTCTCCCGCCGAGCGCGTCTCGTGGACTGCGTGGGTAGGCGGAATCGCGCTCCTCGCAACTCTGCTCGGGAGGCCCCAGAGCACGACGGCGGACGCGCGCAAGCGTGTCCCTCTGGATTTCGGCGACCTGAAACCCGCCTACGAACCAGCCGCATGACGGGGGCTGTTATTGCGTGCTGTCTCTACGCTGCAGCCTGGAGCGAATGGGACGGAGCTGAAACAGCAGGTATATCCCGCCAACCGTCGCCAGCGTGAAGACCCAAACCGGATGCACCAACGGGCGGCCTGTGGCGAACCACTCGGCGGCAGCTTCCACGAGAGTGAACGAGGCGATGAAGGCGAACCATGGGCTCGGTTCCCTCAGCAAGACCGCTTTTCCGGAAAAAACAACGGGCGATGGCTTCCAGCGCCGCCGCCATCCCGTACCGAACAACCAGATCGCCGGTGTCGCGCCCGCCCAATCATCGAAGCTCTGGCCGAAGTGCGAGCGAAGAAACTCTTCCTCCGCGTACATGATGCGCTCGTAGTAGAGCCAGAACGCGAGGCTGACCGCAGCCACGGCCCACCAGTGCCGAGTCAACAGAACGATCGAGAGCCACATCAGAAAATTCCCGAGATACAGCGGGTGGCGCACTAGCGAGTAGATGCCGGTCGTGTTGAGCCTGCTGGCGCTCGGCGAGTCGGTGGTCCGGCCGGAGCTGCCCGGTGGGGCGTACCCGATCGTGTATGCGCGAATGGCCGCTCCCGCGACGCCGACCGCAAAGCACGCGACTTCCCAGGCAAGGGCGAGAGCGGGGGAGTCGTACGGATAGGAATATCCCCGGAGTGCGACGAGGACGACCGGAAACAGAGCGAGCGGCAGATAGCTTCGCCACGCGAACAACCACGAGCCTGACTTATGGAAATGTGAGCGCAGTGACGCCAAGATGTTCTCCGTCGCAAGTCGATGGTGAGGGCTGGTCGTTTGACGTCTTCAGCTGAGGCCCATAACGAAGATCGAGCATCCGACGAATTTAGCTTCGAAGTTACGCGGCCCGCGTAATGTTACGGACACGATGCCAGATGAGCTGCTGCCACCCAGGGCCGCCGCAAGCGTGCTGGAGAAGCTGCCGGGCCAGCCGCGCTACGCGACCAGCGGATTCACACCCGCAGGAAGGCGAACCGGTGGAAGTCGGCGTCGAGCGTCCTGATCTCGGCGAGTGGGGCGGGGTGCAGCGTCTCCCGGGCTGACTCAATGTGGCACGATCAACCCTCTTTGCTTCGGGATTTCTTCGGGTTATACTCGGGCGCATGCCTCCCCGCTTCGCCGAGCTCCGGGCGCACTCCGGATTCTCGTTCGGCGACGGCAGCCTCACCCCTGAGAAGCTCGCCGCCTACGCCGCCCACATCGGTTACAGCGCCCTCGGACTGACCGACACCGCCGACCTCGGCGGAGTGGTCCGCTTCGCCGAAGAGGCGCGGCGCCAGAACATCAGGCCGGTCGTAGGCGCGGAATTCAACGTCGATGGCTGCACCGCGGCGTTTCTGGCGCGGACGGAAGAAGGGTTCCACAACCTCGCCGGGCTCGTGACGCGCTCGCGCGTGGGCGATCTCCACGTCTGGGACAAGAGCATCATCAAGCACTCTCGCGGACGCCCGCGGCTGACGTGGAGCCAGGTAGCCGAGCGGAGCGCCGGACTGCACGCCCTCACCGGACCGGCCAGCGGTGAGATTGCCTCGCTGATTCTCTCGCAGAGAAAGAGCGATGCGCTGTACGCGCTCTCACGCTGGCGCGACGTCTTCAACGACAGGCTCGCCGTGGAAGTGCAGCTGCATCACGCGGGCGGGAGCGAGGCGGCTCTCGCTGGCGCGCTCATCGAGCTCGCGGAACAGTGCGGCGTGCCGTGGGTCGTCTGTCAGGACGCGCGCTACATGGACGGCGACACGCGCCTGGTGCACGACATGCTCACGGCGCTGCGCTTCGACATGGATCTGGACACGGCGCTGTCGAAGGGAGTGCTGCACCCGAACGGGGAATGGCGGCTGCGCTCGCCGGAAGAGATCGCGCGGCGGTGGAAGGGGCGCGAGGAGGGAATCGCCGAGAGCGAGCGAATTGCCGGCGAGTGCGACTTCAGGCTCGGCTGGCTGCGTCCGCCGCTGCCGAGCTTTCCCAGGCACGACGGCCTCAGCGACGACGAGTTCCTGCGGCGCAACGTGTTCGAGGGCGCGCACCAGCGGTGGGGAAGGATCATGCCGAAAGAGGAAGCGCAGCTCGAGCACGAGCTGGGCGTGATCGCGCGGCTCGGCTTCTCCGGATTTTTCCTGGTGATGTGGGACGCCGTGCGGTTCGCGCGGCACAAGGGGATTCTCTGCCAGGGACGCGGCAGCGCGGCCAACTCCGCGGTGGCCTACTGTCTCGGCATCACCGCGGTGGATCCGGTGATGAACGGGCTGCTGTTCGAGCGGTTCCTGTCGGAGATCCGCGTGGACGGGCAGACGGAAGCGCCCGACATAGATCTCGACATCGAGCACGACCGGCGCGAGGAGGTGCTCGACTACGTGTACGGCCGGTACGAGCGCGCGCACTCGGCGATCACCTGCATCGTGCAGACGTACCGCGCGCCCAACGCGGTGCTCGACTCGATGCGCGCGCTCGGATATCCGCCCGAGCAGTCCGGCGAGATATCCAAGCGGCTGCACCGGTTCGATCCCGACGCCGGCGCGGGGCACATGCAGAACGGACTGGCGAAGCAGTTCGCGCTCGACCTCGAGACTCCGCGCGGGCGCGCGCTGCTGCGCGCGGTGCGGACGTTCGAAGGCCTGCCGCGGCTGCGCTCGACGCATGTGGGAGGATTCGTGCTTTCATCCGCGCCGCTCGGCGACTACATGCCCATCGAGCACACGACGATGGGCCGCACGATCATCCAGTTCGACAAGGACGACCTCGATGCGGTGGGCGTGCCGAAGTTCGATTTCCTCGGGCTCGGCGCGCTGTCGCTGGTGCGCCGGTCGTTCGACGCGATCGAGCAGCGGACCGGCGTCCGCCCGGAGATCTATCGCCTGCCGGTGAACGACAGGAAGACGTACGACCTGATCGCGAGCGGGGAGAACATCGGCATGTTCCAGATCGAGAGCCGCGCGCAGATCGCGTCCATCCTGCACACCCGGCCCGAGCGGCTGTACGACATCGTGGTGCAGGTGGCGCTCATCCGCCCCGGGCCGATTCAGGCGAAGTTCGTGCACCCGTACACCAACCGCAGGCTCGGGCGCGAGGAAGTGCATTACGCCGACGAGCGGTTGCGGCCGATCCTGGAGCGGACGTACGGCATCCCGATCTTCCAGGAGCAGGCGATGGCGATCTCCATGGCGCTCGGCGGCTTCTCCGCCGCGGAGGCGGACCAGCTGCGCCGCACCATGGGCAACATCCGCAAGAAGGGAAAGCTCGAGGCCGTGCTGGAGAAGCTGCGGCTGAGGATGATCGCCAACGACGTGAAGGAGGAAGTCGCGTCGCGGATCTGCGAGGACCTGATCAG
The DNA here is from genome assembly GCA_937867645.1 of uncultured Gemmatimonadota bacterium. Lineage (GTDB taxonomy): Bacteria > Gemmatimonadota > Gemmatimonadetes > Gemmatimonadales > Gemmatimonadaceae > JACDCY01. The sequence continues at coordinate 5,083 of CALMKE010000128.1, read as the reverse complement.
CTTCGCGAACTACGGCTTTCCGGAATCGCACGCGTGGAGCTTTGCGCTGATCGCGTACGCGTCGGCGTACCTCAAGGCGCATCATCCCGCCGAGTTCTACATGGGGATACTGAACTCGTGGCCGATGGGCTTTTATCCGCCGTCCACGCTGATCCACGACGCGCGGCGGCACGGCGTGGAGGTGCGGCAGCCGTGCATGCGCGACGGAGACTGGGAGTGCACGGTGGAAGAGACGGCGGATTTCTCGAAGCCGGCGCTGCGCGTGGGCTGGCGGCACGTGCGGGGTCTGGCCGACAAGACGATGGAGCGGCTGCGGGCCGCGCGCGCTGAGGGGCCGTTCACTTCCATAGAAGACGTAGTGCGCCGGTGCGAGCTCACGCGCGCCGAGGCGCTGACGCTGGCGCGCGCGGACGTGTTCGCGGTGTGGGAGCAGGACCGGCGGTGCGCGACGTGGGAGGCGCTGCGCGTGGCGGGCGATTCGCTGCCGCTCGCGCCCGCAGGCAACGGAGTGAATTCACCCAGGCCGCTGAGCCAGCGCGACCTCATCTTCATGGATTATTTCGCACTGGGGCTGAGCGCGCGCGGGCATCCGATGGAGCACCTGCGTCCGAGACTGAGCGGCGCGGGGGTGGTGGGGAGCCGCGATTTTCCGAAGCTCAAGCACAGGGAGAGCGTGCTGGTGGCGGGGCTGGTCACGGTGCGGCAGCGGCCGGAGAGCGCGGGCGGGACGATCTTCCTGCTGCTGGAGGACGAGCACGGCTTCATGAACATCATCGTGCCGAGCAAGCTGGTGGACGAGTTCGCGGAGCCGGTGAAATTCGCGACGTTCATCATGGTGCGCGGGCGGTTCGAGCGGGACGGCGCGGTGATGAACGTGGTGGGGGAGAAGTTCAAGGAACTGAAGGTGAAGGGGCTGGCGCACCAGTCGCATGATTTTCATTAACCAAGAGCTATTGGCTATTGGCTGTTGGCTGTTGGCTTGGTGATTGCAGGGTTTGGGAATCCCACAAGCGGAGCGTGCAATGACGGAGTACAAAGACCCGGTTTGCGGCATGGTGGTCATGCCCGAATCAGCGGAAGGGAAGGCAGAATATCAGAGCAAGACGTACTACTTCTGCTCCGACCAGTGCATGCGGGATTTTCAGAAGGATCCCGCGAAATACGTGAAATGAAAAAAGCCCCCGTCTTCCGACGGGGGCTTTTCGCAGTTACCAACAGCCAATAGCCAACAGCCAATAGCTGTTCAGCCGCATGGATTCGCCGGATTGACGTCGCACTCCTGCTGCGGGATCGGCAGCCAGGGCTGCGTCGGCACCGTGGTCACCGCCGTGCCGAACCTTCGCGTGTCCTCCCAGCGCAGCCCCTGCTCATACAGCTCATACCGCCGCTGCCTCGCGATCTCGGCGAGAATATCCGCCTGCGTGGCGAGCACGATCGGTGGAAGTCCGGCGACGGGCTCATCCACCGTGGAGCTGGTCTGCGTCCGCACCTCGTTCACGAGACGGAGGGCTTCGACCAGGTTGTTCGTGCGGGCGTAAGCCTCCGCCTTGATCAGCTTCATCTCGTCAGGGAGGTACAGAGGGAAAGGCTCGTTGGGCGTCGAGTATTTTCGGAGAAAGAGAAGCGTCGAGTCCGGGTTGCCGGTCGGCCCGGCCCGGGTGACATCCAGCCAGTAGCCCGGCCTGCGGTCGCCCGCCTCCGCCTGAGTGGAGAAGCTCTTGAGTCCGGCCACGTACAGGAGCTGAAACGCCAGGTTCTCGATCGGGTTACGCGAGGGCGACGGATAGGACAGGACGGAGAGCGCGTTCAGCGGCACGCGATTGGCGGCGGTAATCGCGTCAGCGTGCCTGCCGGCAATCAGATAGTACCGGGCCAGCATCGCGTCGATCGTCGCGCGAAGGTCGAAGCCGGTGCCGGCAACCCGCGAGCGGAATCCAGCCAGGTCCGCGTCGGAGACGCCGGCGATGTCGGACCGCGCGGATTCGAGCAGGCTCAGGATCGTATCCATGACCACTGCCCGTGGCTGCGGAACCGATCCTTCGGTGGATACGACGACCGGCACCTTCTCGTACTGCTGGATGAGCATTCCGAACGCCATCGCCTTGAATAGCTTGGCGATGGCGACGGTGCCCGCGCGCAGGCCGGCGCCCAGGCCCACCTGATCCGCGCCGGCGAGCACCGTGTTCGCCGATTTGATCACGGAGTACGATGCCGACCACGGCGCTTCGACGACTCCGTACGAGCGATCGAAGTTCTGTCCCGTCAGCAGCGACTGGTATGAGATGAGCGCTCTGGTCTGCGTCCCCCACTCATCGGTTATGAGGGAATTGGTGACCATGTAGTCGTCTATGGCCGAGGCGTACTGGCCCTGCATCCCGACCGCCACCGCGAGCAGACCGTCGAGGTCGGTGATGACCTCTTCTTCGGTCGGCGAGTTGGGATTCGTCAGCTCTAGATCGCACGCGCCCATGCCGAACACCAGCGCGGCAAGGAGCGCGAGTTTTCGCGTATATGTCATTCGCGCACCCTAGTAGTTGAAGGAAAGGCCGATGCTGAACTGCCTGGGCAAGGGACTCGTCGCGAAGTCCACGCCCCGGGACACGGTACTGGCGGAGAACATGTTCGTCTCCGGATCCAGTCCGGTATAATCCGTCCAGGTCGCGAGGTTGCGCCCGGCGAGCCTGAGGCTCGCGCCCTGCGCGCCCAATCGCTGCACCATGCCCGCCGGCAACGCCAACTGAACCGCGATCTCCCGCAGCTTCACGTAGCTGCCGTCCTCGATGTATTCCTCGTAGATGAGGCTCCGGCCGGTCGGGTTCAGCGAGAATGTGCGGGCGACAGTGTCGCCGCTGATCTCGCGCTCGTTGACCTTCGCCACGCCGAACAGCTCTGAAATGCGGCGAGTGAAGTTGGCGACGTCGTTGCCGAAGCGTCCGTCGAGCAGCACGCTCACCTGGACGCGGTCTCCGATGTCGAATTCATTGCCGAGCGTGGCCACGAAATCGGGATTCGGGTCGCCGATGATGCGGCGCGCGAAAGCCGTCGCGCCGCTGGGAAGAGTGACCGTCTCACGGTACGGCAGGTTCAGGCTCTGACCGGCCACCGTGATCGGCCGGTACGCGATCTGCCCGTCAGGCGTGCGCGCGTACGTGCCGCCGAAGAACACTCCGATCGGCTGGCCGACGATGACCGCGTTCAGGTAATCAAACACGAGCGTGTCGGCTTCTCCGACCAGGCGAGTGATCTTGTTCCGGTTGGCCGAGTAGGTGAAGCGGCTGCGCCACGCGAAGTTGTCGCGACTGATGTTGATCGTGTTCAAGGCCACCTCGACACCCTTGTTGCTCAGGCTGCCGATGTTGCGGAACTGCCGCTGGAACCCGCTGCTGGGCGGGAGGGGCGCCGAGAGCACGAGGTCCGTCGTCTTCTTGTCGTAATAGCTGAACTCGATCTGCGCGCGGTCGCGGAAGAAACCGACGTCGAACCCGCCTTCATATTCCCGCTGGCGCTCGGGCTTCAGGTCGGGATTGCCCGCGGTGGTGCTCGAGACAAGTCCCGGTCTTCCGCTGAACGCCACGTCCACATAGTTCGCGAACCGCGAGTACAACCCGGGCGGCTGCCCGCCGGTCTGGCCGTACGCCCCGCGGAGGCGGAAGGAGCTGAGGAAGTTGCCGACACTCTGCTGCCACCACGATTCGCGGTCCAGCACGTAGGAGAAGCCGAATCGCGGGAACGTCTGCAGGCGCTGCTCCTTTCCGAACGCGGAGGACGCATCCCAGTTCACACCCGCCGTGAGAAAAAGACGGTCCGCGATGCTGGCTCGCTCTTCGACGTACCAGCCCACGGTGCGGAGCTCGGAGAGGCTCTGCGAGGCGGTTTGGATCGCTCCGCCGACGAGCGTCTGGCCGGGACCCAGGTCGGATCCCGCCGCGCGCACGCTCTCGGTTTTGTCGGAGGTATAGCGGAAGCCGAGAGACGTGTTCAGGCCGAGCGCGGGACTGGCCGTCCACGTGTGGTTGGCGGTCAGGTCGTTGTTGAACAGCCGGCTGAACTGCACCGGATTCTGGATCGAGCCTCTGAAATTGGCGCCGATGGAGAGAGGCGGCTGGAAGTAGCGCGCCTCGCGCCGGTAGTCGTCGAGCCCGGCGATGTATTTGATCGAGAGACTCTGGATCGGCCGCCACGTGGCCTCGAGGCCTCCGAGCATGCGGGTGACTTTTTCGGGAGCGGACCAGTTCTCGAGCACGTCGAGAGGATTGGCTCCCAGCACCGGGTTGTATGGATATCGGCCCGTGTTCGGATTGAATGCAGGGTTGACCGACGTGGGCGTGAAGATGACGCTGGTGAGAACGCCCTGGGTCTGCTCCCCTTCCGGCATGTAGTCGGCCTGCGTTCTGATGTAGTTCCCGCGCAGGCCGACCTCGAGCTGGTTGGAGAGACGCTGGGACACGTTGGCGCGGAAGTTGGTTCGCTCGTAGTCGGTCGTGCGCAGGATCCCCTCTTCGCGCTGATATCCGCCGCCCATGTAATAGCTGGTCCCGGAGTTGCCGCCGGATACCGACAGGCGCGTGTTGGTGCTCATCGCGGTGCGCCAGATCTGATCCTGAATGTCGTAGCGCTGGATCGGAGCTCCTTGGGCAGGCGCGCCGCCGAAGAGGACGTCGGTGTAGCCGGCGTTGGGGTGCATGTTGAGCTCATACCGCTTGGGCGTTCTTCCCCAGGTCACGTCGGTTGCGGCGGTGACGTTCGGCCGGCCGGACTGGCCGCGCTTGGTGAAGATCTGGATGACGCCGTTGTTCGCCCGCGCGCCGTACAGCGCCGCGGCGGCGGCGCCCTTCAACACTTCGATCCGCTCGACGTCGGCCGGGTCGAAGTCACCCATGCGATTGCTCAGCGCCTGGTTGCCGCGCGGCGCGTTGCCGCTCAGGCTGACCAGCGCTTCCGAGGAGTTGTCCACGAGCACGCCATCGATCACGTACAGCGGCTCCGCGCCGCCGAGAATCGAGTTCGTCCCCCGCAGGCGTATGCTGATCCCGCCGCCGGGCTGGCCGGAGTTCTCCGATATCACCGCGCCGGTCACGCGACC
>CALMKE010000127.1 GCA_937867645.1 uncultured Gemmatimonadota bacterium | reverse complement strand
CTGTCGCTAGCGGTGCAGGTGTTCGACCCGCAGCGCGGCACCGAGCACTTCGCCCGCGTGAAGGTTCCGAAGAGCCTGCCGCGCTGGGTTCCGTTCGGGCGACAGCATCACTTCGTCCCGCTGGAGCAGGTGATCGGCGCGAACCTCGGCGCGCTCTTCCCCGGAATGGAGATCCGCGGCTGGCACGCCTTCCGTGTCACGCGCTACTCCGACCTGGAGCTGGCCGCGTCGGACGACACGTCCGATCTGCTGGCGATGATCGAAGAGCAGGTCTTTCAGCGCCGGTTCGCGGAGGTCGTCCGCGTGGAGCTGCAGGACGGCACGCCGCACGCGTTGCGCGAGCTGCTGCGCGAGGAGCTCGCAGACCAGCAGGAACTCGATGCCGACGTCACGCTGCTACACGAGGAAGATCTGATCGAGACCGGCCCGCTGTTGGAGCTGGGCGACCTGATGTCCATCGCGATGCTCGACGTGCCGGAGCTTCGCGATCCGCCGTTCACGCCGGCGGTCCCCGCCGAGCTGCGGGACACCACGCGATCCGTGTTCGCGGCGATCCGCGAACGTGACATCCTGGTGCACCATCCATTCGACTCGTTTCCGGCGAGCGTCGAGAATTTTCTCGCTGCTGCGGTCGCGGACGAGCACGTCCTGGCAATCAAGATGACGCTGTATCGGACGTCGGGAGATACCGCGATCGTTCGCGCGCTCACGGAAGCCGCGCAACGGGGAAAGCAGGTGGCTGTTCTGGTGGAGCTACAGGCCCGCTTCGACGAAGCCAACAACATCACCTGGGCGCGCACGCTGGAGAGCTTCGGCGTGCACGTCGCGTACGGGCTTCCCGGGCTCAAGACGCACTGCAAGACCGCGCTGGTGGTGCGGAAGGAAGGCGACGGCATCCGGAGGTACGCACACATCGGGAGCGGCAATTACAACTCGAAGACGGCGAAGATATATACCGATCTCGGGTTGTTCACCTGCAGCCCCTCTATCGGAGCCGACGTCAGCGACCTGTTCAACGCGCTGACCGGCTTCTCCCGGCAGAGCATCTATAGAAAGCTGCTCGTGGCGCCCGCGAACATGCGCGCCCGGTTCCTGGAGATGATCCAGCGCGAGGTTCGGTTCGCGCGCGCGGGCAAGGCGGCGCGGATAATCGCGAAAATGAACGCGCTGGTGGACGAGGAGATCATCGCCGCGCTGTACGCCGCTTCGTGCGCGGGCGTCGAGATAGACCTGATCGTCCGCGGGATCTGCTGTCTGCGCCCGCAGCTGCCGGGCGTGAGCGAGCGCATCCGCGTGATCAGCATCATTGGACGCTTCCTCGAGCACTCGCGAATATGGTACTGGGAGAACGGCGGCGAGCCCGAGTATTACTTCGGCTCTGCGGACTGGATGCCACGCAACCTCGACCGGCGGGTGGAGTGTGTCGTGCCGGTAGAGGATCCCAGGCTGCAGCCGCGGCTCAAGTCGCTTCTGGAGACTTGTCTGGCGGACAACCGGCAGGCGTGGGAGCTCCGGTCCGACGGTACGTACCATCAGCGGTTGCCGGGGCCCCGGCCGGAACGGCCTACTCATCGGATTCTGCTTGGGCATTCGTGGGGCGAGGCGCAGCCGGTCTCCGCGGAAGCGGCCTACGGAGAGGGCGCCGAACCGTAACTGTACGTCTCACGACGGACTACTAGCGCTGGTAGTTGACGGATTTTCCCGGAAAGATTACTGTGGCTCCCTCGCATGTTTGCGCTTCGTTCGACACGAGGCACGCTCGGCTACGTGAAGCGATCCGCCCGAGCTCTGGCGGTGTTGACCACCGCCCTCGTCGGCGCTTGCGCGGACCTCCCTACCGAAGCCGATCGGAGGCCGGACCCGGGTACGCGCATGCTCGGCCGCAACCCGCCGGCACCGACCTTGACCAGCATCAGCCCGACATCGGGTGTGCAGGGCAACACGGTATCCGTCACGTTGACCGGGACGAACTTCGTTTCGGGCGCGACCGTGGCCGTGAGCGGCTCGAACGTTACCGTGAGCAACGTCACCGTCGTCAGCGCCACGTCGATCACGGCGGACTTCGTGATCGCGAGCACCGCCGCAGCGGGGGCCAGGACTGTTACCGTGACGACGAGCGGCGGTACGAGCAGCACGCAGACATTCACGATCAACGCGTCGGCGGATCCTCAGGAGGTACCCGTGCAGCCCTCCCGCTTGCCGCTAACTCCGCGCTAGCCAGCTTTCAGATTCCGCAGGGCGGACGTCGCGATCGTCACCGGCGTTCCGGCGACTGTCGCGAGCAGCCCCGACTTGCGGTCGGCCCCCCACAGCTCCAGCTGCACGTCGCCGCCGCGCGCCGACGGCGTGGCGCGTAACACCAGCGCGTCGTCGGTCCATTCGACGCCCACACGCTCGACCGCCCCCGAATGTCCGCGGTCGAATCCGTCGGCTACACGCAGGATCGCGGACAAACGCTTCACCACCTGTCGCGACGGCTTGTCGAGTCCAGAATAATTCCGGTGCTTCTCCTTCGGCCGCGGGCCGCGATGATACCGGGCGACGTTGGCGACGATCACCTGCTCCACCGGGGTCATCCCCAGCAGCTCGGCGTGGGTGATGAGGTGGTACGAATGCTTGTGGTGGTCTTCGTAATTGATGTGGTACCCGATGTCGTGCAGCAGCGCCGCGTCCGATAGCAGCGCGCGCTCGCCCTCACCGCAGCCGAGCCGCTCGCCGAGCTGATCGAAGATCTGCAGCGCGAGCTTCTGCACGTGCCGCGAGTGCAGTTCCTCGTAGTGCGACCGCTCGGCCAGGTGCATTATCGAGCGCTGCCGCGTCTCGCCGGGGTCCGCGATCGTCGGCCGCACCCGCGCCGTTTCCAGCAACAGCCCCTCGCGAATCCCGTAGCTGGAGACCGTCAGCTCCTGCGAGCCGAGTCGCTCCAGGACCTCGGCGATGACGCAGATGCCAGCGACGATGATGTCGGCGCGGACGGGACTGAGCCCCGGCACCCGCGCGCGTTCTTCCGCCGGGAGGTCCACCAGCAAGTCGAGCATACGCTCGATCTCGGCGCATGGCACCTTGGTGCCCTGGACGGTTTGCGCCATGTGCAGTCCGCGCCGCGCCAGGTGCATCTCACCGATGTTGGTGCAGGTGCCACCCGAGCCGATGACCATTGCGCCTCGCCAGTTTCGCACCGGCAGCTTGCGTCCGAGCGCACGGCGGACCTTGCGGCGGAGCTTCTTCACCCGCGAGCGCGTGATCCTGTCCGGCATGAATTCCTCGGTGAGCCGCAACGCTCCGAGCGGAAGCGAGATCAGTCGGTCGAGCAGCCCATCGGCGCTGAGAGCGAGCTCGAGCGATCCGCCGCCGATGTCGAGCACGACCGCGCGTCCTTTTCCCAGCTCGAAGTGCGCCAGGGCGCTGCGGAAGCTTAGACGCGCTTCGTCTTCTCCCTCCAGCGTGCGGACGGTCAGCCCGGTTTCCTCCCTGACCAGGTCGAGAAAGAGCTCGCCGTTGATCGTATCGCGCACCGCGCTGGTGGCGACTGCCTCGATGCGCTCCGCGCCGAGCTGTCTGGCAAGCGTCACCATGCGCCCGATCACCTCGAGCGCGTTTCGCATGCTCCCCTCGCCGATCCGCCGCGTCTCCGAAGTTCCGGCTCCCAGCCGCGGAGCCGCCTTCATTTCGTCGACTACGCGAATCATCCCATTCGGAGTCACGTCCGCTACGATCTGCCGGATGGAATTGGATCCTATGTCGAGGGCCGCGATTCGCACGGCACCCTCCGGCTTGCCAGAAACGCGGGTCCTGGCGGCCGGGGCCACCCGCGCGCGAGATGTCATGCCTGCCTCCCGCCCACTCTTGAGGCCAAGCGGCGCGGCATCAGTCCTCGAAGTGGTGCTTGATCTGCTTGCCCTCGGCGAGGTAGACGGCGTCCTCGCCGATGTTGGTGGCCAGGTCCGCTACGCGCTCGAGGTTGCGGCTCACGAGGAGCAGCTCCAGCGAAGGCGTGATCGTGCGGGCGTCTTCGAGCATGTGCGTCAGCAGGATGCGGAAAACCGAGTTGTGGAGCGCATCAACGACGTCGTCCGCGCGGCAGACATCGCGGCCGAGCGCGCCATCGGCCTGGATGAAGGCGTCCAGGGCCTCGCTCAGCATCAAGCGCGCGCGCCGCGCCATGTCCTCCAGCTCGGGATCGGGAATGATGTTGGAGTTCGCCTCGATGAGCCGCAGGGATGATTCGGCGATGTTGACGGCGTGGTCGCCGACCCGCTCCAGGTCGTTCGAGATTTTGATCGTCCCGATGATGAACCGCAGGTCCCTGGCCATCGGCTGCTGCAGCGCGAGCAGCGCGATGGCCCGCTGCTCGATCTCGATCTCCAGCCCGTTGAGGTCCTTGTCTCCGACGATGACGAGCTCGGCTTTGCCGCGGTCGCGCGTGAGCAGAGCGCTGACTGCGAGCTCCACCAGGTGCTCGGCTTTTTCGGACATGTCCAGCAGCCGCTGCTTGAGCTCCGCGAGTTGGTCGTGAAAATGGCGGAATCCTCCGCTGGGCTCGATCGCCGCCGTCATCCAAACCTCCCCGTGATATAAGCCTCGGTCCGCGCTTCGCGGGGATTTGTGAAAAGCGTCCCCGTGGCGTCGCACTCCACCAGATGTCCAAGGTAGAAGAACGCAGTGTAATCCGATACACGCCCCGCCTGTTGAAGGTTATGCGTAACGATCACGATCGCCAGCTCTGATTTCAGCTCGAACAGAAGCTGCTCGATCTTCTGCGTCGCGCCGGGATCGAGCGCGCTGGCGGGCTCGTCCAGCAGGAGGACATCCGGTTGGTTTGCCAGCGCCCGCGCTATGCACAACCGCTGCTGCTGTCCGCCCGACAGCCCCAACGCGGTCTCGCTGAGCCTGTCCTTGACCTCGTCCCACAGCGCGGCCCGCCGCAGGGAGCGCTCGACCACGTCGTCCAGCTCGCGGCCGCGCAGCCGGAGGTTTATCCGCGGACCATACGCCACGTTGTCGTAGATGGACTTCGGGAAAGGATTCCATCGCTGGAAGACCATGCCTACGCGATGCCGCAGACGTACCACGTCCATGCCGGGTGCGTACACGTCCTTTCCGCCGAGGAGGACGCTGCCCTCGTGGCGCGCGCCGGGGATGGTGTCGTTCATCCGGTTGATGGACCGGAGGAAGGTGGACTTCCCGCAGCCGGACGGGCCGATGAGAGCCATGATCGAGCGCGGCGGCACGGTGATGTTCACGCCGTGCAGCGCCTGGTTCTTCCCGTACCAGAAGGAGAAGTCGCGCGCAGCCACTGCCGATCCTGTCATCCAAATCGTCCGGTGATGTAAGCTTCGGTTCGCGGATCGCGGGGAGCCGTGAATAGCGTGTTGGTGGGCGCGGTTTCGACCAGGTCGCCCATGAGGAGGAACGCGGTCCTGTCCGACACCCGCGCGGCCTGCTGCATGTTGTGCGTCACGATCACCACGGCAATGTCCTGCTTGAGCTGGTACACGAGCTCTTCGACCTTCTGCGTGCTGAGGGGGTCGAGCGAGGCCGTAGGCTCGTCAAGCAGAATCACCTGCGGCCGGATGGCGAGGGCGCGCGCGATGCACAACCGCTGCTGCTGCCCGCCGGAGAGCGCGATGGCGCTCTCACCCAACCGGTCTTTCACCTCGTCCCACAGCGCGGCGTGGCGGAGCGCGCCCTCCACCACGTCTTCCGCGTCTGCGCCACGCGGCGCGTGACGCCCGAGAATCTTGAGGCCGGCGGTGACATTGTCGCGAATGGACATGGTCGGGAAGGGCGTGGGCCGCTGGAACACCATGCCGACGTGGCGCCGCACCGCGATCGGATCGACGCCGGCCGCGTAGATATCCGTGCCGTCGAGCGTCACGATCCCCGTGGCGCTCGCGCCGGGCACCGTCTCGTGCATACGGTTGAGGCAGCGCAGCAGCGTAGACTTGCCGCACCCGGACGGTCCGATGATCGCCGTGACTTCCTGGTCGCGAAAACCAAGCGTGACGTTCGATACGACGCGCGACCGCCCGAAGAACGCGCTCAGCTCCCGGGTCGCGAGACGCGGTCTTTCCGGCGCGTCCTCGTCAACGGGCTGAATCATCGGCGGGTCAATCAGTGGATGAGCCAAAGCGAGCGCGGGTGACGTGACGGGCCGCCAGACTGATGACGAGCACGATGACGATCAGCACGAGCGCGCCGGCCCAGGCTTGCGCGTGCCATTCGTCGTACGGACTGATGGCGTAAGCGAAGATCTGGAGCGGCAGCGCGGCGATCGGCTCACGAAGAGCGGTGGACCAGAACTGGTTTCCGAACGCGGTGAAAAGAAGCGGCGCAGTCTCGCCGGCAATGCGCGCGATCGCCACGAGGGCGCCGGTCACTATTCCCGGCAGCGCGGTGCGGAGAATCACGCTGAGTGAAGTTCTCCAGCGCGGATACCCGAGCGCGAGGGCAGCCTCGCGCAGGGAGTTGGGAACGAGCCGGATCATCTCCTCGGTGGTGCGAGTCACGAGCGGAATCATCATTGCCCCAAGCGCGATTCCGCCAGCGAGCGCGGAGAAATTGCCGAACGGTCGCACCAGGAACTGCCAGGCAAAGATCCCCAGCACGATCGACGGGAGGCCGTTCAGCACGTCCGACAGAAATCGCACGGTCATCGCCAGCGCGCCCGTGCGTTTCTCCGCCAGATAGAGCCCCGCGCCGATGCCGACGGGAAGGCCGATCGCCCCCGCGATGCCGATCAGAATGAGCGTTCCGACGATGGCGTTGGACATGCCGCCGCCCGCCTCGCCCACGGGGCGCGGCATGTGGGTGAAGAAGTCCGGAGAGACAGTGCTCGCGCCTTTCTGCAGGAGATGAAAGAGGATGAAGAGCAGCGGGAGCGTGGCAAGCACGCTCGCCACGTAGGTGAGCGACAGCATCACGATGTTGCCCGCCTTCCGCCGGCGCAGGGCGCTCACGCGCGCGGTCCGCTGGCGACGCGCCACACCAGCCAGCGCGCGATGCCGTTGACGATGAGTGTGACGACGAACAGGACCGCGCCGACCGCCATGAGCGCCGAGAGATGCAGATCGCTCGTGGCTTCGGTGAACTCGTTGGCGATCAACGACGCCATGGTGTAGCCGGGCGCGAGCAGCGACGCGGAGATCTCCGGTCGGTTGCCGATGACCATCGTCACCGCCATGGTCTCGCCTAGCGCCCTTCCGAGGCCAAGGATGACGCCGCCGATGATCCCGGAGCGCGCATACGGAACCACGGCATCCCGGATCATCTCCCACTTCGTGGCGCCGAGCGCCAGCGCGGCGTCGCGCTGCGACCGCGGCACCGCCAGCAGGACCTCACGCGTCACGGCCGAGATGTACGGCAACGCCATAATAGCCAGGATAACGCCCGCGGCGAGCATGCTCGGCCCGTACGCGGGCCCGCTGAACAGCGGGGTCCCGCCCAGATGCAGCGTATCGCGCAGGAAAGGGACGACGTGGTCCCGGAGCATCGGAACCAGAAAGAAGATCCCCCAGAGGCCGTACACGACGCTCGGGATGGCCGCGAGGAGATCCACGAGAAAAGCAACCGGCTGCCGCAGCCATTTGGGCGCGATCTCCGAGAGAAAGATCGCGACACCGACGGCGAGCGGGGTCGCCAGCGCGAGAGCTATGAAGGAGGATACGAGCGTGCCGTAGATAGCCGGCGCCGCACCGAACTTCCCAGCCTGCACGTTCCACTCGCTGCTCGTGATGAACGAGAGCCCGGCGGTGGAAAACGCCGGCCATGCCGCCACGCCGATCGCGATGGCGATCAGAGCCAGCAGCCCGGGAATGACGAGCGCGAACCCAGTGACGGCGAGTTGATAGAGGCGGTCACCCGTCGCGGCGCCGGTCATGATCGCCGCTCGTCGCGTGCTGCCGAACCCTCCCCTCGCGCCCGCCGGCGCGACGGTGTCAGCCACCGGCAGGCGCTATCCGGATCGAATCGAGGCGCTGCACCAGCCGGTCGGCCATCGCGGCGGGAAGCGGCGCGTAATCGAGCGCGGCGGCTTGCTTCTCACCTTCCCTCAGGGCCCACCGCAGGAAATCCTTGAGCTTGCGAGCCTTGACGGAATCGGTCTGCTGCCGATACAACAGCAGCCAGGTAAACGAGGAGATTGGATACGCCTCGGCGCCCGGGCTGTTCACGATCGAGATGCGATAGTCGGTGTCAGGAGGCAGTTGCGCGGCCACTCCCGCCGCGGCCGCAGTGACGGCGGCAATGCTCGGCTTGATGAAAGCTCCGGCGGCGTTCTGAATCGCGGCGACGGGAAGGTTGTTCTGGTTCGCGTACGCGAGCTCGACATAGCCGATCGCCCCGGGAATCTGCTTGATCTGGCCCGCCACGCCTTCGTTTCCTTTGCCTCCCAGCCCAGTGGGCCACGCCACGTCCTTGCCGCGCCCGGGGCCTCGCGCCCACGCCGGGCTCACCGCCGAGAGATAATCGCTGAAAACGTAAGTTGTGCCGCTGCCGTCGGATCGGTGCACCACCAGGATGTCGCTGGAAGGAAGGCTCACGCCCGGATTCAAGGCGGCAATTCTCGGGTCGTTCCACTTCTTGATGTTGCCGAGAAAAATGTCGGCGACGACAGGGCCCGACAGGCGCAGCTCGCCCTGGAAGCCCGGCAGATTGTAAGCGACGGCAACTGCGCCCAGCACGGTCGGAAAGTGAAGGATGGCTCCGCCCTTGGCCTTGCCTAGCTCCTCGTCGGTCATCGGTCCGTCGGTCGCGCCGAAGTCTACGGTTCCCTCGGAGAGCTGCCGTATGCCCCCGCCCGAGCCGATGGACTGGTAATTAATGCGCACGCCCGTCGCCGTCGCGTAATCCGAGAACCATTTGGAGTACAGCGGATACGGGAACGTCGCTCCGGCTCCGGTCAGATCCACCGAGCCGGAGCGCGACGCCGACGTGGCAGCCGTGTCGTCCTCTTCCGATGACGTGCAAGCCGCCGCGGCGAGGATCAGTGCGGCATAAGCCAACGCGGCGATATGGCGACGCGACATGCGCGGTCTCCTGTGAGTGATGGTCGTGATTAGGAGGGAGTGCTGCAGAGAGCTTGCCGTAAGATACGGCGCCACAAATGGCCCGGACACGCCGAGCGTAACGAGATTGTCACAACAATTTGCGGCCTTTATGGGCCGCGTCTCGCGCATCGCTCAGCTAATACCTGGCCACGAGATGCAAGAACAAAGTTTTGTTCGGTGCGACGGCCGCGCCCCGATCCGGTAGCAGCTCCTGATAATCGAGCGAAAGGGAGGCTGCGCGCGTGAGGTCCCACGCCAGCCCGGCGACGGCCAGATGGTGCCTGTCGCCTCTGGACCGGTGAGTCGTAACGCGATCCAGCCGGGCCAGCACGTGGAGAGGGCGGGGGAATTTGCCTCCGCCGCGCAATACACGGGCTATCGCATAAGCCGAAACCAGCGAGCCGCTGCTATCGATGACTGCGCGGGGGGAAAGCGGCGTATTCGCCCCGGTTTCTCCCTCGTCCTGCCGGCGGGCGTATTGCGCAGCGACCGTTAGGCGCGGGTCCTTTACGGCTGCGAACACGCCCCACCTGTCCCGCGTAAGCGCGGAGCCGACGGGGCCCACCTGGCCGGTGCCTCCAGCCGCGAACCGGCTGCCGCGGGCACCTTTGTAGACCCAGCCGCTCAGCGCCAGACCCTGCCAGAACGGGACGCTCGACGCGGCCAACGGCGTCAGCGTGAGCCGCGCCGCGTAGTCCTTGAACCGGTCGGTCTCACGGGACGTATACCCGGGGCCGTTGACCAGCGTTGCATAGATCTCGCCGCGCTTTCCGGGGAACGTCACGAGCGTCACGATCCCGGCATCGGCAGACGAGAAATAGCCGTGGCGGTCAACCGCGACGGTCCCCATCCAGCGCGGCCAGAACGATTCGTCGTGATCGATGAAAGCATTATGGACCAGCCCGAGGCGCGCGACGGCCGTGAGCCCTCCGCGCTTCAGGTAGTCGTATTGGAAATAGGCGTACTTGGCGCGGAGGACCCAGCCGCGATAGTACTGGTCGCTCCCGCTACTAGTCTGCTGAAAGAGATCGGTCGTGACGCGTACGCTCGCGCGCTCTCCGGCCGGCATCCGGAAGTTCAGGTATATCCGCTCTGGGTCGAACTTGTTTGCCCCGCGCGTCGTGCCGCGGTCGAGACCGTACTGATAGTTGGCGAACATCACGCCCGAGAACTCGAACGCCGGGGCCCGAGCTGGCGGCGGTGGAGGCGCGGGCGCAGGCTTGGGGAGGGTATCGGACGGTGGGGGAGCCGGGGGCGGGACCCGCTGGGCTGCAGCCGGCGCCACGCCGGACAAGGCCAGCACGGCGGGTATTGCGAGCGCATGGAGGCGTCTGATCGGACCCGGCATGGCAGCAGACCTTAGTCACCGATCCGAGCCCTGTCCAGAACTACCGACGCGTCGTCAGCTAGAAATCGTTGGCGTAGCTCAGGATCTTGTAGCGTCCACCGCGCTCGATGATGGCCCCGAACAGGCGGCGCGTAACGACAACCCCGCCCCGGGGATTGCGGTACGTGATCGCGCAGGAGCGCCAGAACCTGTTTTCGCCTTCGCGGCTGTTCTCACCGCATTCGTACCTCTGGAAGCCGAGCTGCTGTCCGCCAAGGCGCTGCATCACCCTGGATATTCCTTTTTCGCTGGCTTGCGAGCTGAGGAGCCAGGCGATCGCAGGTGGCTGCCGGTAGGGCTCCCTCATGTAAATGCTGGTCGGGAAGTACAGGTACGCGTACTCCGCCCGGGAAATGTGCATCCGTTGAACAGCGGATGTATCGTTGCGCTCCACGGCCCGGATGAAGTCGGCGACCAGCTCATCGCGCGAGGCTGCTCCGTTGGCCAGCCGGAACACCCGCGGCAGTCCCGCGCGGAACTGCGCGAGCGCGAGATCAGTCGAGGGGATGGAGTCGGCCCGAGCGAGTGGCGCTCCGCTGTCCGCGCTTCCCGGGGGCGGTTGGTCGCGCAGCTGACCGCACGCTGTCGCCCACCCGGCTACCAGCAGCCCAGCGAAGAAAAGCCGGCGCAGGCGCGCCGGCTTTTCTCCCTGCCTGGTCAATTCCTTTAGTTCCGAGCGTAGTTCGTCCAACCCGCCCACCATTTCGCGCCGGCCGGGTCAGCCGCGCCGCGATATGTCGTACCGGTGACGACCGCGCCTGCCTTGGTCGCCAGAGCGCCCGTGAAGGCGCCGGTTCCGCCAGTGCGGGGTGCCGCGCCGGTCGCCAGGCTCCAGTCGAGCTGCGAGGCGGCGGTGGGGCTGGCGGGAAGCGCGGTAAACACGCTCGCCGCGGTGGTTCCGCTGGCGGCAACCTCGATGTTGTTAGAAGCTAGATCCACCGATCCCTGCACGGTCGAGCCTGACTGCGGCTGGAACGTCGCGCCGTTCTGCACGAGGTAGAGATTCTTCAGCACGAGCGTTCCCGCATCCGCCTGGGCGACCGTCTCCGCGTCGCGGAGGCTGATCGCGGCGCGCGGCCAGCGCGCGACTACGCCGTTCACGTAGGAGCCGGCCGTTCCGCGGCGAAGCATCATGCCGATGCCGCCGCTCGTAGCGTCGACCACACCGGTGCCGGTGCCGACCAGGGTGAAGTTCGCCATGAGCGGATCGGTGCGCGGCAGAGAGTTCTTGCCCGCCGTACAGCCGGCGCCGTCGCAGTTGTCGTTCTCGATCCCCTGCGGGTCGCCGGAGGCGCCGCCGGCCGCCGGCCGCGCGGTGGGCACGATCGACTGGAAGGCGATCAGGTACTGCATCCGGCCGACGTACCCTTCCGAGATGTCGAAGTGGTCGTCGCCCGTTTCATAGGACACGAGATTTTTCGCGTCCGCCGCTCCGCCGAAGAATTCGAACGCGTCGTCCAGGCCGTAGAGCGCTTGCAGGAAGGAGAGCTGGGTTCCGCGGCCGACCGCGGCGAGGGTGAACGAGTTGAGCTCCTGGTCGGGCGCGGTCGCGTACCCGGCGAACTCGACCCGGACGTAGCTCAGCGTGCCGCTGTTGTCGGCGTTGTCGGTACCGCCCCCGTACGTGAGCTGGGGGTTGGCGGAGGAGTTGCCCGTGCCCTCGATGATCGGGCTGCCGCTCTTGTTGATGATACCCTTGCCGATGATGATCAGTCCGCCCCAGTCGCCCGCCTGGCGGCCGCTGGTCTTCTCGGACGTGAACACGATCGGCTTGTCGGAAGTGCCGGCGGCGTTGAGCTTCCCGCCGGGAAGAATGAATAGCGACGAACCAGGAACCTCGAAGTCGCCCACGATCTTGGTGCCAGGCTGAATCGTCAGCGTCGCGCCGTTGGTGACGTGGATGAAGCCGGACAGCGTATAGGTCGTGTCCGCGTAGAGCGTGCGGTTGCTGGTGATGTCAGTGGTGATGTTAGCGGTGCACGCCTGGGTCTGGCAGTTCGGTGGAGGAGGGACGACGGGGCCGTCGCTGTTGCTACCGCACGCGGCGGCCGTGACGATCAGCGAGAGCGTAAGCGAGCGTCGGAATGGAAAGGCAGGCTTCATTAGGAGTTCCCTTCGGAAAATGGAGAGGGCAAAAAAAGAATGCGCCCCGGAAAGAAACGGGGCGCATATCTACGTTTTGCACGTGAACGGTCACGAAGAGGTCACGGTTCCGAGCCCCTGGCGCTACGGCTGCCAGGAGAGCCCGATCGAGTACACCCGGCCCCCACGATAGGATTCTCTTGTCACCGTCCCCTGCCGGAGGACATACGGCGAGTCGAGCAGGTTCTTCCCGTCGAGCTTGGCCGACAGGCCGCCGAAAAACGGCGTTCGAATCGAGATGTCGAGGCCGCTGCGCGCGTCTTCGTACGTCAGGGGCAGCGGAATTTCGCTGGCGCTATACACGCGCCGGCCCACACGGTTGAACAGCAGCGTGGCGCTCAGCGAGCTTCCCGCGGGAGCGAAGCTGAGCCCGGCATTGACGACGTACGGCGCCTGCCCGACCATCGCCCGCTCCTCCTGCGTCACTTCCTGGGCGGCGGTGAGCTTCACATTGCTGCGCATGATGGTGGCGTTGGAAAAGATGCTGAAGGGCGAGAGGAACTGCGCGATCCGGTCGAGGCCGGTGCGAAGCTCGATCTCGGCGCCGAAGTTCGTGGCCGCATCGGCGTTTACGAAAGTGATGACTCTGGTTCCCGACGTCGCGAGATACACGCGCTCGATCGGATCGTCGAAGCGCTTCCCGAACAGCCCGAGGCTAAGCACTTCTCCGGGCGCGGGATAAAACTCCCAGCGGGCGTCGGCGTTCTGGATCAGCGTCCTGCGCAGGCCGGAATTCCCGATGATGTTCTCGCCGCCCAGGACTTCGCGGTATCCCACTTCCGCCTGTTCGCGGTATTCCGGCCTGGACAACGTCTGCGACGCCGACAAGCGGAGCACATGCCGGTCGGATGCGCGGAAATTGACTACAAGCGACGGCAGCACGTCGGTGTACACCGGATTGGCCCGTACCGCCGCGCCTACCGTAGGGCTTGCATTCACCACGACTTCGGACCGCTCGAGGCGGGCGCCGCCGATGAGGTGAAGCCGTTGCGTAAGCGACCCGTCGAGCATGGCGTAGCCTGACATAAGCTCGTCTTCCGCGGAATACGACCCGCCCTGCGACAGCGGCGTAATGCGGAAGTACGCGTCGGTCGGTCCGGCGAACCGCCCGTCGAATATCTCTTCCGCCGGAAGGCGGCGGTTCTCCAGCGAGAGGGAGCGACCCAGGATGCTGTACACCCGGTTGTTCGAGACGCGATCGGTGAAACGGTACAGGCCCCCGATCTTGATCTCGTGCTGGCGTTCCGGAGCGCCGAACTGGAGCGAGTAGTCGGCCGAGGTGTTGTAGTTGGACTCCGTAAGGCGGCCATACGTCCGGACCGCGGCCTGCGGATACTCCAGCCAGTAGGGAGCCTGCCCATCGCCGGCGTCGGCGCGCACGAACTCGGACCGATCGGGCTCGTTCCTGCTGACGCTGGAGGAAGTGAACGCGAGGTTTAGACGCCCACGCGCGCCGAACTGCCGGTTTGCGGCGATCTGGTTGGACCGGACAGATCGCTCCACGAACCGCAGCCGGTCGATGATCAGCCGGGTCCCCAGGTTGTTGTTGAAGCCGGCTTCCCGGCGCGCCTCACTGTCGGCGCTCCGGTTGTAGGTGTTGTTGAAGCTCAGGCGCGTGTTGGCGCCGAACATCAGGCTCGCGTTGAACAACCCGCCCCAGAGCACGCTTGCGCGGCCGGTGCTACCCTCAAACCGGTCGATCTCGGTCGTGCCGTCCGTAGGCTCGGCGTACGCCCGAACCTCGTCGTCCCGGATTTCCTGGCCGTATGAGTAACTGAGCGATCCGATATAACCCGTGCGCACTCCGAGCACGGAGGTGTTTCCGCCCGTGGAAATTCCGAACGACCTGTTGGGAGAGCCTTTCTCCAGGCGGGGTGTCCACGCGTTGCGGAACGAGTTGACCATCACGTTCACCTGATCCTGCGACGGCTCGGGCTCGAAAGTCCCCGCGGCCACGACAAGGGGCGGAAGCTGTCGCTCGGATCCGGCAAAGCCGAGCCAGTCGCGGCCCAGCGTAATGGGCGAAACGATCATCCTCCCGGTGGCGGCGTCGTTGTAGCCGAACGAAGACGTGATCTGCGTTTGCCGGCGCGCGGGAAATTCGCGCGTGAGGATGTTCACCTGCGCGCCGCTGAAATCCGCCGGCTGGTCGGGCGTAAAGCTCTTCGACGTAGTGACGGATTGTATGAGCGCCGAGGGGAAGAGGTCCAGCGGGACCACTTTGCGCTCCGGCTCCGGGCTCGGGATCCGCGCGCCGTTCAACGAAGTCGTGGTGTAGCGCTCGCCGAGTCCGCGCACGAAAACGTACTTGCCTTCCTGAACGGTCACTCCGCTCACGCGCTGGACGGCTTGCGCGGCGTCGCTGTCGGGACTCCTGGCGATCTGCTCGCGGGTGACGGCATTGACGACGTTCACGGCCGTGCGCTGCGCGTCGAGAGCTTCGTTCACTGTCCCGCGCTCGGTCGACGCGGTTACAACCGTGGCCGTCAACGTCACCGCGGCCGGGCTGAGCGAGATGTCCTGCTCGACCACGCCGCCGCCCGGCACTGCTATCTCGGTCACCGTCTTGGGAGTGAAGCCGATCCGGCGTGCCTGGATCGAAACGACACCCGCAGGGATACCGTGTATGCTAAATCGTCCGTCGAGCCCCGACTGTCCCCCGATCGTCGTTCCGGGAATCTGCACTCCAACTCCGGCCAGGCCCTCGCCGGATGCGGCGTCGACGATCCGGCCGACCACGCGACCGGTGGATGCGCTGCCATCGGCCGTCTGCGCCGACAGCGAACCCGACCAGAACGCCAGAAGTCCGAATGCCAGGGAAGAGCCGAAGAGACGAAACGATCGTGTCATGGTTGCAATGAGCGTGAGGGTTCCGCGACGCGCACGCTGCGCGATCGCTCCTCAAACCTGCCCGTCCCCTGTTTCGAACGTCCGACCCTTGTGCAACGAACGTGTCACGGGGCCGCTACGGCGCGGCCCCGATTCGAATGTTTGGATCGTTACGTGGAAGGAGGTGGCGAGTCGGGAAAAAAGACGCTGATGGTCGTTCCGCGACCGACCGCGCTGTCGGCGCGGACATGACCGCCGTGCGCTTCGGCCAGGTGCTTTACGATCGCGAGGCCGAGTCCAGTGCCTCCGCTCGAGCGGGCTCGACCCGTATCGACCCGGTAAAACCGCTCGAAGACGCGCGGCAGGTGATCGGCGGGGATGCCGGGACCGGTGTCTTCGACTTCGACGTATACTCCGTCGGGCGCGCGCCTGGTCCTGACCCACACTCGCCCGCCTGCGGCGTGCCGCACTGCATTCTCGAGCAGGTTCGCCAGAATCTGGCGGAGGGCGGTCCGGTCGGCTCGCACGGCGGACGCCGCCTGGTCAACGGCGATCTCCAGCGACATCCCTTTCTCCGCCGCCGCGTCTCGCAGCTGGTCGGCTACCTCGGTCGCGATCGCCGGCACATCCGCGGGCGCCGGGTTCGGGACCCAGCCGCCAGACTCGATGCGGGAGAGGTCCAGCAGGTCATCCACAAGGCGCTGCATCCGGAAAGCATTGGAGCGGATCATCTCCGCGAATTCCTTTCTGCGCGCCGTCGGCGGGTCATCGGATGCGAGAGTCTCGGCGAAGCCCCCGATGATCGTGAGCGGAGTCTTGAGCTCGTGCGAGACGTTCGCCACGAAGTCGCGCCGCACCGCTTCCAGCCGGCGCACGGGCGTGAGATCGAAGAACGCCGCCACCGCGCCGCCCCCGACGAGCGGGCGAGCGGTGAGAGACACGAGCCGCCCGCCGATCTCCAGTTCCAGCAAGTCGGTGGAATTGCCCTGCAGCGTCTCCTGAATGGCCAGATGCAGGAGACGGTCACGGGGTAGGCGGTCTATGGGAAATGGGACTTCGTCCCGGACGTGCAGAAGCCGGCGGCCCGAGACGTTGATCCGCACGACCTGCTGTCGGGCGTTCACCGCGATCACTCCCTCATTGAGCGAATCAATGAGGGCGACCAGCAGCGCGTCTTCGGATTCCAGCGCGCCAATCCGCGCCGAGAATTCCTCGGCGAGCCGGCGCACCGCGGTGGCCAGCTCGCCGATCTCACCACGTCCCGCGAGCGTAGGCCGCGCCGAAAGATTCCCCGCGGCGAGCGCGCGTGTCACGTCCCGGAGCTCGGCGATAGGGGCCACCACCGAACGGCCCGCCATCCATGCGAGCACCGCCGCTCCGGCCAGGGCTATCCCGAACAGCGGCAGTATTTCACCCCATGAGGTGGCATCCGTCACGACCAGCACGCCCGCAAACACGAGGCCGACCAGCGTCACCGCGTACACGAGAAGGCGCGTGGTCGTGCTCACTGCCCCCTGGAGCCACCGGCGCGGATGCGGTAGCCGAACCCCCGCACCGTCTCAATGAGCTCACCCGCCACGCCGAGCTTCCCGCGGAGTCTCTGCACGTGCATGTCCACGGTCCGCGTTTGGATGTCAGGAGCGGCGTCCCAGACCGTTTCGAGCAGGAGGCTGCGCGACTGCAC
>CALMKE010000126.1 GCA_937867645.1 uncultured Gemmatimonadota bacterium | reverse complement strand
TACCAGGCCATTCACGAAGGCGCCGTGGAGCGCGTGCGACCGAAGATGATGACGGTGATCGCGATCATGGCCGGCCTTCTGCCGATCATGTGGGGGAGCGGCGCAGGCGCCAGCGTGATGCGGCGGATCGCTGCGCCAATGATCGGCGGGATGGTGTCTTCGACCGTGCTGACGCTGGTCGTGATCCCGGCGATCTATTCTTTATGGAAGGAGCGGGAGCTGGCGTGACGGCAGCAGACGCTCCGGGTTCGTCTCGATCGCGGCGCGCTTGAGCGGGTCTGAGAGCGGCAGAGCCAGGAACTGATCCACGTTCTTTCGCATGCGCGTGATCCCGGGACTCGGCCAATCCGTCCCCCACAGGAGCTTGTGCTCCAGCTCCGCCAGCTTCGGGAAATAGTCGAGCAGGGATTTCGGCGGGATTCCCGACAGATCGAACCACACGTTCCTGTGCCGCCGCAGGATGAAGAACGCTTCTCCCATCCAGAACGGCCGCCCCCCGTGCGCCAGCACGATTCGCAGATCGGGAAAGTCGAGCGCCACGTCGTCGAGCTCCAGCGGGTTTCCGTACTTGCTGCGCGCCCGCGGGAAAATGCTCGTCCCCGTGTGGATCAACACCGGAAGGCCGCGCTCCTCGCACCGCTTGTAGATCTTCCCCAGCGACTCGAGCCCCTCCGTGTACGCGTTCGCGGTCAGCTGCTGGTGGTTCGGATGGATCTTCAGCATCCGCACGCCCATGTCGATGAGCGCGTCCACGTCTCCCGCAGGATCCCTCGTGACGCGCGGGTGCACGCCCCCGAAAGGCAGCAGCCGCGCCGGATCGGCCTGCGCGTAGCGCGCGGCGTGCTCGTTGATGCGCCAGTCGGTGCGCATCACGTCCGGCGACGGATAGTTCACGAGCCCGACGCGATCGATTCCGTCCTCGTCCATCAGCTGGAGGAGGAGCGCGGGCTCGTACATGATCGCCATCAGTTGCTCCACGTCCTGCTGGCCGCGCTTCAGCACCTCCACGATGTCGTCCGGCATGTCGCGCCAGGGATGCACGTGCACGTGACAGTCGGTGACCCGCATTCCGGCCACGGCCATCAGCTGTCGCCTTCAGGCCAGACGTAGAGCCCCTCGCCGGCTTTCCTGCCGAGCTTGCCTTCCGACACCAGCCGCCGCAGCAGGTCGGGAGCGCGATACGTGTCGCCGCCCAGGGTGTCGTGCAGGTGATCGGCGATGGCGAGACGCACGTCGAGACCGACGATGTCGCTCAATCTGAGCGGACCCACCGGGTGGTTGTACCCGAGCCGCATGGCGGTGTCTATGTCTTCCGCCGACGCCACGCCCTCCTCCAGCATTCGCATCGCCTCGAGCCCGAGCACGACGCCGAGCCGGCTCGTGGCGAAGCCCGGAGTGTCCTCGACGACTATCGACGTCTTGCCGAGCGCCGCGGCGAATGTCTTGGCGCGAGCGATGGTTGCGGCCGACGTTTCGCGCCCGCGCACGACCTCGACCAGCTTCATCGCGTGCACGGGGTTGAAGAAGTGCAGACCGACTACGCGCTCCGGTCTGTTGACCCCGCTCGCGATCTCCGAGATGGACAACGACGACGTGTTGCTGGCCAGCACGGTCGCATCGCCGGCGCTCATGTCGATCTTGCCGAACAGAGCCCGCTTGACGGCGAGGATCTCGGGGACGGCTTCGATGACGATCGACGCCTCACCAACCGCGTCCTCGAGGCGCGCGTGGGCGAAGACCCGCGCGATTGCTTCGTCGTGGGAGTCCTGGGAGAGCTTGCCGCGCTCGACGCCGCCGCGCATGGCTGCGCGAATCGCATCCATCGCCCGAGAGAGAGCGGCGGAAGAGGCGTCCGTGACCGCGACCGTGTAGCCCGCTACCGCGGCCGCGTACGCGATCCCCTGCCCCATCGTTCCCGAGCCGACGACGGCGACGGTCTTCGCGCTCACTCGATCCGCTCGACTATCGTGGCGATGCCCTGGCCCACGCCGATGCACATCGTCGCCAGCCCATACCTCGCGTTGCGTCGCCGCAGCTCGTGCACCAGCGTCGTCATGATGCGCGACCCGCTGGAGCCGAGCGGATGGCCGAGCGCGATCGCTCCGCCGTTGACGTTGACTTTCGCGGGATCGAGTTCGAGGTCGCGGATGCAGGCGATCGCCTGCGCGGCAAACGCCTCGTTCAGCTCGACGATGTCCATATCGCGCGCCCGGAGCTTCGCGCGATCGAGCACTCTGCGAGTGGCGGGGATCGGCCCGAGACCCATGACCTCGGGCGAGACTCCGGCAACCGCGCTCGCCACGACGCGCGCGATCGGCCGCAGCTTCGCGCGCTCCGCCGCGCCCCGCTCCATCACGAGCACGGCACTGGCGCCGTCGTTGATTCCGCTGGAGGAGCCCGCCGTGACGGTTCCGCCTTCCTTCCTGAACGCCGGCCGAAGAGCCGCCAGCGCGTCCGCGGTGGTCTCCGGCCGCGGATGCTCGTCGCGGTCAACGACAGTCTTCGCGCCGCGGGGGCCGGTGACGGTCACCGGCACGATCTCGCCGGCAAAAATGTTTGCGGCGAGCGCGCGCGCGGTTCGCCGCTGGCTCTCCAGCGCGAACGCGTCCTGCTGTTCCCGCGTGATCCCGTACAACTCCGCGACGCGCTCGGCGGTCTCGCCCATCTGAATCATCCAATCGGGTGGGAGCGCCGGGTTCACGAACCGCGCTCCCAGGGTGGAATCCACCGTCTGCGGGACGGTGCGCGGGAACGCTTCGTCCGGCTTCAGCGTCACCCACGGCGCCCGCGTCATGCTCTCCACGCCGCCGGCCACGAAGCAGTCACCTTCGTTGGCGCGGATCGCGTGCGCCGAGCTCACCACGGCCTGCAAGCCGGAGCCGCACAGCCGGTTTACAGTCTGTCCGGGCACTGCGACGGGAAGCCCCGCCAGCAGCAGCGCCATGCGCGCGACGTTGCGGCTGTCCTCGCCCGCCTGGTTGGTGCAGCCGAGAATTACGTCGTCCACCGATGAGGGATCGAGACCGGTGCGGGCGATCAGTCCCGCTATGGCGGTTGCGGCCAGGTCGTCGGGCCGGACGGTGGCAAGCGTGCCGCGAAAGCGTCCGATCGGCGTGCGCACCGCGTCGACGATGACAGCCTCCCGTGTCACTGCGGCACCACCGCGGTGGCTTCGATCTCCACCTTCGCGCGCGCTTCGACGAGGGCGCCCACGAACACCAGCGACATGGGTGGATAGTGCGCGCCGATCACATCCCGGTACGCCGCGCCGATCTCGCGCCGCGCGCTCATGTACGCGTCGCGGTCCGTCACGAACCAGGTGAGCCGCACGAGGTGACGCGGCTCCGCGCCGGCCTCGGCGAGCAGCTTCACGATGTTCTCGAGCGCGCGGCGTACCTGCGCCGTGAGCTCGTCACTCTCGAATTTTCCGGTGGTCGGGTTCCAGCCGATCTGCCCCGCCAGCACCACCAGCCTGCCGGACACGGATATGCCGTCGCTATACCCCGACGGTCGCGGCCAGCCGTCCGGCTGGAGCACGCGCGGCGGTTCCCCGCTCATTTCGCCGCCTCGCGCAACCGGTACCGCTGCAGCTTGCCGGTGGAGGTCCGCGGCAGCGCGTCCACGAACTCCACCGCTCGCGGATACTTGTACGGCGCGATGCTCGCCTTCACGAAATCCTGCAGCTCCTTCACCAGCTCGGGGCTTCCCGCGAAGCCGGAGCGCAATACTATCACCGCCTTGACGAGCTGGCCGCGCGCTTCGTCGGGGACGCCGATGACCGCGCACTCCTGCACCGCGGCGTGCTCCAGCAGGACGTTCTCCACTTCGGGGCCCGAGAGATTGTAACCCGCGGAGATGATCATGTCGTCGGTGCGCGCCTGGTACCAGAAGTAGCCGTCTTCGTCGATTCGGTAGGAATCGCCGGTAAAGTTCCAGCCGTCGCGGACGTACTCTTTCTGCCTGTCGGGATTGTCCAGATAGCGGCAGCCGGTAGGCCCGCGCACGGCCAGCCGGCCCACCGCGCCGACCGGCGCATCGCGGCCATCGGCAGCGACGACCCTGGCCGAATAACCCGGCACGACCTTACCAGTAGCGCCGGGCCGGATGTCGTCACCCGACGCGCTTATGAAGATGTGCAGCATCTCCGTCGCGCCGATGCCGTCGATGATCCTGAGCCCGGTGGCCTCCTCCCACATGCGGAAGACGCTCACGGGCAGCGTCTCGCCCGCGGACACGCACAGCCGCAGGCTCGACACGTCGTGTCCCTCCATCATTCCGCACATCGCGCGGTACCCGGTGGGAGCCGTGAAGCACACGGTCGGACGGTGCTCGGCGATCGCCTTGAGCAGGTGCGGCGGCGCGCCCTGCTCCACCAGCAGCGCCGACGCGCCGATACGCAGCGGAAAGAGCAGCAGCCCACCCAGGGCGTAAGTGAACCCGAGCGGCGGCGAGCCGCAGAACAGATCGTCCGGCGAGGCCTTCAGTACGTACTTCGGGAAGCAGTCCGTGATCGCGAGAATATCGCGATGCGAGTGCATCGTGCCCTTGCCCTGACCCGTGGTGCCGGACGTGAAGGCGATGATCGCGGTATCCTCGGCGGCGGTGTCGCAGCAGTCGAACGTCGCCGCCTTGCGCCGCATGAGCGACTCGAGCGTATCCGCACCACTCGAGCCGAACGCAACAGTGCGGGCTCCGGCTCGGCGGCCGCCGCCTTCGCGCGTAGCCAGCGCGCGCTCGCACTCTTCCGTGAAGCGCGCGTCGCACAAGGCCAGGGCGAGATCGGTCTTGTCGGCGATGAAGCGCAGCTCGCGCTCGCGCAGCAGCGGCATCGTACACACCACCACCCCGCCGGCCTTCAGCACTCCGAACCAGCACGCCGCGAGCATCGGCGTGTTCGGGCCGCGCAGCAGCACGCGGTTTCCCGGGACCAGGCCAAGGTCGTCCACCAGCACGCGCGCGATCCTGTTCGCTCGCTCCAGCAGCTCGCGGTACGTCCACTGCTCCGTGGGCGACTTGAGCGCGACGCGGTCGCCGTCCCCCCGCTCGATCGCCCGGTCCAGCAGCTCCACCGCGCAGTTGAGGCGCAGCGGATAATCGAGCTCCGGGATCCCGCTCCAGTCCCGCACCGGCCACAGCTCGCGCGGAGGGAAATGATCCGCGCAGAACGTGTCCACGTGCCCGGTGGGCTCGAGCTCGTGCGCGGAAAGCGGCTCAGCCATTCGCCGCGTCGGCTCCATCCTTGAAAGTGCCGAGCACCTGCCCCGCGATCACCAGCTGCTGAATCTCCGTCGTCCCCTCGTAGATCCGGAGCGCCCTGATCTCGCGGTAGAGCTGCTCCACCGGACTTTGCGCCACCACGCCGCGTCCGCCGAGCAGCTGGAGCGCGTCGTCAATGACGCGCTGCGCCATCTCGGTTGCGAACATCTTGGCCATCGCGGCCTCGCGGGTGATGCGGGCCGCGCCGGAATCGCGCGTCCACGCGGCGCGGTACACCAGCAGAGCGGCCGCATCTATGTCCGTGGCCATCCGCGCGATCCTTGCCTGCGTCAGCTGCATGTCTGCCAGGACCTGCCCGAAGACCTTGCGCGTCGTGACGTGCCTGAGCGCCTCGTCGAGCGCGCGGCGCGCGAAACCGACCGCGGCGGCGCCGACGGCGCTGCGGAAAACATCAAGAGTTCCGAGCGCGACCTTGAGTCCGCCCTCCGGATCACCGACGAGCCTGTCCGCCGGCACGCGGCACTTCCTGAAGCCGAGCGTGCCGAGCGGATGCGGCGCCATGGCTTCGATCCGTCCGGTGACTTCGAACCCCGGATCGCTCGTCTCCACGACGAGCGCGACGAACTTGCGGTCGGCGCCCTCGACGCGGCAGAACACCACGTACCAATCCGCGATGCCCGCGTTCGAGATCCACGTCTTCTCGCCGTTGATGGTCCACCCGTCGCCCTCGCGCCGCGCGACGGTCCGCATCGCCGCGACATCGGATCCCGCTTCGGATTCCGAGATCGCGAAGCCCGGGATCGCGTCGCCCAGCGCGACCGGCGGGAGATAGCGCTCCTTGAGCTCCTCCGAGCCGAACATCGCGATGGGCCCCGCGCCGAGTCCCTGCATGGCGAAGGCGGACTCCGCGAGCCCCGACCGCCGCGCGAGGATCTCGCGCGCGAGGCACAGCGTGCGCACGTCCAGCTTCTCGCTCGCGCCGCCGTACGCCGCCGGCACTACGTGCCGCAGCCACCCGCCGTCGCCGAGCTGCCGGACCAGCGACCTGCACTCGGCGTCCACGTCGGCCGAATGCGTGTCGGGAAGGTCCGCGGCCCAGGAGCGGAGCGCGCCCGCGAACGCGCGGTGCTCGTCACCGAAGAACGGCCAGCCCAGCGGGTCCGCGTGCATCAGTCGCCCCGAAACTCCGGCTTCTCCTTCTTCACGAACGCCCGGTACGCGCGCTCGAAGTCGTTGGTCCGCATGCACTCGGCCTGTACCCGCGCCTCGTAGTCGATGGCATCGTCCACGCCCATGTCCCATTCCTCGTGCAGGGCGCGCTTGGTGACGGCATGCGCCGCGGTCGGACCGCTCGCGATCGTCTGGGCCAGCACGGTCGCCTCATCGAGCAGTTTCTCCGGCTGAACGAGGCGGTTGTAGAAGCCCCAGCGCTCCGCCTCCTCACCGCTCATCGAGCGGCCGAGGAAGAGCAGCTCGCTCGCGCGCCCCTGGCCGATTATCCGCGGGAGGATCGCGCACGCCCCCATGTCCGCCCCGGAGAGACCGACTTTCACGAAGAGAAACGCGACTTTGCTCCGCGCCGTTCCGAGACGGAGATCGCTGGCCATCGCGATGATCGCTCCCGCGCCGACGCACACGCCGTCAATTGCCGCGACTATCGGCTGCGGACACGCGCGCATCGCCTTGACGAGATCGCCCGTGAGCTGGGTGAACTCGAGCAGCTCGGCGTCTCTCTGCTCGTTCTTCATCTGAACCAGGGGGCCGATGATCTCGTGGACGTCGCCGCCGCTCGAGAAATTTCCGCCGGCGCCGGTGATTACCACCGCGCGCACTTCGCTCTCGTCGTTCAGCGCCCGGAACGTGTCGGTCAGCTCGCGATACGCCTCGAACGTGAGCGGGTTCTTGCGCTCCGGGCGGTTCAGTGTGACGGTGGCGACGCGTCCGTCCACGCTCCAACCGAAGTGGCGCGGAGTCTTCATCCTACCTCGCCCCCCGCGACCGGCAGCGCGATTCCCGTCACCGCCGACGAATCCGGCGCGCACAGCCACGCCACGGCGCCAGCGACCTCAGCCGCGGTAGTCAGGCGCCCCTGCGGCATGGATTTCAGGAGAATCGCGAGGGCTTCGTCCTTCGACACGTTTCTCGCCGCGGCGATGTTGAGGACCGCTTCCTGGGCCAGATCCGTGTCGGTGTAGCCCGGGCAGACCGCGTTCACGGTCACGCCCTTCCGCGCGGTTTCCAGCGCGAGCGCGCGCGTGAGGCCGAGCACGCCGTGCTTGGCCGCGCAGTAGGCCGCCATCGTGCGATACCCGCGCAGCGCCGCCGTCGAAGCGATGTTGACTATGCGCCCCGCCCCTGCCGCGAGCATCGCGGGCAGGACGCGCGCCGTGCAGAGATACGTGCCCGTCAGGTTCACGGCGATCGTCCAGTCCCACAGCTCGCGGTCGGTGTCCAGAAACGATGCGCTCTCGCCGCCCCCCGCATTGTTGACCAGCACGTACGGATCGCCCTGCTGCTCGGCGGCATACGCGAACGCGCGCGCGACCGCGTTCTCGTCGGCGACGTCGCACTCGATGGCGAGCACGGCAGCGCCGTGCCGCTGCCGGAGGTCGGCGGCGGTGCTCTCCAGCGTGCCCATGGTCCTGCCCATCACCGTCACGGCGGCTCCGCGCCGCGCGAGCGCGTCGGCGACCGCGGCGCCGATGCCGCGTCCCCCGCCTGTCACGACCGCGTGCCTCCCCTCGAGGTACCGCTCGTCAGTATCGATGGCTCGTCGGGATTGAAGTCTCGAATGTCGTCATTGCGCCATGGCTCGGCGGCGCTCTATCTCGCGCCGGAGCTGCACGCCGCCCTGATAGTATTGCCTGGGCCACTCGAATGCAGCGTACCCCAGCTCCGCGGCGGCGCGCAGCGTCCAGTGCGGGTCGGTGAGATGCGGCCGTCCGATGGCGACGAGGTCGGCCCGGCCGGAGGCGATTATCGAGTTCACCTGGTCCGGCTCGGTGATGTTTCCGACGGCGATCGTGGGGACGCGGGCCTCGTTCCGGATCCGGTCGCTGTACGGCGTCTGGAACAGCCGGCCGAACACGGGCTTCGCGTCGGCAGTGGTCTGGCCGGTGGATACATGAATGATGTCGGCGCCGGCTTGCACGAAAGCGCGGGCGATGGCGTTGGAATCTTCCCCGGTAATGCCGTCCTCCGTCCAGTCTGTCGCGGAAACGCGAACGGACATCGGCCGGTCGGCCGGCCACGCTTTGCGCATCGCGGAAAATACCTCGAGCGGATAACGGAGCCGGTTCTCCACCGAGCCGCCATATTCGTCGGTGCGGCGGTTGCTCACCGGCGTGAGAAAGCTCGACAGCAGGTAGCCGTGCGCGCAGTGCAGCTCGATCATGTCGAAGTCGGCTTCGATCGCCATCATCGTCGCGCGCGTGAACTGCTCGCGGACCGAATCCATGTCGGCGCGCGTCATCTCGCGTGGCACCGGAAGACTGTCGCAGTACGCGATCGGAGACGGGCCCGCGACTTCCCAGCCGCCGTCCGCCAGCGGCGTGTCTTCGCCGCCCTGCCCGGGGAGGCAGGTGGATCCCTTGCGGCCGGAATGGCCCAGCTGAAGGCAGATCTTCGCCGGCGTCCACTCGTGCACGAAGTCCGTGATCTGCTTCCAGCGCGTCACGTGCTCGTCGGCGTACATCCCCGTGCAGCCGAGGGTGATGCGCGCTTCGGGCGAAACGCAGGTCATCTCGGTGACGATGAGAGCGGCGCCGCCGACCGCGCGGGCGCCGAGGTGGACGAGGTGGAAGTCGTTGGGCGTGCCGTCGGTGGCGGAGTACATGTCCATCGGCGACATGACCACGCGGTTCACGAGCGTCATGTCGCGCATGCGGTACGGCGTGAACATCGGCGGCGGCGGCCGCTCGCCGTTCGCGGCGGCCGATCGTCCAGCTGCGTGCTCCGTCTCGGCGCGGTTCGCGAACCAGCGCTCCATCCCCTCGACGTATTTCGTGTCTCGGAGGCGCAGGTTCTCGTGGCTCACGCGCTGGCTGCGGGTGAGCAGACTGTAGGCGAACTGCTCGGGCTCGAGGTGGATATAGCGCTTGACGTGCTCGAACCATTCCATCGAGTTGCGGGCCGCGTTCTGAAGGCGGAGCGCTTCGATGGAGCGCTCGTTGTGATATCTCGCGAGCGCTTTCGGGATCGTCGGCTCGGTGGATAGCGCGCGGGCGAGCGAGATCGCGTCTTCCATGGCCAGCTTGGTTCCCGATCCCACGGAGAAGTGGGCGGTGTGCGCGGCGTCGCCGGCGAGCACGATGTTGCGGTGGTACCAGCGGGCGTTGCGGACCCTGGTGAACGTCGCCCAGGGCGTGGGGTTCGCGCGGGTGTCGTTGGAGATGAGCTGATGGCCTTCGAGGTGTTCCGCGAACAGCCGCTCGCACGCGCTGATCGTTCCCGCCATGTCCAGCTTGTCGAACCCCGCCGCGCGCCAGGATTTTTCGTCGCACTCGACGATGAACGTGGACGTCCATTTGTCGAAGCGGTAGCAGTGCGCCTGGAAGACGCCGGCGTCGTTCTCGACGAAGAAGAAGGTGAATGCTTCGAATGGGAGCGTCGTTCCCAGCCAGATGTACCGGGCGGTGCGGACGTCGAGGTCTGGCTCGAACTCTTTTGCGTACTCCGCGCGGAAGGCGCTGTTGACTCCGTCGGCGGCGATGATCACGTCCACGTCGTCGAGGCCGAGTCGTTTCAGATCAGCGGTTCCGCGCACCTCGGTGGAGAAGCGGAGATCCACGCCGAGCTCCTCCGCGCGGCGCTGGAGGATCGAGAGCAGCGTCTGGCGTCCGATGCCGCTGAAGCCGTGGCCGCCGGACGTAATGCGGCGGCCGCGGACGACGATGTCAATGTCGTCCCAGTGTGCGAAGTTCTCGGTGATCGCGCGGTAGGTTGGCTCGTCAGCGGCGGCGAAGTTCTCGAGCGTCTGGTCGGAGAAGACGACTCCCCAGCCGAACGTGTCGTCGGCGCGGTTGCGCTCGAGGACCGTCACCTCGTGCGAGGCGTTGGCCCGCTTGAGGAGCAAGGCCGTGTAC
Organism: uncultured Gemmatimonadota bacterium; assembly: GCA_937867645.1. Lineage (GTDB taxonomy): Bacteria > Gemmatimonadota > Gemmatimonadetes > Gemmatimonadales > Gemmatimonadaceae > JACDCY01. Next base: position 6,789 of record CALMKE010000126.1, on the reverse strand, counting down.
AGCCCGGCGGGTCCGCCACCGACCACGACGACCTTCACGGCCGCCCCGGAAACGAAAGATCGCCGGGCTGCTCCAGCGTGAGGAGCCGCATCAGGCGTGGATTGATGAACAGCTTCTCGCGGCCGACCTTGCTTTCCTCCAACACTCCCACGTCACACAGCTTCCTGAGGTAAACGGCAGCCGTTTGCCGCTGAGCTATGCCGGCCTCGACCACGTCCCTGATCCGGCAATAGGGCTGGACGAAGACGAGCTCCACCAGCTCCCGGCTATATACGCCGTACGCTTCTTTTCGGACGTGCTCCGCCGTTTCTCCCATGAGCGTGCGAATGGCGCGAATTCGGGCGGTAGTCCAGTGCGCGGTTTCGGCGACCGCGCGCAACATAAAGAGTATCCACTCTTCCCACGCATCGTGCGTGGTCACGGCCAGCAGCAGCCGGTAGTAGTCAGACCTGCGCTGGTTGATAGCGCGGCTCAGGTAGAGCACCGGAAGCTCCAGGAGCTTCTGATCCACTAGAAAGAGCAGGTTGAGGATCCGGCCGGTGCGCCCGTTGCCGTCGGTGAAAGGGTGAATAGCCTCGAACTGGTAGTGCGCCACCGCCATGCGAATGAGCGGATCGACATCCTGCGCTTCGTGCAGAAACCGCTCCCAGTTGGCGAGCAGATCACGCAACAACTCTTCGGTTTCGGGGGGCGTGTAGACGATCTGGCCCGTAGTGGCGTGCATCAGCGCAGTCCCAGGCACGCGCCGCACATCGAGGCTCACTCCGAGCAGCGTACGGCACACGTCAACCGCTGTTCCAGTCGCGAGTGGTTTCTTCTGTAATGCCTCGAAGCCATCGCGTAGCGCGGTTCGGTACCGCAAGGCTTCCTTCGTCGCCGGGTCCGCGAGTTGTTCGCGATCCGGCTGAGCGTAGCGAAAAAGCTCATCCGTGGTCGTGACGACGTTTTCGATCGCGGAGCTGGCCCGCGCTTCGAGCAGAGGGATGGTATTGATCAGGACTGCCTGGTTGGGCAAAAGCCGACCCGCCTGCTTAAGCTCGGCTACCGCCGCGCGGGCCTCGATACAGGCTTTGAGCACAGCCCTGCTTTCCAGATCCGTACCGGGGGGGAGGAGTGGGAGCTCGTTGTAAGCCCTTGTCGGGTCAAAGCTTGGGCGACTGGAATTGGGCTTCTGCTCGACGCGTGTCCGGCTTTGGTCGTCCGGATCGACAGGTCTGGAATACATGTCGATAATTTAAGTATTTTTCGACATATAGGCAATGAAATGGCCGCAGCGGTTGGCAGTCTGATCCGCAGCGTGAACCGGGGAGTCATCGAATCAGCTTTGCATCTATGTCTATTCTGACATATCCCGACGGCATCGTGAAGGCGGACGGTCTTGCCAAGCAGACGAGAGCTCCCCACCGCGTGCTAGTCCTCCAGGCCAGGAGAGGTCTGGCCAATACGACATGACCGGGGCAATCGAATGAAGAAAGCGAAAAGAGCTCGACTTGCGGCGGGAGGGTGGCGGGTCGGCACGGCTGCACAATTCCTCTGTCTCAGCGCCGAGGAGTCCGCGTTAGTAGAAACCAAGGTCACTCTCAGTCAGGCGCTGCGTCGGAAGCGCGTGGTGTTGGGGCTTACCCAGCATCAGCTCGCCCGCCGCCTCAATTCGAGCCAATCGAGAGTGGCTAAAATGGAAGCCGCGGACCGATCCGTCTCTATTGACCTGCTACTAAGGGGATTGTTCGCTCTCGGGGCGACCATCGGAGAGATAGGCCGTGTCTTACAACGCATCGCTGCGTAGCAGTCCAAGTTGATTCCGCCTCGAAAAAAGCGACAGCCACTTCTCCGAAGCAGCTCGAAGGCGGTGGCGCTGTTCGGGAACAACTGGTTTCTTTGGCGGCGGGCCGTGTTGGACATCGCCAGCTCCTGTCCTCCCAAAGCAAATGAGCGAACGTGTCGCGACTGACTGACCTTATAGCTCAGGCGAAAGCCAAAGACGCGCAGACGGGTGCAGACCTCGAACGGGAGTTCAAGGCGCTGTCGTCGCGCCTTCCGTTCGGGCTGAATTTCGAGCGCCATCGGCCGGAGGCAGTCGAGCTGCCCCTGCGTCCTATCCGGAAGGGGGACAAGGTCCGGGTGCTGCCCGAGCGCGGGTCAACGAGCAAAGGTGACCAGCGGCTGTGGCGGGTAGTCAGGATCGGCGGCAGTGGCAAACGAAAAGTCGCCGACCTGGAGCTCCTCGACGTGGCTACGCCGGAAGCAAAGTCGGTGCCTCTCGAAGATCTCGTCGTCGTGGCCGAATTCAAGGACACGATCTACCCCGGGCTGGTGAGCACGGGAAAGGTGGACCGCGGCGGCAACAAGCCGTATCACACGGTGATCAATGCGGAGAATTACCACGCGCTCAAGGCGCTGACATGGTCTCACCGCGGCAAGGTGGACGCGATCTACATCGATCCGCCGTACAACACGGGCGCTAAGGACTGGAAGTACAACAACGATTACGTGGAGGGCGACGATCTCTACCGCCACAGCAAGTGGCTGGCTTTCATGGAGCGACGACTACGACTTGCAAAGGAATTACTCAATCCGGCGGATTCGGTGCTCATCGTCACCATCGATGAGAAGGAATACCTCCGGCTTGGCCTTCTGTTGGAGCAGCTGTTTCCGGAAGCGCGCATCCAAATGTTAAGCACCGTCATTAACCCAAAAGGCGTTCCGCGCGATGGTTTCGCCCGAGTCGACGAATACATCTTCTTTGTGCAGTTCGGAGCAGCGGAGATCGTAGGAGATGTAAAGGAGGGTAGTGGGGGCACAGAGGTTCGTTGGCGTGGGCTGACTCGAACGGGCGCCAATGGCGTCCGAAGCAAATCCCCCGGAGCTTTCTATCCCATCTACTTTGATCGCGCTGGAAAGATTGTTCGGATAGGCGATGCGCTTCCACTGCGGGAGGATCCGCGCAGCATAGTTGCTCCAAGAGGGCAGTACGTAGCCTGGCCCACGCCGCGCCCTGATGGCGAAGAAGGGCGATGGTCGGTCGTGCCACCGAAGCTGCGCGAGCTATTGGCACTCGGAGCTGTTCGCGTTGGTCAAGTGAAACCCGATGAAGGCCAGTTTCCGATTTTCTATCTGACTTCGGCACAGCTTCAAGCAATTGGGTCTGGCGAACTCGAGATGCGAGGCCGAACGCCGGAAGGCGTAATGAAGGTGTTTTATAAGGAGGATGGAGGACGTGTGTCCGCTCCGCGGACCGTTTGGGAAAAGGTCAGCCATAGTGCAAGTGAACATGGCTCCGGATTGCTACGCACGATCTTGCCTGATCGCAGGTTCCCTTATCCGAAGTCACTCTATGCGGTTGAGGATGTGCTCAGGATTGCCGTGCGAGACAAGCAAGAAGCGCTGGTAGTCGACTTCTTTGCGGGGTCCGGAACAACCGCCCACGCGGTGATGCGGCTAAATCGTCAAGATGCCGGGCGCCGCCAATGCATCTCGGTTACCAATAATGAGGTCGCAGCTGACGAACAGAAGAAACTTCGAGACAAAGGTCACCGCCCAGGGGATGGCGAATGGGAGAAGTGGGGCATCAGTGAGTACATCACCAAGCCTCGGATCGCTGCCGCCATTACGGGGAAGGCGCCTAATGGCGAGCGGATAAACGGGGACTACAGGTTCACCGATGAGTTCCCAATGTCCGAGGGCTTTGAGGAGAACGCCGAATTCTTCACCCTCACCTACGAGACACCGGTCGCCGTCAGCCACCACCTGGCCTTCGCTCGCATTGCGCCGCTTCTATGGATGCGCGCGGGCAGCCGCGGACGGCGCATCGAGAAGATCCCCGCCGCCGGCTGGAAAGTGGTGGACACGTACGGACTGCTTACGGAGCTCGACGAGGCGACGCCGTTCCTCAAGGCGGTCCGCAAGAGCAAGGATCTGCGCATCGTCTACATCGTTACCGACGACGAGCGCCGCTTCCAGGCGCTCGCGCGCCGACTACCGGAGGGCGTGGAGCCCGTCCGCCTCTACGAGTCCTATCTGACGAACTTCGCCTTCGCCAACGGAAGCGAGGAATGAAGGTCACCCTCAAGGACTACCAAGGCGATGCCGTCCGCGACATCCTCGCCAACGTCCGCAAAGCACGCAAACGGTGGCGCGAGGATGGAGAGCGACACGCCTTCTCGCTCACCGCGCCCACCGGCGCGGGCAAGACTGTCATGGCGGCCGCGGTGTTCGAGGCGCTCTTCCACGGCGACGACGACCATGACTTCGACGCCGATCCCGGGGCTGTCGTGATCTGGTTCAGCGACGACCCATCGCTGAACGAACAGACCCGATTTCGCCTGATGGCGTCCGCCGACCGGCTCCGCAGCACGGACATGGTGGTGGTGGACAACAGCTTCCATCGCCAGCGATTCGAGCAGGGGAAGATCTACTTTCTCAATACGCAGAAGCTCGGCAAGAAGAGCCTGCTCGTCCGCGGGTTCGACGAGAGCGGAGACCCGGACGCCTTTCCCGAGATGCGCCCGGACACTCGCGCTCACACGATCTGGGACACCATCCGCAACACCATCGAGGACCCTTCCCTGACGCTCTACCTGGTGCTGGACGAGGCGCACCGCGGCATGGGCAAGCCGAGTCGGGCGGCGGAGACCGAGAAATCCACCCTCGTGAAACGGCTCATCAACGGCGAGAAGGGCGTGCCTGCCGTTCCCGTCGTGCTCGGCATCTCCGCCACCGTCGAGCGGTTCACCCGCGCGATGGAAGGCGCGAGGGGCCGCACGACGCTTCCGGGCGTGCAGGTGGACGCGGCCCGCGTCCAGGACTCGGGGCTGCTGAAGGACACCATCGTCGTGGACATCCCCGACGAGGAAGGCCAGTTCGATACGGTTCTGCTGCGGCTCGCCACGGACAAGCTCCGGGAATCCGCCACCGAGTGGGCGAAGTACGCCAGGGAGCAGGAAAGCGGCGAGAGTGTCGTGCCGCTGATGGTCCTCCAGGTGCCGAACACGCCGAACCCCAATGAGGTCGGGCAGTGGCTCGACACGATCTTCCAGCGGTGGTCCGGCCTTCCCGAGGATTGCGTCGCCCACGTGTTCGGTGAGCACACCACGCAGACCTTCGGCAGGCACACCGTCCCCTACATCTCTCCCGAGCGCGTGCAGGACGCCACCTGGGTGCGCGTGCTCCTCGCCAAGGACGCCATCAGCACCGGCTGGGACTGCCCCCGCGCCGAGGTGATGGTTTCGTTCCGGCGAGCCGTGGACCGCACCCACATCACGCAGCTGCTGGGACGCATGGTGCGGACGCCGCTCGCGCGCCGCATTCCCGGCAACGACCGCCTGAACTCCGTCGACTGCCTGCTTCCATTCTTCGACGAGGACGCAGTCAAGAACGTCGTGGACGCGTTGATGCAGGGCGGCGGAGACGTGCCGCCGCTTGGCCGCGTCCTGATCAATCCCGTCGAGATGAAACCCAACCCGGCAGTGGCTGCCGCCATCTGGGACGTGTTCACGTCCCTGCCGTCACAGACGCGCCCTCAGCACGGCGCCAGGCCACCGAAACGCCTGACCGCCCTCGCGCACGAGCTGGCGATGGATGGTTTGCTGCCGAAGGCGGGGCAGAAAGCGCACGCGGCGATGCACAAGGCGCTCGATGCATTCATCGCGAATGACCCGTACGGGTTCAAGTCCAAACGGGAGTCGGTGAAGACCGTCGAGGGGCGGACGATTGTTCTTCACGTCAGAGAGGGGGAAACGGAGTCGCGGTCATTCCAGACGGAGGCGGATGCAGTCGTCATCAACGACGCGTACCGCCGCGCGGCGCGCATCATCAGCCCGGACATCGCCCGCACCTACACGGAGCATCGCGCGCGGCAGAGGCCGGAGGAGGAGCACGACTTCGATGATGCGTTGATCGAAGCGCGCGAGGACATCGGCGCCCTGGGGCTGATGCAGAACGTGGACGTGTACATCGACGCCGAGGCCACGAAGCTCGCGGAAGAGTGGCTGAAGAAGTACCGCGAGCAGATCAAGGAGCTGCCCGACGACCGCCAGGAGGCCTATCGCGAGATCAGAGCGCTCAGCCGGCAGCCGCAGGAAGTTGATCTCGCGCGGCCCGTGTCGCGATGGGAGGCGACCGCCGCGCGGGAGAAGGATGGCAGCGAAGCGAAGCTGCCGACCTACGAGAACCACGTGCTCTGCGACAGCGAGGGAGCCTATCCGGCCGAGCTGAACGAGTGGGAGCGGGCCGTCCTCCGTGCTGAGATGAAGCGCGACGGCTTCCGGTTCTGGTATCGCAATCCCGGTCGGCCCACGCAGGATTCGCTGGGCGTCGCGTACGTGGATGGTGACGACACGAAGATTCTTCGGCCCGACTTCCTGTTCTTCGCCGAAGACTCTAACGGCAAGACCGTAGCGGATATTGTGGACCCTCACAGTGTCGATTGGGCGGATGCGCTGGCCAAGCTACGGGGACTGGCACGCTACGCCGCGACGCATGCCGATGTATTCAGGCGAGTTGAGGCGGTCGCCGAGGTGAAAGGAAAGCTGCGAGTGCTCGACCTGACGCGAGCGGACGTTCGGAAGGCGATCGAGGACGCGGCTGGAGCGCGCGCTCTCTACGAAGGGGCATTGGCCAAGAACTATCCGGACTAGGCACCGTCCGGAACGCCCGCATGTGCCTAACCCTTATCCCTCCGAGCGGAAACCAAGGCTTCGATAGAGGATAGATACTCTGTCGCGGCCGCGCAGAATACTGGTGAGCTTTCTCGAGAGCCGGAGTTCGCGCCGAAGCATTTTTACAACTCTG
>CALMKE010000125.1 GCA_937867645.1 uncultured Gemmatimonadota bacterium | reverse complement strand
TGTCGGTGTGGAGGGCAGGCGAACTGCCTCGATAGGTCAACATCGTCTGCAGCTGATCAGCCGGCAGCCAAACGGCTGCCGGCTGCCAGCTATTCAGTTCGCAGTTCAGGGCAAAGCAGCCGGCGTCGAAGAAACCGCCGGCCGGCTTACCGGAGCCGGCGCGCGGGCGGGTACCGGCGCGCGATTCACGGGCACCGGCGGGACCTTCTTGCGCGACACCAATGTCCGCTCGAGCGCCGGCGCGAAGATGTCGTAGTTCGAGCCGGGGTGCCACAGCACCCAGCCGTCGTAGCCGGCATCGTACACTGCCTGCTTCTGCGCGCGGATTTGCTCGGGCCCGTACTTCGGCTGGCCGAGCGAGAAGGCCTGGAGCCACGGGCGCACGTGCTCGCCAGTCACGCCGATCGCCTCGTTGCGCTCGCGCGCACGCGAGATGGCGGCGTGAATGATCCGGTACGGCTCGGCGTTGGGCCGCGCGATGCCGAACGATCCGCGCGGATAGTGCGACGGGTACACCATCGGCAGAACGACGTCGGTGGCCTTCGCGATCGGCTCCCACTGCTGTCCGACCTCGAGCGCGCCGTTGACCGTGGTCACCAGCCCGAAGATGTCCGCGGTGGTACGAATGCCGGAACGCGCGTACCGCGCGCGGGCCGCGGACAGAAACTCGGCGAGCACCTGCGGCTTCGCGCGGTTGTTGGAGCCGGGAAATACCTGCTGCGGCAGCGACTTGTACGGCTCCGGGAACCGGATGTAATCGAACTGGATCTCGCCGAAGCCCATCTTTATGGCTTCGTCGCCGACGCGGAAGTTGTACTCCCAGATCTCGTTGGAGTACGGGTTCACCCACGTCAGCCCTTCGCGGTCGCGCCAGGGCGAGCCGTCGGCCTTCCGGATCGTGTGCGTCGGATTCATCCGCGCCGCTACGGAATCCTTGAACACGACGATCCGGGCGATCGGCAGAATCCCGTGCGCGCGCATCGAGTCCACCCACGCTTTCAGGTTCACGGCCTTCGTCATCGTGCCAGCGTTCTTCTGCAGCATCGGGTCGCTGGACACGAAGTTGAGACCGAACTCGTCCTTGATGTCTACGACAAACGCGTTGATCTCGGTGGAATCGGCGAGCGCGATCAGCTTTTTGAGCTTGGGAGCGCTCTGCACCGAGAAGCGGTTCAGGTACAGTCCGCGAATGGGCGCGTTCGCGTCGCGCTGGAGGCGCAGCACTTCCGCCGAGCCCGTCGCGGGGCCCGCGGACGCCTGGCTGTCCGGTCCGGTTCCAACCTGCGAAGCGGCGACCGAGTCCATGTCGGATCCAAGCGCGGCCGCGTCGCGACCGCTGGTGCATCCGGCATGAAAAATGGAAATCGCCGCGGCCAGAGCCAGGGGTATCGCACGTCTATGTGAAGTCACTTTGTCGTCGTCAGTCGGTCGGTGAATTGGGACGCCGGCGGGCGCCGGGCGCGCGAAAGCTATGCAGTATATTTGCCAGCGGAGCCCTTCCTTTATTACCCGGCCCGTACCGGCGGTTTCCCGGATTCACGGATATTGACCGAATTGCCCGGCCCTGACAGGACGAACACGGTGGCGGCGACGCATCACGAGTCGTCCATGCTGATGATGCCGCACCACGAGAACGTCCTCGGACACGTCTTCGGCGGCGTGGTTCTCTCGATGATCGACACTACCGCGGCCGTCTCCGCGATGCGACACGCCCGCATTCCCTGCGTCACGGTGTCGGTGGACCGGGTGGACTTCAGGGAGCCGATCCACATCGGCGAGCTGCTCACCATGAAGGCCAGCGTGAATTACGTCGGCACCACCTCCATGGAAGTCGGGGTCCGCGTGGAGACGGAGAACCTGCTCACGGGCGAGCGGCGGCACACCAACTCGTGTTACGTGACGTTCGTCGCGATCGACGCGAACGGCCGGCCGGTCAAGATCGCTCCGGTCGTGCCGGAGACCGAGGAGGAGAAGCGCAGGTACGCGGCGGCGCAGGAGCGGCGGCGCCGGCGCCTGGAAGAGCGAAAGGCGGAAGCCAAGCGGACCGCCGGCGAATGACCTCCGCGCTCGAGCCCGCGCGTCTCTTCACGGTCGAGCAGGCCAACCGGATGCTGCCGCTGGTCCGCCGGATCGTCGAGGACATCGTCCAGGACTACGCGAGATGGCGCGAGCAGGTCGGCGTTCTGGAGGTGGTCGCGGCGGGGAGGCGCGGGGACGCGCCAGCCAACGAAGCCGAGAAAGTGGAACAGGACACGCTGCGTCTCGCGGCGGACATCGAGCGGTATGTGAGCGAGCTGCGTGACCTCGGAGTCGAGTTCAAGGGATTCGATCAGGGGCTGGTAGACTTCCCCGCCGAGCTCGACGGGCGGCGGGTCTATCTCTGCTGGCAGCTGGGCGAGGACACGGTCGAACACTGGCACGATATCGACGCCGGTTACGCCGGCCGGCAGCCACTCGAGCTCCCCGCCAACAGCCAATAGCCAACAGCCAATAGCTTTCTCTCATGAAAATGAAACCGTTCAGGGGCCCCGACGGCACGAGCTGGGGAGTCGAGGTGAAGCTGCCCGGCGCCAGCAACGCGATGGTCGTGTTCCATCATCCCGCGGGCAAGACCGCGCAATACGACCGGTACGCGTGGCTCAACTGGAGCGGTCCGGAGTCGCGGTCCGTGACGTCGCGGGTTTCGGCTGAGAAAGTTCTCGAGAAGCTCAACGACGAGAACCTGGCTGGACTGTTTCGGCGGTCGTATCCGATCGCGAGGGTGGCGGTCGCGCCGCCGGCGTTGGTCGAGTAGCTCAGGGGCTGACCGATCGCGGCCAGGTATCCCCTTCGTGCGCTACGCTCGCGCCGCGCGATGCGCGCCGCTCGCTACGACGCGCACTGTGGGGACACCTGGCCGCTCCCGTCCGGCCCCTTGAGCTACCCGGCTTGGTCGCCGAACGCGATGTCGAGCTCGAGGCCGTCGCGGGCGATGTAAGTCTCCGGAAACACCGCTCGGGCTTCGGCTTGTAGCTCCGTAGCATCGCGAGTGTAACGCGCGGAGAAATGCGTTAGCAGCAGCTTCTTCGCTCCGGCCTTCGCAGCCACCTCGGCAGCTTCACGAGCTGTGGAGTGGCCGGTCTCGAGCGCGCGTGGTGCTTCCTCGTCCGAAAAAGTCGCTTCGTGGACCAGCAGATCCGCGTCTTGCGCCGCGTTGATCGTTGCTTCGCAGGGGCGGGAGTCGCCCGTGATGACGACGCGGCGGCCGGGACGCGAGGGGCCGACCAGCGATTCGGCGGTGATGACGCGGCCGTCCGGAAGCGTCACGGGCTTGCCGCGGTGGAGGGCGCCCCACATCGGACCTTCGGGGATGCCGAGGGCGCGCGCGGCGTCGGGGTCGAAGCGGCCGAGCCGGTCTTTCTCGACGAGCGCGTAGCCCATCGCGCTCTTGCCGGCGTGGTCCACGGGGAAGGTCTGGAGGGCATAGTGCTCGTGCTCGATCGCGTCTCCGGGTTTGATCTCGGTCACCTCGATGGCGAAGGGCTGCTTCTCTGTGCCCAGGCGGATCGCGCGGCGAAGCAGGTCATCGGAGCCCGGCGGCCCGAACAGGTGCATCGGCTCGGTGCGTCCGCCGAGCGCGAGCGTGCGGCACAGACCGATCACGCCGAGCATGTGGTCGGCGTGCATGTGGGTGAAGAAGATGCGCGACAGCGCGAACGAGAT
>CALMKE010000124.1 GCA_937867645.1 uncultured Gemmatimonadota bacterium | reverse complement strand
CTTCCATGGCGTGACGGGCGGTGTGTACAAGGCCCGGGAACGTATTCACCGTGGCGTAGCTGATCCACGATTACTAGCGATTCCAGCTTCATGCCGTCGAGTTGCAGACGACAATCCGAACTGAGGAAGGGTTTTGGGATTTGCTCCACCTTGCGGTCTTGCTCCCCTCTGTCCCATCCATTGTAGCACGTGTGTAGCCCTAGACGTAAGGACCATGATGACTTGACGTCGTCCCCACCTTCCTCCGGTTTGGCACCGGCAGTCTCTCTAGAGTTCCCGCCATTACGCGCTGGTAACTAGAGACAGGGGTTGCGCTCGTTGCGGGACTTAACCCAACATCTCACGACACGAGCTGACGACAGCCATGCAGCACCTGTGCATGGACTCCGAAGAGAGGCCGGCGTTTCTGCCGGCTGTCCCATGCATGTCAAGCCTAGGTAAGGTTCTTCGCGTTGCGTCGAATTAAACCACATGCTCCACCGCTTGTGCGGGCCCCCGTCAATTCCTTTGAGTTTCAGCCTTGCGGCCGTACTCCCCAGGCGGGGCACTTAATGCGTTAGCGCCGGCACCCCGAGGGTCGCTCCCCGAAGCACCTAGTGCCCATCGTTTACGGCGTGGACTACCAGGGTATCTAATCCTGTTTGCTCCCCACGCTGTCGCGCCTCAGTGTCAGCCATTGCCCAGCAGATCGCCTTCGCCACCGGTCTTCTTCCGGATCTCTACGCATTCCACCGCTACACCCGGAATTCCATCTGCCTCTGCAATGCTCCAGTCAAGCAGTCGGCACGGCAGATCCGGGGTTGAGCCCCGGACTTTCACCACACCCTTACCTGACCACCTACGCGCCCTTTACGCCCAGTGATTCCGGACAACGCTCGCACCCTCCGTATTACCGCGGCTGCTGGCACGGAGTTAGCCGGTGCTTCCTCACTCGATACCGTCAGGCGAGCTAAAGCTCGCTATTCGTCTCGAGCAACAGTGGTTTACACCCCGAAGGGCGTCATCCCACACGCGGCGTCGCTGCGTCAGCCGTTAGGCCATTGCGCAATATTCCCCACTGCTGCCTCCCGTAGGAGTCTGGGCCGTATCTCAGTCCCAATGTGGCTGGCCATCCTCTCAGACCAGCTACCCGTCGTAGCCTTGGTGAGCCGTTACCTCGCCAACTAGCTGATAGGCCGCGAGTCCCTCGATTTGCCCCGGAGGTTTCCTCTTCTAGGGATGCCCCCAAAAGAGCGTATGCGGTATTACCCGGGCGTTGGCCCGGCTATCCCCCACAAATCGGCAGGTCACTCACGTGTTACGCACCCGTTCGCCGGTTACCCATTGCTGGGTCCCCATGACTTGCATGTGTTAAGCACGCCGCCAGCGTTCGTCCTGAGCCAGGATCAAACTCTCCAATAGTTGAAAAGCTTGGGCTCTTCGAACAGCTGTCGTCCGCTGTCGCGTAGACAGCGTATCCGAATCACTTTGAATGTTTTATTCAGGTCTTCTCTCCCCGGAACCCTGAACGGCTCCGGATCAACGAGTTCGCCTCGCACATCCATCGATTCTCACAACTTCGATTTTCAATCAGCTTCGGCGACTCACTTGGTGGCCACCTTCATCAAAACCGCCCCATTTCTGCGGCAGCCTCGCAACATAACGAGACCATTCCTGCCGGTCAAGTGTTTGAGCAAGTTTTTTTCACGTTTCCGACCCCAAATCAGCGCTCGTGAAAGCAACCAAAGGGGGATCCGGATACTAGTCGGTTCCAGACCGCATTTCAACCCCAGGACTAGACCCGTGTTCCAAGGGCTTTCGCTAGCACTTTTGACCGAGAACTGAGGACCCATGCGGCCTCAGGACTAACGACAACCGAGGATCTACGATTAAGTGAGGACTGAGGAGGAATCCCACGCAATTCCGCTCATCCTCAGTCCTCGATTAATCGCCGATCCTCAGTTGTAGTTGGTCCTGAGGCCGCATGGGTCCTCAGTCCTCAGTCGAATATCTTGCGCGATGATCTACGTCGGCCCGGCGGGCTGGTCCTACAAAGACTGGTACGGCACAGTCTACCCTTCCCCAAAGCCAAAAAACTTCGACGAGCTCGCCTACATCGCGCGCTACTTCGACACCGTCGAGGTAAACTCCAGCTTCTACGCGCCCATCCGCGCCGCGCAAACCAGCGCCTGGATCGAGCGCACCGCCCACAATCCGCGCTTCCTCTTCACCGCCAAGCTCCTCGGCAGATTTACCCACGCGCGCGACGCCGACTGGACCCGCGAAGAAATAGACTCCGTGCTCGAGCCGCTCCAACCGCTCCGGGACGCCGGCAAGCTCGGCGCCCTGCTCGCGCAGTTCCCCTGGTCGTTCCGCAGAACCGCGGAGAATCGCGCGTGGCTCGCGCGCCTGGCGGACGAATTCACCGGGCTTCCGCTCGTCGTGGAGATCCGCCACGCGTCCTGGAACACTCCCGGATTCTTTGCGTCGCTGCGCGAGCGCGGGATCGGATTCGTCAACATAGACCAGCCGCCGACGACCGGCATCGGACCGACCGACCGCGCCACTGCCCCCGTCGCGTACATCCGCCTGCACGGCCGCAACCTCGATAGCTGGTTCCGCGACGACGCCAGCGTGAACGAGCGGTATGACTACCTCTATACCGCGGACGAGCTCGAGCCGTGGCGCGATCGCGCGCTGCATCTCCAACGTGAATCGGAGCAAGTCTTCGTCATCACAAATAACCATTTCGAGGGGAGAGCGGTGGCCAATGGCGTGATGCTCAAGGCCCGGATCGAGGGCGCGCCCGCGCCGGCCCCGCCTACCTTGTTCGACGCTTATCCCCAAGTTCTGGAAGGACTTGCTACGCCGAGCTAAAGTTGTGGATCTACGTGATCTACTACGCGCTCACCCGCTGACGCCTACCTGATTCCCCGCAGTCCCAGCGCGAGCCAGTCGGTCAGCTCCGGGTCCTCCGCGATCGCGTCGGCCGAGATCACGACCCACGTGGTCATCGGACGCTCGTCGCCGGGAGCGAACGGGCGCACGCCGGGCAGCGGCAGGCACCGGTCGTAATCCGCTCGCGGCAGCTTCACGATCAGCTCGTCCTCGTACACGATCGCGAACGTGGACTTCGCGGAGAGAAAGCCGCGCCCGCCGAACACGTTGCGCTGCCGCACGCCGCGCTCGCCCAGCGTCGCCAGCGCGTCCTCGACTCGCGCCACGAGTCCCGCGTCATAACTCATCGCAGCGGCCCGTCAGTCATTGAAGTTGTAAGTTAGCAGCCGTGGACGACGCGATCTTCGTCATCGGCAACCCGGCCGCGGGAGGCGGACGCGGCGCGAAAGTGCTCGAGGACGTCATTCGCCGGACGTCGTCCCGCGGAAACGTCGTCGTCTGCGTCACGCGCGGGCCCGGCGACGAGACCAGGCTCGCGAACCGCGCCCTCGCGCGCGGCGCCAGCGCCCTCATCGCGGTCGGCGGCGATGGGACGTGGAGCAAGGTCGCGGCCGCGCTGCTGGAGAGCGAGCGGCGCCCTCCCCTCGCGCTGATTGCCGCCGGCACCGGCAACGATTTCGCGAAAACCGTCGGCGCCCCGGCACGCGACATCGAGCGCACGCTCGAGCTCGTCGATTCCCGCGAGACGAGGAGCGTGGACGCCGGCAAGGTGGACGACCGTTTCTTTCTCGTGTGCTGCGGCTTCGGCTTCGACACCGCCGTGCTCCAGCGGATGCAGTCGGTGCGCGGACTTCGTGGCAGCGCGCGGTACGTGTACGCTGCGCTGCGCGAGCTGCCGGCGTATCGCGGCATCGAGGTGTCGCTCGCCGGCGGGGCCGATGCGGACGGGCCGAGCGATGCGCCGCGGCGCCTGCTGCTGCTGGTCATCGCGAACGCGCAGCACTACGGCGGCACGTTCAGGATCGCGCCGAACGCGAAGCTGAACGACGGTCTGCTCGACGCAATAGCGCTGGCGCCGCTCGGAACGCTGGCGCGGGCCGGTCTTCTGCTCTCGGCCACGGGCGGCGCGCACGTGTCGTCACCCGCGGTCACCGAATACCAGCAGCCGTGCTTCGACGTCAAGTTCGCTACGCCGCCCGTGTACAATCTGGACGGGGACCTGTTTCAGGCGAAGTCGCGGACGTTGAGAGTGGAGTGCCTTCCGGGCGCGCTGGAGATTTTCGCGCCCGCGGCGGCGTGACTGCGCCATAGGGCCTGTCATCTTCCGCCCTATTGACTCCTGCGGCCCAACTTGTATCGTCGGGCGGCCCCGCTCGGCGATTCCGGGACCGAGGCAGGTGGTTTCACGCCATGAAATGGTCGACCAGCCCTCCATTGGAGATAAGCATGTTCAACAGCGCCCGTCGATTTCTCAGCCCGGCCCTGCTCGCCGCCGCCACGCTGTTCGGCGGCTCGGCGGCGCTCGGGCAGACTGGAACCGGCGCGATAGCCGGCACAGTCACGCAGGCGACGTCCTCCGCTCCGGTCGCGAACGCCCAGGTGCGCGTCGTCAACGCTGCCGGCATCGAGACGACCGTCGCGTCGGGACCGGACGGCGCATATCGTGTTGCGGGGTTGGCTCCCGGCTCTTACCTCGTGTCCGCGCGCGGCATTGGCTACAGGGAATCGGTCTCGGTGAGAATCGAAGTCGTCGCCGATCAGACCGTGCAGCACGTGATCGAGCTGACGGGCAACGCGCCCGCGCTGGAAGAGATAGTGATCACCGCTTCGCGGGCGCCGGAGAAGGTCATCGACGCCCCGGCATCGGTATCCGTCATCGGGCGGGAGGAAATCGAGTCGCGCCCGGCACTGACCCCCACCGATCACCTGCGCGCCACTCCGGGAGTGGACATCATCAAGGGCGGACTGGTGCAGGCGAACATCGCGGCGCGCGGATTCAACGGCGCGTTCTCCGGCTCGCTGCTGATGCTGCAGGACAACAGGTTCGCGACGGTGCCGTCGCTGCGCGTCAACGTTCCATTCCTGCTCACCTCGACGAACGAGGACATCGAGCGGATCGAAGTGGTGCTCGGACCGGCCGCGGCGCTGTACGGCCCGGGCAGCGCGAACGGAGTGCTGCACGTGATCACCAAGTCGCCGTTCACCTCGCAGGGCACGTCGCTCACGCTCGACGTCGGCGAGCGGGCTACCCGGCGCGGCGCCATCCGTCATGCGGGCACCGTCGGCGACAGGTTCGGCTACAAGCTCTCATTCGAGAAGATGAGCGGGAACGAGTGGGAATTCGTGGACCCGGCCGAGCCGGCGAGCGTTCCGCGGCCGCCGAGCCCGGGGGCGCCGCGCGTGGCCACGCCGGTCGCGCGGAACTTCGACGTCAACCGCTCCGCCGGAGAGGTCCGCGTGGACATCCGCCCGGCGGCCAACACGGAGCTGATCGGATCGTACGGGTTCGCCGACATCGGATCGGCGCTCGAGCTGACGAGCACGAGCGGCGTGGCGCAGGTGCGGAACTGGAAGTACCAGCATTTCCAGACGCGCTTCCGCTCCGGCCGCTTCTTCGCGCAGGCGTTTCTCAACCTGAGCGACTCGGGGAACGAAGACAGCCTAGACACGCGCGGCACGTACCTGCTCCGCACCGGCGCGCCGATCGTGGACCGCTCGAACCTGTTCGCCAGCCAGTTCCAGCACAGCTTCGAGTCGGCGCGCGGCTTCAGGCTGGTGTACGGCGGCGACCTGATCCAGACCAACCCTAAGACCGCCGGCACGGTGCACGGCCGGAACGAAGGCAACGACAAGGTCTCGGAGACGGGCGCGTACATGCACGCGACGCAGAAGCTCGGCCCGCGCTTCGAGCTGCTGGGGGCGGTTCGCGTGGACAACCACAGCAAGCTCGACAACAACTTCATCTCCCCCCGGGCCGCGCTGGTGTTCAAGCCGACGGAGACACAGAACATCAGGCTGACGTACAACCGCGCCTTCAACAACCCCGCGACCTTCCAGTTCTCTATCGACCTGCCCCAGGCCCGGCTCGGCGCGCTGCCTTACACGATTCGCGTGCGCGGCAACGAGGACGGGTACACGTTCCGGCGGAACTGCGCCGGTGGGACCGCCTCGCTGTGCATGAAATCGCCGTTCACACCTGCCGCGCTCGGCGGCGGCTCGCAGTTCATCCCCGCCAACGCGGCGGCGATGTGGCAGGCGGCGGTCGCCGTGGCTTCGGCGGCGTTGCCGCCCTCGCTCGTCCCGCTGCTTCGCAGCCTCAACCCGACGTCGGCGCAGATCGCCACGAGTCTCCGCACGTTCAACGTCGGAACGCGCACTTTCGACGCGGCTGACGCATCCTTCGTGCAGGACCTCGATCCGCTCAAGGTCACGCGCAACGAGGTGATCGAGCTGGGCTACAAGGGAGCGCTCACCGACCGGTTCAGCCTGGGGCTCGACCTGTGGTACCAGAAGCGGTTCGACGTCCGGACCGCCGCGCTCGCGACGCCCAACATCTTCCTCGATCGCACGTCCATGACGGCGTACCTCACCAGCGTCTTCACCGCGGCCGGCCTGGGCCCGGCGGCCGGCCCCACCGCGGCGGCGGTCGCCGGCGGTCTCACGCAGGTCCCGCTCGGCACGATCGTGCCCGACGACCCGCTCTCCAACAACGCGGATCTGCTGTTCATCTATAGAAACGTCCCGGGCACGACCAACGTCCGCGGGGCGGACCTGTCGTTCGATCTCGGGTTCAGCGAAAAGGTGTCGCTCCTCGGAACGTACTCCTGGGTGAGCGACGTGCTCTTCCCCACGCCGCCGGGCGTGGAGCAGATCACCCTCAACGCGGCCGACAACAAGGCCAGCCTCACCGCGCGCTACAACGATCGCGATCGCGGCCTGCGGGCGGAGCTGCGTGGCCGCTACGTCAACGCGTTCCCGGTGAACGACGGCGTATGGGTGGGACAGGTTCCGGTAAACGCGATGCTGGATGCCGGGTTCAGCATCGGCATGCCGGGTACGGGAGGCCACGGACTCTTCTCCCTGAACGGGACCAACCTGCTGAACAACAAGCGCCGCTCGTACGTCGGGGTTCCGGAGATCGGCCGGATGGTGATGTCGAGGATTCAGTACACGTTCTAACCGCGCCGGGCTTCACACAGCTTGCCCGGGAATCCAAGTTTGGAGTGTGGCAGTTAGGAGTTTTCAGTCGGGAGTAGCTACTCCTGACTCAACACTCCTTACTGCCACACTCCTTACTTGGATTCCATCTCAACCCCCCCGGATCTCATGCGACTGCGCCTGATCCTCCCCTTCGCTCTCCTCACTGGAGCGTGCGCCCCCGCCATCAGCCGCGGCCCAATTGCCCCCGTCGCCGCCTACGACGTCGTGATCTCCAACGGCAAGATCGTGGATGGCACCGGCAATCCGTGGCATTACGGCGACCTCGGAATCCGCGGCGACAGGATCGTATACGTCGGACCCAAAGGCTCGCTCGCGCGCGCCCGCGCCGCGGACCGGGTCGAGGCGAACGGCCTGGTCGTCGCGCCGGGCTTCATAGACATCCAGGCACACTCGTGGGGCGCGCTGCTCACCGGCGACGGCCGCGTCATCAGCAAGATCACCCAGGGAGTGACCAGCGAGATACTCGGCGAGTCCACCACGCCGGCGCCGCTGAACGCGAGCGCGGCCGAGAACTACGGCGTCAGCATCACCGACACCACCGCCGCGTCCCGGCTGTACGCAACGTTCGCGGGACCGCGCGGGTTCGACGCCTGGCTCACCGCGCTCGAGCGGCACGGCAACTCGGTCAACGCCGGCTCCTACCTCGGCGCGAGCACCGTGCGCGCGTATGTGAAAGCGCAGGCGCCCGGCGCTCCCACGCCGGCCGAGCTCGATACCATGCGCGCGGTCGTGCGCAACGCGATGGAAGACGGCGCGTTCGGAATATCCACGGCGCTCATCTATCCCCCGGGCAGCTACGCTACGACGGAGGAGCTCGCCGAGATGGCGCGCGCGATGGCGCCGTACGGCGGCACGTACATAACGCACATGCGGAGCGAGGGCGACCGCCTGCTGGAGGCGACCGACGAGGCGCTGTACATCGGACGCTACGGCGACGTCCCCGTCGTGATCTACCATCTGAAGGCGTCGGACGGCCGGATCAATTGGCCCAAAGCGGCGCTGGTCGTGGCCAAGATAGACTCCGCCCGGCGCGCGGGTCAGGACGTCACGGCCACGATGTATCCGTACGCCGCGTCGGGAAACAACCTGTCCGCCGGAATTCCCGACTGGGCCTCCGCCGAAGGAAAGCTGCTGCAGAACCTGCGCGACTCCACGCTCCGCGCGCGCATTGTGCGCGAGATGATCGTGGACGAGGAGGATGACGGCGATCCGTTCGACGGCCCCGAATCGAAAATGGTGATCGGGCTCGACGACCCGAATTTCAAGCGGTTCGAGGGACTGCGGCTCACGCAGATCGCCGACTCGCTCGGACGGCACTGGGCCGAGACGCTGATCGACATCGTGATCGCCGAAGAGGACAACGTGAGCCAGATCACCTTCGGCATGTCGGAGGCGAACGTCGCGATGCAGATCGCGCAGCCGTGGGTGATGATCGGGACGGACGCGGGAGGATTCGACCCTGCGCGTTCCACGCGGCTGGTGCACCCGCGGGCGTACGGTTCGTACCCCCGGATCCTCGGCAAATACGTGCGCGAGGAAGGAGTGCTCCGTCTCGAAGACGCCGTTCGGAAGATGTCGTGGGCAGTGGCGCAGTCGCTCGGCGTGCGGGACCGCGGGCTGCTCAAGGAGGGCAGCTTCGCCGACGTGGTCATCTTCGATCCCGCGACGATCATCGACAAGGCCACGTTCACGCAGCCGCATCAGCTGTCCGTGGGCGTGCGGGACGTGTGGGTGAACGGAGTGCGCGTCCTGCGCGACGGTACGCACACGGGCGCGACGCCAGGGCGGGCGTTACGCGGACCGGGTTGGGTACGGCGGTGACTAGTGACTGGCGACCAGGAGCGCCCTGCCCTTCCGCTCTCACTACCGACCAGCTACTAGTCACTAGTCACCATTACAAGGACGCCACAATGACAGCACGGCTCATCGCTCTCGCATCCATCGTCGCTGCCTGCGCCTGCGCCGGCTCCGGCCCGCTCCCCCGGCCGCCCGCCCCGTTCATGGGCGACAGCGCGGGGTTCGTCACCACGCTCGGGGCCGACACCACCGCGCTGGAGCTGTTCACGATTCGCGGCAATACGCTCGAAGCGGAGGTCGTCGGCCGCACGCCGCGGACCTCGGTGCGCCGCGTCCGTATGACCTGGGACGACCAGGGTCGAGTCACCTCATATGAGACCAGGGTTCGCGGTCCGGCACAGCCGCGCGACTCGGCGATGGCGACGACGGTGTGGTCGATCGCGAGCGACTCCATCACGGTGACCAACGTCACCGGCGCGCGCGCGCAGACTTCCCGCATGGCCAACGCCGGCGTGGCAACCGTCATCGCCCTGCCCGCATACTCGACCCTGGCCGTGCTCGCGCGCCACGCGCTCGCGCGGGGGGACACGCTGGTGTACGCGCAGTTCGGCGGTGATCCGCTGCCGTTCAGAGTCCGGCTGGACTCGCCCGCGACATACGCGATGACCGCGCCGCAGCTCGGCACGATCCTCGTTCAGCTCGACGCAGTCGGACGCGTGCATCTGATAGACGCGCGCCGCTCGACCCTCGGCGCTGTGGCGAAGCGCGTGTCCACGGTGAATCTCCCCGCGTGGATCAGCGACTACGCCGCGCGCGACGCCGCGGGCCGCGGGCTCGGCCCGCTGTCACCGCCCGACTCGGTGCGAGCGAACGTGGGCGGGGCGAACGTGGGAATCAACTACCAGCGGCCGTCCGTGCGCGGCCGCCAGATTTTCGGCGGCCCCGTGGTTCCGTGGGGGACGGTGTGGCGCACGGGAGCGAATTCGGCCACGGGCTTCACGACCGACCGTGACCTGCTGGTCGGCAACGTTCGGGTGCCGGCGGGGTCGTACACCCTGTGGACGATTCCCAACACGACGGGGTGGCAGCTGATCATCAACAAACAGACCGGCCAGTGGGGCACGGTCTACAATCAGGACCAGGATCTCGCGCGGATCCCGATGACCGCCGAGCGCCTGACGAGTCCAGTGGAGCAGTTCACAATCGCCATCGCCGACGGCCGCCTCTCGCTCGCGTGGGAAAACTGGCGCGCCTGGGTCCCTATCGCGATTGCACCCTAGAAACGGCCACATAGAACTGCCAAGCTGGTAGCTGCCAGTAGGTGGCTACCAGCCCCGGGCCAGCTTCATTGTCCTTCTGTTCCGCCCGGCTAGTAGCTGTCTGCTTCTCGCTGGCAGCTACTAGCGCAGGACCTGCTTTCAATCGCCCGGCGTAACGCCCAGGCACGCATCGACCCGCGAAGCAGTTGCCTCGCGGGTCGATTGCAGAAGGGATGCGCCCAGTAGGAATCGAACCTACAACCTGTCGATTAAGAGTCGAATGCTCTGCCAGTTGAGCTATGGGCGCGAATTGTCTGTGATG
Organism: uncultured Gemmatimonadota bacterium; assembly: GCA_937867645.1. Lineage (GTDB taxonomy): Bacteria > Gemmatimonadota > Gemmatimonadetes > Gemmatimonadales > Gemmatimonadaceae > JACDCY01. The sequence continues at coordinate 14,883 of CALMKE010000124.1, read as the reverse complement.
CTATGCGTATGGCGCGCCAGGAGGGACTCGAACCCCCGACCCGCAGCTTAGAAGGCTGCTGCTCTATCCAGCTGAGCTACTGGCGCGAATTATCGGGGTAACCGCGAAGGCTAGTTTGTTTTGGCGGTCGTGTCAATCGCGCGCGACGTTCCCGCGTCCCTGCTGTCGAGCACCTCGCGCACTTTCGTCGCGAGCTTCTCGATCGCGAACGGCTTCTCGATGAGAACCGCGCCGGATGGCACCGCCGACTCCGCTGACATCGTGTCCGGCGCGTACCCGCTGAGAAAGATGATCTTGAGGTCCGGGAACCGAGCCCACAGCTGACGAGCGAGCTCGGGCCCGCCCATCGCGGGCATCATGACGTCCGTGAGCACCAGCGAGATTCGCTCGGGATCCTCCAGCGCGAGCGCGAGCGCTTCGGCGCCGTTCGCGGCTTCCACCACCTTGTAGCCCTGACCCAGCAGCGTCCGCCGCACGACCTTGCGCACCATGTCCTCGTCCTCGACCAGCAGCACCGTCTCTTCGACCGCCTTCGGACGAACCGCGCGCGTTCCGTCCAGCGGCGTCGGCATCGGCGACATCACGCGCGGAAGGTAGATCCTGAAGGTCGTGCCGGACCCGCGCCTGGTCTGAAGGTCGATGTACCCGCCCGCCTGCTTGACGATCGTGTACACCATCGCCAGGCCGAGCCCGGTTCCCTTGCCGATCTCCTTCGTGGTGTAGAACGGATCGAACGCGCGCGCGCGGGTCTCCGGCGTCATCCCGGTGCCGGTGTCACGGACGACGAGCACGGAGTAATCCCCGGGCGGCACGGCGCCCGACCTCGCCGGAGCTCCCGCCTCGATCTTCTCCCGTTCGGTCGAGACCTCGACTACGCCGCTCCCCTGCAAGGCATCGCGCGCGTTGAACACGAGATTCATCAGTACCTGCTCGAGCTGCGCGCGGTCCACCTTCACCAGCGTGGCGCGGTCAGCGGTCTTCACCCGCAGCTCCGCCTGCTCACCGATGACCCGGCGCAACAGCCCCTCCGAATCGGTCAGCACATCGTTGAGATTCACGATCTGCGGATCCTCGGACCTCCTGCTCGTAAAGTTCAGCAGCTGCCGCGTGAGGCCCGCGGCCTGGGCGGCCGCGCGCCGGATCTCGGTGAGGTTCTCGTGGATTTCGAGCTGGGACGGGATCCCGCTCACGATCAGGTCCACGTTGCTCGTTATGACCGTGAGGAGATTGTTGAAGTCGTGCGCGACGCCGCCCGCCAGCTGCCCCATGGCTTCCATCTTTTGCGCCTGCACGAGCTCGGCTTCGAGCGCGAGCTGCTGCGTCACGTCGCGCGACGCGGAGACTATGCCGCCGATCGCCGGGTCGTGCAGGAGGTTCCGCGCGCGCGCGTCCAGCACGCGCCAGCTTCCGTCCTTGTGCCGGCACCGCACAGTGACGTGCACCGTGCCTCCGCGCTCGGTGAGGATCCGCCCGAAGACGCGCGCAGCTTCGTCGAGATCGTCGTCGTGCACGAGGTCGAACACGTGCGTCCCGACGAGCTCCGAGGACCCGAAGCCCAGCACGTTCACGTAACTTTCGCTCGCGAACGTGAACTTCCCTTCCGCGCTGATGATGGCGATCGCGTCCGATGCGTTCTCGATCAGCGAGCGGAACCGGCGCTCGCTGTCGCGCAACGCGTCTTCCGCGTTCTTCTGTTCCGTCACGTCGAACATGGAGCCGACCATGCGGACCGGATTTCCGGAGCCGTCGCGACTGATGAAGCCGCGGTCGAATACGCGCGCGTACGTGCCGTCGCCGCGCTCGAACCGGTATTCGGCCGACCAGAACTGACCGCGGCCGGCGATCGCCGCGCGAATCCCTTTGACCACCGCGTCCCGCTCGTCGGGGTGGATGTGCGCCATCCACCACTCGATGTCGTCAACCGCCTCGTCGTCATCGTGGGCGAACACGGCACGAACGGAGGGGCTGAACTGCAGTGAGTTGGTGATGAGGTTCCAGTCCCACACCACGTCGCTGGTGACCGGTGAGCCCGATCCGTCGTCTGGCAGGGCCGCCACTCCCGAGGACGGGGTCAGCACTGCTTATCCCGGGAGAGCCGCGCGGCCCAGCGAGGTGTTGCCATGCCCCAATCTACGGCCGGAGCCTTCCATCGCATAATTGACGTTCGGCGTCGGATGGGCCATGTTCCCGCCCGCCTTCTCCTGGCTTCCTCCACATCCTCCAATCCGCCTGCGCCGTGACTCGCCTCTTCCAACACGCCCGCCCGATCGCATACGCGCTTGCCCTCCCCGCGCTGCTCGAGTTGTCAGCCATCCCACAGCCCCCGTCACTGGGCGCGGAAGCCAGAACCATGGCCGAGCGGATCGCGCCGAATGACAACCGGCGCGCGGCCGGACGGCTGCGCGACGGCGTTCTCACCGTGCGCCTCACGGCGCGCACCGGCATCTGGGCGCCTGAAGGCGCCGACGGCCCGCAGCTGACCGTCGCGGCGTTCGCCGAGGACGGGCGTGAGCTTCAGACGCCCGGTCCGCTGCTCCGCGCGCCCGTAGGAACGGAGATTCGCGCTGTCGTCCGAAACTCGCTCGACAAGACGTTGTGGCTGCACGGGATGGGGCCGGCGCGGGGCCTGCAGGACAGCACCGCGATACCACCCGGCGAGAGCCGCGAGTTTCGTTTCTCGCTGACGGAGCCCGGAACGTTCTATTACGTAGGCCGCACGATCGCCGGACCTGTTTTCGGCCGCATCGGCGACGACAGCCAGCTCAACGGCGTGATCATCGCCGATCCAACCGGAATGAACGCGCGCGCGCGTGACCGGATCTTCGTCATCACGAACTGGTTCATCTTCCCGGACACGACGACCGTGAGCGGCCTGGGGCCGAACGCGACGCTCGCGATCAACGGCCTCTCGTGGCCGCACACCGAGCGGCTGGACGCCGCGCAGGGCGACTCGCTGCACTGGCGGGTGATCAATCTTTCCGCGCTCGAGCACCCGATGCACCTGCACGGTTTCTATTTCCGGGTGAACTCCACCGGGAACAGCGCGCAGGACTCGATCTACGCACCCGCCGACCGGCGGCTCGCCGTGACCGAGCTGCTGCTGCCCGGCCGGTCCATGAGCATGACGTGGTCGCCGGCCAGGAGCGGGAACTGGATCTTTCATTGCCACCTGGCAGGCCACATCGCTCAGCGTGACGCCCTGGAGAAGGATCGGCGCATGCCGCCCGCCGATGCCCACGCCGGACACGGCGGCGCTCAGCCCGTGCACAACATGCAGGGTCTCGTGCTCGGGATCCGCGTGCGGCCGCGCGGACGCCAGGTCGCATCGACCGCGCCCGTCCGGCCGATCCGCCTGCTGATCCGGTCGCGCGCCTCGGTCTACGGAGATTACGTCGGCTACTCCTACGTGCTCGGCGGCTCGCCCGAAGAGCGCGACCCGGATGCGATGCCCAAGCCGGGCCCGACGCTCACCCTGAATAAGGATGAGCCCGTGGCGGTCAACATCGTCAATAAGTCGCACGAGCCGGCCGCCGTCCACTGGCACGGCATCGAGCTGGAAAGCTTTCCCGATGGAGTACCGGGCTGGAGCGGCTACGGCCGGAGAACTCTTCCGATGATCGCCGCGGGAGACTCGCTCACCGTGCGCTTCACGCCGCCACGCGCCGGCACGTTCATGTACCACTCGCACTCCAACGAATTTCAGCAGATCTCGTCCGGCCTGTACGGCGCGATCGTGGTCGTGGATCCGGCGCGTCCGCGCGACCCTGACACGGATCGCCTGATGCTGTTCAGCGACGACGGGCCGACGATCAACTTTCTCAAGCCGCCGCCGGCGACTCTGCTCAATGGCCGCGCCGTGAGCGACACGCTCGAGCTGCGTGCCGGAACGCCGTACCGCTTCCGGCTCATCAACATCCGCACTGACTACGTGCTGGCGCTCGGACTGTTCGAGGGAGATTCTCCCCTGGAATGGCGCATCGTCGCCAAGGATGGCGCCGACCTGCCGGCGCACCAGGTGCGCACGACTCCGGCGCGGCTGGAGCACTTCGCCCCTGGCGAGATCGTTGACGTCGAGTTCACGCCCCGCGCGAGGGGATTGCTGACTTTCAGCCATGGCGTGGTCGGCTCGCCCGGCGAGGCTACCAGGGTGGCCGTGAGAGTGCGCTGAGGGAACCTCACTCCAGCGCCGCGAGCCGGACGCCAGCCTCGCTCCATTCTTCAAGCGCGCGGTCCAGCTCCGTCTTGAGCTCATCCAGCCGGGCGCCGAGTCGCTTCGCCTCGGCCGGACCGTCAGGCCGGGTGTAGAGCCCGGGGTTCTCGAGCTCGCGGGAGACCGCGGCCACCTGACCTTCGAGCGCGCTGACCCGCGCTTCCGCCTCTTCCAGCTTGCGGCGAATCGCGCGCTCGTCGCCGCGCGCGGCGGCGCGGGAGCCGGCTTGCGGCGCGCTCCTGCCGCCCCGCGTAACGCGCTGCCGCTCGTGCACTTTGTTCAGCGCCTGCTCCTCCGACGCCTGCACGCGCGCCGCATGCTCGCGCTCGGCGCTGAGCTCTTCCCACTCCGAGAACCCGCCGGGGAATTCGGTGATCCGCGTGTCGTGCAGCACCCACACCTTCGTGGTGAGCGCGCGAAGCAGCTCGCGGTCGTGGCTCACTAACAGCACTGTCCCGTCGTACCGCTCGATCGCGTCCTCCAGCGATTCGATCGACTCTACGTCGAGGTGATTCGTCGGCTCGTCCAGCACGAGCAGGTTCGCCCCGGACAGCATGAGCATCGCCAGCGCGACGCGCGCCTGCTCTCCGCCTGAGAGCGATCCGACGCGTCGCTGCACCTCGTCCCCGGAGAAGCCGAAGCGGCCGAGATGTCCCTGGATCAGCCGCCGCTCCCAGGTCGGACGCAGGTCGGCGATGCATTGATAGATCGAGCTTTCGGCGGGGAGCTGCGAGAGATCCTGCCTGTAGTACGCCGCTGTGACGGTCCCGCCGACGCGCAGCTCGCCGCGCGCGAGCGGGTGATCCCCCAGCAGCGTGCGGATGAAGGTGGATTTGCCGCTGCCGTTCGGGCCGATGAAGCCCAGCACGTCGCCGCGCATGACCGCGCCCGTGAAATCCCGCACCAGCGTGCGGCTCTCCACGGCGACGTCCACGTGCAGCGCCGAGACGACGCGGTCCCCGCCCCGCTCCCTGACCTCGAAGCGCAGCGCCATGGTGCCCTCGTCACCGACAGGCGGACTCAGCCGCGGCATGCGGGCAAGGAGCTTTCGGCGTCCCTTGGCCTGGCGCGTGTTCTGGCCCGCGAGGTTGCGCGCTATGTAGTCCGTTTCCCTGGCGATCTTGCTCTGCTGCTGCGCGTACTGCCGCTGCTGCGCGAGCCGCCGCTCCTCCCGCTGCGCCACGAACCGCTCGTACCCGCCGGAGTAAGGTGTCGCCGATCCGCCCTCGAAGTGCAGCACGTGATCCACCGTCGCCTCGAGAAACGCGCGGTCGTGGCTGACCAGCAGGACGGTGCGCTCCATCTCCTTGAGGTATTGCTCCAGCCAGCGCGTAGTCTCGAGATCGAGGTGATTGGTCGGCTCGTCGAGCAGCAGTACGTCCGCCGTGCTCACCAGCTGCCGCGCGAGGCCGAGCCGTCCGCGCTCGCCGCCGCTGAGCGTGGAAACCGGGGTAACGCGCGCGCGCGCCGGATCGAAGCCGATGCCGTGCAGCACCGCGTCTATTCGCGACGTGACCTCGTAGCCGCCTTCGCGCTCGAAGCGCTCGAGGTCGCGCCCGTACCGTGCCATCGCGGCGTCGGAAGAATCGGTCGCGAGCGCTTCCGCCTGCTCGACCAGCGACGTCTCGAGCGCGAGCAGCTCGCCGAGCTCGCCAGCGGCCGCTTCCCACACCATCTCGGCGCCATGAAATTCGCGGTGCTGCTCCAGCAGCGAGACGCGCAGCCCGGGCTGACGAACCACCGTACCTGTGGAAGGCTCGAGCTGGCCGGTGAGGAGCCGGAACAGCGTGGTCTTCCCGGTGCCGTTGCGCCCGACGATTCCCCACCGCTCGCCCGCAGCGACGGTGAACGAGACGTCCGAGAAGATGGTGGAAGCGCCGAAGCTGACGCCGACTCCGTTGAATGACAGCTGGGTCAATCGCCCGCCTGGGTAGCGCCATGTTTCTCGCGCGACGAGCGGTCGCGGGCCGGCGGCACTACCGGACTGACCGCTGCTGGCGCCGGTAACCGAAGGCGAGCATGATCGCCGCCCAGAAAATGTAGAAGCCGGCCCGAAATCGCTCGTGCTCGAGAAACCCGCCGGTGAACACCACGATGAGGGCCGCGATGAGCGCGAGCGCGCCCGCGGCGTAGTACATGATGCTGGTACGATTCATTTCACCACCGGTTCTCACGCAATGAAAACCGGCCCGGCGCAACAGCGTGCCGGGCCGTGAATCACAAGATCGGGGCGCCCGGATTTGAACCGGGGACCTCCTGCTCCCAAAGCAGGCGCGATACCGGGCTACGCTACGCCCCGAGGCATCACTGAAACCTAAATACTCCGCCGAGAACTTGCGATCGAGGACGGAGGACCCATGCGGCCTCAGGACCAACTACAACCGAGGATCTACGATCAAGTGAGGGCCGAGGAGACGGCTACCCGTCGTTCCGCTCATCCTCAGTCCTCGATTAATCGCAGATCCTCAGTTGTAGTTGGTCCTGAGGCCGCATAGGTCCTCAACCCTCAGTCCTCATCGCATTCGGACCACGGCGCACGCGATGCGGGCCCCGCTATTGCCCGACGGATCGGTGACCTGATCGTCGCCCATCGCGTGAATCACCAGTGACGATCCGTCGGTGTCGTTGAGCGAAGTCGGTTCGCCCGTCAGCGACACGCGGTCGGTGGTGAAGTTGATGCGGCCCAGCCCGTCCGAGCCGACCGTGAAGGTCGGCGCGTCGCCCGCGTGCGGCCCGTCGGGAACGCTAAGGCCGTGCTTCCGATTCGCGGGGTTGAAGTGCGCGCCCGCGGAAGCGAACGCGAGCGAACCCGCTCCATCGCACCGGCCGACGGCGTGAAAGTGGATTCCATGGTTACCGGGCGTGAGGCCGCGCACCTGCGCGTCCACGTGCACCACTCCCAGCGGGTCCTGCCACACGACTCCGCTCCCCACGGAGCCGCCCGTAGGCGTGACGAAATCCACGGCTGCCGCTGCGACCCGGTCAGCGGCGGTCGATGCGGTAGCGCATCCCGCGGCCAGACCGGCGCAGGCGAGTGCGACGGCGGCGATCACAGCTCGATGATGCAGCATTCTTCCTCCCGAGGATGGTGACTGCAACGAAGGATCAGGTAAACAGCTTGGCGAGCGCGGACCATTCGATATTCCCGCCGCTGAGCACCGCCACCGTCGGCCCCCGCGGCTTCACCGCTCCCGTCATCAGCGCGGCCACCGTGATCGCTCCGCTAGGCTCGACGACCAGCTTCCCGCGATCCAGCAGGTGCCGCATGGCCCCAACAATGTCGGAATCCGCCACGGTGACGACTTCGTCCACGTAAGCCTGGTGATGATGGAACGGAATCTCGCCGATCTCCGCAACGAGCAGGCCATCGGCGAGCCCCTGCTGATGCTCGAGCTTGACCGGCTTACCCGCCTCGCGCGCCTTCGAGAGCTTGGGCGTGCGCTCGGGCTCGATGCCGATCACGCGTGTGGCAGGCGAGAGGGCCTTGATCGCGACCGCGATTCCCGCGAGCAGTCCGCCTCCGCCGACCTGCACCAGAACCGAGTCGACCTCGGCCAGGTCCTCGACGATCTCGGTCCCGACTGTTCCCTGCCCCGCGATCACCGCGTTGTCGTTGTACGGATGCACGATCGTAAAGCCATCGCGATCGGCGATGCGGTGCGCGAGCTCCGTGCGCTCGTGTGAGGTCGTGCCGTGGAGAATGACTTTGGCGCCGAGCCGCTCCGCGCCGGTTCGCTTCGCGTCCGTCGCTGTCTCGGGCATCACCACGGTCGCGGGTACGCCGAACACCCTGGCCGCCATCGCCACTCCCTGGGCGTGATTGCCGGACGACGGCGCGATGACGCCGCGCGCGCGCACCGCCGGCTCGAGGCGGCTCAGAAACGTGTAAGCGCCGCGAAACTTGAAGGTGCCGCTGCGCTGCAGGACTTCCGGCTTCAGCCACACCGGTACGCCCGCGATGTCCGATAGGATGTCGTCCCGCAGCAGGGGGGTTCGCACCGCCACCCCGCGCAATCCCTCGGCGGCAGTCCGGATCTCGTCGATCGTAACGAGGCCGGAGGATCCTTCCCGCGCGCGCGCCTGTCGAGCCTGGGCCATGCTCATTCCGGTTGCGGAGCCGGAGTCACCCGCGCTTCACGCTTGATGCCATCCCCGTAACTATGCTGCGACGGTATGGAAACCGGGAGCCTGCCGGTGATCGGGGCGCGGCCGAGCAGCGCATTCGCGGCCGCGATCTGCCCCACAGGCGCCCCGCCCCAGGCGAGCATGTAGGCCGGGACGTTCGGGAAGAAGCTCAGGAGGTACGGGCTTCCGAACGAGATCGCGACGACCCGCCGCCTGGCTCGCGCAAGCTCCTGCACGAACCGCGCAAACGCCGGCTCCGCGCCCACCGTGCCGGCGTACTCCCGCGGCGACACGTACACCGACACGACGACGATGTCGAAGGAGTCGCGCGCGGCGATGTCGCTGTACTCCGCGGCCGCAGTCCGATTGTCCACGCGAACGCTGCGCACGGAATGGCCGGCGTCGCGCAGCGCGGGATCGAAGACACGGCCGGCGATGGGGTCGGTGGCCTCCGCGAACGTTATGGACAGTATGCGAAGCGGCGCGGCCCTCAGCGGCACGGCGCCCGCGCTGTCGCGCGCCAGCACGATCGAGCGCCGCGCTACCTCCGCGGCGGCCGCGGCGTGCCGCGGGATGTTGACGATCCGGGGGATCTCGTTCACGCTGACGAGACGGCCGCGATGCAGCCCGGCCTTCACCTTCATCTCCAGAATTCGCCGGGCCGAGCGATCGATGCGCTCCTGGGTGATCCGGCCCGATGTTACGGCCGCGGCCACCACGTCGATCGCGTCGGTGACGCTGCGCGGCATCAGCAGCACGTCGGCTCCCGCCTCGATCGCCAGCACGAGCGGCTCGCGCGCGCCGTATCTCCGGGAGATGCCGCCCATCGTCATCGCGTCCGTCACCACCAGCCCGCGAAAGCCGATGTCCCCGCGGAGCACGTCGGTCATGAAATTTCGCGACAACGTCGCGGGAGCGGCGTCGGGCCCCTCGACGCCGATGACGGCGATGTGCGCGGTCATCACGGCGTCGATTCCTTCCGCCGTGGCAGCGCGGAACGGAGCGAGCTCCACGGAATCGAGCCGCGCGCGGTCGGCGTCGATCGTCGGAAGCAGGATGTGTGAATCGTCCCTCGTGTCACCGTGCCCGGGAAAATGCTTGGCGGTCGTCATGAGACCGGTGGATCGCGCGCCCCGTATGTACGCCGACGCGAGCGTGGACACGAGCGCGGGATTCTCCCCGAACGACCGCGTGTTGATGACCGGATTCAACGGATTCGAGTTGACGTCGAGAACGGGACCGAACGCGAGATGCACGCCCACGGCCCGGGCCTCGAGCCCGAGAATGCGCCCCAGCTCGAACGCCAGGTCGGGCGAGCGCGTGGCGCCAAGCGCCATGACCGGCGGGAACACCGTCCCGCCGCCCTGCGGCAGCAGCGAGGGGAACGCGTAGCTGTTGCCCAGGCGCATCCCCGGACCGTTCTCCATGTCCGACGCGATCAGCAACGGCACGTCGGCGCGCTGCTGCAACGCGTTGAGCTTCACCGCGTACGACAGCGGGCTGCCGATGGACAGTACCAGCCCTCCGACCTTGTCGTCCTCCACCCAGCGCCGGACCTGCTCGAATTCGGGAGAGCCTTCGGCCGCATAGCCGCCGCCGACCCACGGCATCACGAGCTGCGCGATCCGCTCGCGCGGGGACAACGCGCGGAGCGTCCGGTCCACCCATTGCCGCTCGGCCTCGGTGAGCTCCGAGGCATCGCCCGGCTTCGGCGTACCGAGAAAGCTGTTCTTCGCGTCATCCGCGGCCGGGAGCGGCGCGCGCGTCGCGGCGCTGCAGCCGGCAAGCGCCACGACCAGCGCGGCGACCAGAGCGTTCGAGCGCGTCATCACCGGCTCATTCTGATACGAAAGACCACGGGCCGGTGATCGGACGCGTCAGTCGCGAGGACCTCCGCGCGCGCGCAGGCGGCCCCGGTCCCGAGCAACAGATAATCGATTCGCTTGACCGGCGCGTCATAGGGGAATGTCTTTCCTTCCCCTTCACCGCAGCCTTCCCACGCGTCCTTCCAACCCGCGTCGCGGAACAGAGCGAGCACACGGGAATCGGGGTTCGCGTTCATATCTCCGCCGATGAAGACGGTCTCGCCGCTGCTGCGCAGCTGGTCCGCCAGCCGCATGAGCGTCGTCGCCTCCTGCATCCGGTAGCGGTCGTCCGCGCCGGGATCCAGGTGGGTATTGAGAATGTGCAGCGGCCCGAACGGCGTGGCGATCAGCGTGTGCAGCACCCCCCGCGGCTCGTACGACCCGCCGGCGCGCTCCTGTCTGGGCGTCACGCGCAGCCGGAAGAGCGTGTCATAGGTGACCGGCCACCGGCTGAGGACGGCGATCCCGTACTCTCCGCCGTCGTAATCCAGAGTCTTGCCGAACACCGGCCGGAATCCGGTCAGGTCGGCCAGCTCCGACGGCTGGTCCACTCCGCCGGATCGGCGCGTGTTGATGTCAACTTCCTGCAGCAAGGCCACGTCCGCGCCCGTCGCCTTGACGATGTCGGCGACGCGCGGGAGGTTGCCGGCATTCTTCGCGTCCTTGCCCGCGTGAATGTTGTACACGAGCACGGTGACGGCGCGGTCGGGCGCGGGCTTCAGCGACGCGCACCCGGGCAGCGCGGCCGCGAGGAAGCAAACAGCGATCAGCTTACGGGACATGGCGGGTAGTGGCTGGTGACCAGTGACTAGTGACTAGTCACTAGCGAACGACGATCTCAGCTCCTCCGCGAGCTTTCTGAACGCGCGGCCGCGGTGGCTCACTCGGCTCTTGTCCGCGGCATCGGCCTCACCGAAAGTGCAGCCGAGATCGTCCGAAAGAAAATAAGGGTCATACCCGAACCCCGCGCTCCCCCGGGCCTCCGGCGTGATCCGGCCGGTGGTCTCGCCGCGCGCCGAGAGCGTCGTCCGCGCGTCGGCGAAGGCGGCCACGCAGACGTAGCGCGCGCGGCGATTCGGGGTCGGGCCCAGCTGCGCCAGCAGGTGGCGGTTGTTAGCCTCGTCGAGCGCCTTGCCTTCGAGCTCGGGGCGATTCGACCACCGTTTGCTCCGCACCCCCGGCGCCCCGTTCAACGCCTCCACCTCGAGCCCGGAATCGTCCGCGACGGTGGGGAGTCCTCCGCTGGCCAGGAAGAAATAGCGCGCCTTCGCGGCCGCGTTCTCCTCGAACGTGTCGTACCGCTCGATGGACTCCTCGGCGGGCGTCACGGGCACCCCCGACTCGGCGAGACCGATGATGCGGACGGGTAAATGGCTCAGGAGCGGAACGATTTCGCGCAGCTTGTCCTCGCTGCGCGTCGCGACGAGGAGAACCCGATCGGTCACACCGGCACGACCGGTCTCACGCCGCGCCGGAGCGCCTGAGCTCGTCTATCGTCCCGGTGGTCGAATGACCTTCGCGCAGCGGCACGACGATCACGCGTCCCCCCCACGCCGGGACTTCGTCGGCGCCGACGATCGTGTCGGGCCGGTAATCCCCTCCCTTCACTACCACGGCCGGACGCAGGTGCCGGATCAGCTCGAGCGGCGTGTCCTGCTCGAACACGACGACCGCGTCCACCGCCTCGAGCGCCGCCAGAACGAATGCGCGATCCGACTGCGTGCGCACGGGCCGCGTGGGCCCCTTGAGCCGCCGCACAGAATCATCCGAGTTGATGCCGACGACCAGCGAGGCTCCTTCACGCCGCGCGGCCGCGAGCACGTCTATGTGCCCGGGATGAAGCAGGTCGAAGACACCGTTGGTGAACACCAGCGGCCCGGCGAGCGACTCGCGCCAGCGCGCCGCTTCCGGCCAGCTCATGATCTTGCGGGCCGGATCGAACGAATTTCCGGTCAGAAGATTCGCTCCGCCGCCGGATGAAAGTCTATGCGCTTCGAGAAGAACGGAAAATCGATCGTCTCGGAGTAATCCGCCGAGATCCGGATCCGGGTTTCGGTGCGGTAAACCTTGACGTTGCGGGCCTCGATCGGGAGCCCCTGCGAGTCCGCGAACGCGCGCAGCCGCTGCTTGATCATGTCGTCGGTGCGGCGCGGATGGTGGGCGAATCGCGCCTCCTGCTGCATCGCGTCGCGAAACCGGTAGTACCGCAAGGCGGCGTCGCTCGCGTGCACGGCGAAGTATCCGATGATCGTGATGACGAGCAGCGGAACCAGACAGCCCAGCAACCCGCCGCCGCGGCGGTCCCGCGCGATCCGATTGCCGCGCCGGCGCGTCACCATTGTGACTGAGCTCCCTCTACCAGGGCATTGACGACGCGCCCGATCGCTTCCTTCCTCGCCGCGGGCTCACCACGCTCTTCATACTTGGCGTCCGCCACGAGCCCCTTCCGCTGCCAAAGCGTTTCCCCCGTGACCTGATCCACGAGCTCCACGTCCACGACGAGCTGCAACATGCGAAGCGCCGTGGTGGTCGCGCGGTTGTCGGCGCTGTACGCCACGGGAATGTCCACCTCGTACCGCTGGATGGTGCCTCGCACGATCGCGTTCGCCCGTGCCTCCGGCGCCTCGCGCACGCCGAGCCTGCTGCGCAGCTCGGCCCTGAGCGCGTCCGCCAGCTCACGCTGGATCTCCGAGCTCGTAGTCTCGTTCTCGAACGGAATGACGGCGATGGTCCTTACGTGCGCCGGCAGTCCGCCTCCGGCGAAGCCGTAAATGCAGCCGGCCGTGAGGAGAAGCGCGACGCTACAGAGTCCAGATCTTCGCATCGAATTTCATGACTGGCTCATCCCGCGTGATTCTCAACGTCAGTTTGCTGCGCGGCGAGAAGGATTCGTAGACCACTTCCTTCTCCCTCCTATTGACGAGGTCCCTGACCCGTCCGTCATCTATCCGCTCGAGGATGGCGAGGCGGTTGCCGTGAAACTCGACTCGCCACACGGGCGCAGCTCCAATGTCGGCTCTGGTGGTGGACCCGTCAACGCGCACGGTCGTATCGGCGGCCGCGGGGATGGCGAGCCTCCCCAACGCGGCCCACAGCATCGGTGCCGGGGGGATCAGCCGGGCCGCCGCGGGGGTCAGCGGCGCGTCCAGGCTGTCGCCGATGAGTACCGCGGCTCCGCCGCCGAACCCGCCCCCGAGGAACAGATCCAGCCGCGCGCTGTCGGGTGGCGCGATGCGCACCACTCCCTCGCCCCGCATTCTCCCGTCGCCCTGCTCGTACTCCCAGTCGAAGACGATCTGCCGGTATCCGGGCGGCAGCTCCGATCCCGGCAGCGCCATCGCCGGCGCCACCGCTCCCGCCAGCGGCCGCGCCGCCGGCGGCGCGCACGCCGAGAGAATCGATGCTGAGAGAATCGATGCTGAGAGAACAAGCGAAAGCGACCCCCGGCGCGATCTCTCGAGGGCGCAGCGCGCAGGACGCAGCACGCAGCGCCGTTCCCCGGCCGATCTCATCGCACGTCCATCAGCAAGTCGCCCTGCACGATCCGGTCGAGCGCCCCGAACCCCGAGACGACTCGCCCGAACACCGTGTACCCTCCATCGAGATGCGGCTGCGGCGAATGCGTGATGAACCACTGACTTCCTCCAGTATCCGGACCGGACAGAGCCATCCCCAGCACCCCACGCTCGTACCGGTGCGGGTTCAGCTCGTCTCGTATGGAGTACCCCGGTCCGCCCGTTCCGTCGCCCCGCGGATCGCCGTCCTGCACGACGAAGTTGGGAACTACCCTGTGGAACCGAGTCCCGCGGAACGTTCCGTTCCGCGCCAGGTCGAGAAAGTTGCGGACCGTGAGCGGCGCCTCCGCGGCGAACAGCTCCACGACAACGGGTCCCCGCTCCGTCTGTAACCTCGCGCGGACCGGCCGGCCGCCCAGCGCGGGAGCCACGATCGTCCGAACGATTTCCTCATACCATTTGATGTCGCGCACGGGCGCAGGAGGCTCCTCCTCGCGCTCAGCCCGTCCGGTGAGACGCGCCGTCGCCCGCTCGCTCACCATCCGGTCGGAGTCTCCGATCGCGGTCCGCAGGAGCGCGCGCACCTCGTCGGTCACCGACGCGGTGTCCGGCGCAATGCCGGCAATCGCCGCCGCGCGCACGCGCGGATCGGGATCGGTCAGCAGCGGGCGCGCGAGCCGTAGGCGATGCTCGGCCGATGGCGCCGACGCGGCGGCGCCGCCCACCGTCGCGCGCCGCCGCCAGTCGCCGTCGGTGCGCCACTCCGCGACGGCCGGAAGCTCCGTCCCGAACCGCATGGCCGATTCGATCAGAGCCTGCCGGTAGGTGAGCCCGCTGTCAGCCGCCCAGAGGGTAGCCCAGTCGGGCTGCGCCGAATCACGCGCGGCGCCGAGCGCCTGCGCCGCCGCGACGCGCACGTTGGGATCGGAGTCGCGCGTCCCGGCGACGACGTATGCCAGCGCGAGCGCGCCGTAGCTGCCCAGTGCGCGCAGCGCGTTGATGCGAACGTGCGGGTGAGAGTCCCGCGCATAGCGCGCGAGACTGGGGATCGCGAGCGCCATGAGCGAATCCCCCGCGACCGAGCGGACGAGGACGCGCGCGATCTCGGCCCGGATCCGGTACGGCGCGCTCTCCGGATCGATGTACGGAGCCCGCATCGGATCGGACG
>CALMKE010000123.1 GCA_937867645.1 uncultured Gemmatimonadota bacterium | reverse complement strand
ACGCCGTAGCGGTCGGCGATGTGATGGCCCTCGTCCACGATCAGCGTGAACGGCAGATCGAACTTCTTCTTGAACTTCTGATGTGAAGCCACGGAGTCGGGGCTGACGCCGAGCACGACGGCGTCCTTCGCCACGATGGACGGATGCGCGTCGCGCAGCTCGCACGACTCGATCGTGCAGCCCGGCGTGTCGTCCTTGGGATAGAAGAAGAGCACCACGCGCTTCCCCTTGAGCGTGCTCAGGGAGAGCGAGACGCCCTCGTCCGTGAGCGCCGTGAAATCGGGCGCCGGATCCCCTTCCTTCAGCTCGACGGCCTGCGTCGCGTCCTCTCCCGGATTCGTCATCGCAGCTGCTCTCCTCCCATCAGTACCGCCATGACCGCCTTCTGCGCGTGCAGCCGGTTCTCGGCTTCGTCCCACACGCGCGACTGCGGGCCGTCTATGACCTCCGCCGTGACCTCTTCACCGCGGTGCGCGGGAAGACAGTGGAGGAAGATCGCCTGCTTGTCCGCCTGCTGCATCAGCTTCGCATCCACCTGGTAGCCGGCGAACGCCTTCTCGCGCAGCGCCTGCTCCTCTTCCTGGCCCATGGAAGCCCACACGTCGGTGTTGACCACGTGCGCGCCCTTCGCCGCTTCGGCCGGATCGCGCACGACGCGCGCGTGCTTGCCGGCCGCCGCGAGAATCTTCGGATCGGGATCGTATCCCTCGGGGCACGCGAGCACGAGCTCGAAGCCGAGCACACCCGCCGCCTCGATCCAGGAGTTCGCCATGTTGTTGCCGTCGCCGATCCACGCGACCCTCTTGCCGGTGATCTCGCCCAGGTGCTGCCGCACCGTAAGAATGTCGGCGAGGATCTGGCACGGATGCGACAGGTCGGTGAGCCCGTTGATCACCGGCACGTCGGCGAACTTCGCCAGCTCCTCTATCTCCGCGTGCGCAAAGGTGCGGATCATGATTCCGTCCACGTAGCGCGACAGCACGCGGGCCGTGTCCGCGATCGGCTCGCCTCTGCCGAGCTGCACGTCGCGCGGCGACAGAAACAGCGCGTGCCCGCCGAGCTGCCAGGTGCCCACCTCGAACGACACGCGCGTGCGCGTGGACGCCTTCATGAAGATCATCGCCAGCGCCTTGCCGGCGAGCGGCTTCTCCCGGTAGTGCCCCGCGCGCATCCGCTCGGCGAGCGCGAACAAATAGCCGTACTCGGCCTTGCTGAAGTCGGGGATCGCGAGAAAGTCGCGGTGTTGTTTGCTGGGCATTATCTGGTATCCGTCAGCCAATGGATCACGTTCAGGACGAACTGCGCATTCTGGTGGGCAGCCGGCGCGTTCATTCCCATGGGACGGCGTGGGGTGCCTATAAACTGCGCGCTGAACATGGCCGCTTCCCCGAAAACTGCCACACGGCCGCGGCCGTGTCGCAAGACCGCGCCTTGAAGCATTCCCGCGGCGGAGAGTCGCGGCGTGCGCTTCGAGAAGAGCCATGCCTCTTCCGGCATCAGCACGGTGAGATTCGGCGGAAGCAAGACCAGCGGCTCCGCCGGCACGAGAACGCGAAATGCGCTGCCTGTGAACGTGACTATGGAATCGATGCGCTCTCCCGGGCCGCGTCCGTTCGTAATCGGGTGGGACGCCAGCGACCCATCCGATCGCCTGAAAACCAGATCCAAAGGGGAGAGCGACGAGTCGAAGGCGAAGCCGTTGGCGAAGAAGATTCCGAACGCGGCGGCCAGATTTTCTGCGGCGCCCGCGAAGGGCATATGATCCGCTATGAGCAGAAGCGAGCCTCCCGTCGCAACCCACTCGGCCACCGTTCGTATCTCGTCGGGCGTGAACGCCGAGGGAGTCGGGAGATACCAGTCATGCTGGTTCGAGGGATGCAGGGGGTTTACGATCACCAGAACCCGCGCGCTGTCGAGAGCATCGCGCGTGAACGGAGACGCATTGACCCGAACCACGTACCCGTCGCGCCGCAGCAAGCGAGTGAACGCTCCGTAACTCCGCTCCGCTCTGTGAAAGGTGCCGTGAGCCTCGTCGAAAACGATCACCGGTCCTGTGCCCGCGGCGAATGCAGGACGCAAGACGGTCGCGTTAAAGGCGGTATCCACCGCCTGCTGTGCGAACGAAAGTGCCGGCACGGCGGCGAGAAGTGCCGGCAGGGCCAGGAAGCGCAGCGTGATCACAGGATGTACCTCCGCAGATCTTCGTCTTCGACGATTGATTTGAGCCGGTCGCGCACGGCAGGGGCGTCGATCCTAACCGGCGCGTCGCCTCGGTCGGGCAGCTCGTACAGCACGTCCTCGAGCAGCGTGGTCATGATCGTGTGCAGCCGCCGCGCGCCGATGTTCTCCATCCGGTCGTTCACGTGCGCCGCCGTGCGCGCGACCTCCGCGATCCCGTCGGACGTGAACTCGAGCGAAGCGCCGTCGGCCGCGATGAGCGCCGCGTACTGCTTGGTGAGCGCGTTCTCCGGCTCCGTCATGATGCGCACGAAATCCTGCTCGGTCAGCGGCTTGAGCTCGACGCGGATCGGGAACCGGCCCTGCAGCTCCGGGATCAGGTCGCTCGGCTTGGAGACGTGGAAAGCGCCGGCCGCGATGAACAGCACGTGGTCGGTCTTCACCATGCCGTACCGCGTCTGCACGTTGGAGCCTTCGACGATCGGCAGCAGGTCGCGCTGCACTCCCTCGCGCGACACGTCGGGCCCGCCCTGCGCGCCGCGCTGCCCCGCGATCTTGTCTATCTCGTCGAGGAAGATGATCCCCATGGACTCCACGCGCTCGAGCGCGTCGGCCGTGAGATCGTCGCTGTCTATCAGCTTCTCCAGCTCCTGCTCCAGCAGAATGCGCCGCGCCTCGGAGACCTTCACCGTGCGGTTCTTCTTTTTTTTGGGCAGCATGTCCTGCAGCATCTCGGAGAAGTTGCCCATCCCCTCCGGCGCGCCCTGCGGCACCATCACGTCGAACATCACCGGCGACTGCTGCGTGACTTCGACGGTGACCTCGCGGTCCTCCATCTTTCCCTCGCGCAGCAGATTGCGAAGCTTCTCGCGCGTGCGCGCGTGCCGCTCCTGCGACGGATCGAGCTCCTGCGCGGCTTCGCCCTGGCTCGACACGAGAAACACGTGCGCCCCGGCGTTCTCCGCCTTCTGCTCGGCGGCGGTCTTGGCGATCGCCGGCGGGGGCGGCAGCAGCAGATCGAGAATCCGCTCTTCCACGCGCTCCTGCGCCAGGTCCTCGACCTCTTCCTCGCGCTCGGCGCGCACCATCGCGATCGCGCTCTCCACCAGATCGCGCACCATGGATTCCACGTCGCGGCCGACATAGCCCACCTCGGTGAACTTGGACGCCTCGACCTTGATGAACGGCGCGCCGGCGAGCTTCGCCAGACGGCGCGCGATCTCGGTCTTGCCCACTCCGGTCGGCCCCACGAGGATGATGTTGTTGGGCGAAATCTCGTCGCGGATCGCGTCGGGCGCGCGCTGCCTGCGCCACCGGTTGCGCAGCGCGATCGCGACGGACTTCTTGGCTTCGTCCTGCCCCACGATGTATCGGTCCAGCTCGGCGACGATCATCCTGGGCGTCAGGTCGGCCAGGCGCGCGAGCGCCTGGAGCGTGCGGGGAGACGCCATCAGGCGGGCTCGAGTACCGTGATGTTGGAGTTGCTGTAGATGCAGATCTCGCCGGAGATCTCCAGCGCCTTCCGCACGACCTCGCGCGCGGGCAGGTCCGTGTGGGCGACGAGCGCGCGCGCCGCGGCGAGCGCGTACGAGCCGCCCGAGCCGATGGCGAGTATGCCGTCGTCCGGCTCGATGATGTCGCCGGTGCCCGAGATGATGAAGCCGTGATTGGCGTCCGCCACGGCGAGCAGGGCCTCGAGCCGGCGCAGCACGCGGTCGCTGCGCCAGTCCTTGGCCAGCTCCACCGCCGCGCGCTGCAGGTTCGTGGGATACTTCTCCAGCTTCTCCTCGAACTTCTCGAACAGCGTGAACGCGTCCGCAGCCGCGCCGGCGAAGCCCGCGACGAGCTTGCCGCCGCGGAGCAGCCGCACTTTCTGCGCGTTCGACTTCATCACCGTTTCGCCGATCGTGACCTGGCCGTCGCCCCCTACGGCGACCTCGCCGTTGCGGCGGACGCAGAGAATGGTGGTGGCACGTATGACCGGGAGTACATGGGGCATGCGGGAATAATATCACGGCGGCGGGCGGGCCCTTTTGCCGGACCGTGCCGCTAGCTTCAAATGATGCGCCTCGAGTACGTACCGATAGTCCTGGGAGTCCTGGTGCTCCTGGCAGCCGTTGGCGTGATCTACGACGCCTTCGCGCCGGGAGGGCTCCCGCGGTTCCGGGAGCGCCGGCGGAAGCCGAGAGCCGCGCGGCATCCCTACGGGCAAGCGATCATCGGGGCAGGGATGGCCGCGATGGCGGCGGCGCTCATCGGGCGGGACGTGTGGCGATTCGGAACGGTGGCAGTGCTGGTCGGTGCGGTCCTGCTGGTCGTGGGCGGGATCCTCAACCGCGCGTATCTAAAGGAAGCGCTGCTCAACCGCGGGGCGGCGCGCAGGCGGGATCCCGAGGACCAGCCGCCCGAGCCGACGCCGTCCAGGACTTACCGCATCCGGTAGGCTATCCGCGCGGGTGCGCCTTCTGGTGCACCTGCTTGAGCCGCTCGACGCTGGTGTGGGTGTAGATCTGCGTCGTGGAGATGGACGCGTGACCGAGCAGCTCCTGCACGGCGCGCAGATCGGCGCCGGCGTCGAGCATGTGCGTGGCGAAGGTGTGGCGGAGAGAGTGCGTGGACAAGCCGGCGCTCTCGTTCACGCGGTCGAGCAGCTTCTTCACCGCGTTCTGGATGGTGCGGACGCTCATGCGCTTGCCGTGCGCGCTGAGAAAGAACGCGTCCCTGTCGGCGCCGGTCACCGGCACGGCCCGCGCCAGCTCGTCGCGCTTCGCCTCGTAGTTTCTGAGCGCGAGCGCCGCGTGATCGCCGATGGGGATGATGCGCTCCTTTCTTCCCTTCCCGCGCACCTTCACCTGCTGCGACAGCAGGTCGAGGTCCGCGCGGTTGATCCCGCGCAGCTCCGACAACCGCATTCCGGTGGAGTAGAACAGCTCGAGGATCGCGAAGTCGCGCACGTCGCCGAACCTTCCCTCCTGCGCGCGCAGCTCCGCGGACGCGAACACGATCTCGGTCTGCGTGCGGTCGAGGTAACCCGGGAGATACTTGCCGAGCTTGGGCGAGCTGACGCCGCGAGCGGGATTGCCCTCGACGTTCTCGTTGCGGTGGAGATACTTGTAAAAGGTCCGCACGGCGGACAGCGCGCGCGCGATCGAGCGGCGTTTGAGGTTGCGGCGGGTGAGGTGCGAGAGAAAGCCGCGGATCGCGAGCCGGTCGATTCCGTCCCACGTCCACTTCTGCCCGCCGTAATACTCGCCGAGGTATTCCACGAAGCCGGTGAGATCCCGCCGATATGCGACGAGCGTGTTGGGCGAGACGTCCCGCTCCTTCTCCAGGTGGAGGAGGAAATCTTCCACCAGATTCGCCCGCGCCTTACCGCGCCTCGTCACGCGCGCGCGGCGGGCTCGAGAGCGAGCGCGATGCCCGTCGCGGCGATCCACGCGCGCACGTCGGCCAGCGCGCGCCCGGAGAGCAGCTCCCGTTTCTTCTTCTTGTCGCGGACTCTCGCCGGCAGATCGTCCACGAGGCCGAAGTTCGCGTTCATCGGCTGGAAGTGCGCGGGGTCGGCCTCGCGCATGTAGCGGTACAGCGCGCCGAGCATCGTGGTGGGCGGCGGCACGACGGGCGCGTCGCCGTCGAGCATGCGCGCCATGTTGATCCCCGCAAGCAGGCCCGTCGCCGAGCTCTCGGTGTAGCCCTCGACTCCGGTGATCTGACCGGCGAACAGCACCCGCTCGTCGTCGCGCGCCGAGAGGTGCGGCGTGAGAACGGCCGGCGCGTTGACATACGAGTTGCGGTGGATGGAGCCGTACCGCAGGAACTCCGCGTTCTCCAGGCCCGGGATCGTGCGAAACACGCGCTGCTGCTCGGGAATGCGGAGTCGCGTCTGGAAGCCGACGATGTTCCACATGCGGCCCGCGCGATCTTCCTGGCGGAGCTGCACCACCGCGTACGGCCGCTCGTTGGTGCGCGGATCGTGCAATCCCACCGGTTTGAGCGGACCGAAGCGCAGCGTGTCACGCCCGCGCCTGGCCATCTCCTCTACGGGCATGCACGCCTCGAAGTACGGCACCTCGTCGAACTCGTGGCCGTGGAACTGGTCGGCCTCGGTGAGCGCGTCGATGAACCGCTCGTATTCCTCGCGCGTCATGGGGCAGTTCAGGTAGGCGCCCTCGTCATCGGCGCCTGATTCCATGGTCTCCTTGCCGTAGCGCGAGGCCCGGAAGACGATAGACTGATCGATGGATTCGAACGACACGATCGGCGCGATGGAGTCGTAGAACGCGAGGGAATCCGCGCCGAGGCGCGCGCGAATCACCGAAGCCAGCGCGTCCGAAGTGAGCGGTCCGGTCGCCACGATGCAGGGCGAGGTAATGGCCGTCGCCTCCTCGCGCGCCACTTCTATCAATGGATGACTCATGACGCGCTCGGTCACCGCGGCGGCGAACACGTCACGATCGACTCCCAGTGCCGAGCCGGCCGGGACACGGGCGACATCGGCGCACTCGAGAATCAGCGAGCCCAGCTCGCGCATCTCGGCTTTGAGCAGACCGTGAGCCGACGACAGCTCCGTGCTCTTGAACGTGTTGGAGCAGACCAGCTCGGCGAGCCGATCGGTCTTGTGGGCGGGGGTGGCGCGCGCCGGCCGCATCTCCAGCAGCCGGACCGGGTGGCCGCGGGACGCGAGTTGCCAGGCAGCCTCCGACCCCGCCAGGCCCCCGCCGATCACGGTAACGGTCAGTTTGGCCGCAGTCACCCCCGTAAGATAGAAGAAACCGCGGCGGCGGGGCCGGGTAATTGCTACATTGAAAAAGGTGGCCTGTCTCGTCACAGGGAGAAAAAGCAATGCGTAAACGACTGCTGCTTCTGGCCTTCGCGAGCGCGATCGCGGGATGCGCCTACCGGCCGGCCGCGGACGGCTTCCAGCCGGCTGGAGCGGATCCGCTGGCCGTCCGACTCCTGCCGCCGCAGGACGGGTTCCTTCGCTTTTTGACGAGCGAGCCCGCGCACGTCGCGGTGTTCGAGATCGCGCCGGATCGGGGCGTAAGCCTGCTGTACCCGCAGCTCCGGGAGGAATCGGCGCGCGTCACGAGAACGGGCGTGAACGTGGAATTCCTCCCCTGGCGCGCGCAGGGCCGGTGGTTCTACGCCTCGGCGCCTTTCTATCCAAGCTTTGCCGCGCTGAGCCGGCCAACGTATCTGTACATCATCGCCTCGAAAACCCCGCTTCGAATCGAGGATATTAGGTTGCAGCCGGCGCGTCTCCGTTCTGCGCTGGGATGGAGATCGTTTCTCGCCTCGGATCTTTCCGGCACGCTGGACGATCTGGAGCGGCTGGCAGTCGCCGATGTCGGCTCCGACGACTGGAACTCGGACCTGTACATAATCTGGCCCGAGGTCCCGCTGAACCAGCCGTGGCAGACGCGGTACGTCTTCTTCAACTGCCCGGACGGACGAACCGTCGTCCTTCCGCTGGGGTGGAACGTCGACGCGTGCCCGGGGGCGCGAAATCTCGCGCAGGCCACCAAGCCGGCATCACCGCCGACGGATCCGGCCGGACCTCCGCAAACTCTTCCGGAGACAGATTCGACGGGCATCCCGTTGAAGCGCCCGCCGGAGCCAGGCGACACGAAGCCGCATCAGCCGAACCCGCCCGCGGCAGTCGGCGCAATGCCGCGCGACCGCGCGACGATCGCGCATCCGCGGGTTGGAGACACGCAATCGCGTGCGGCTCCGCCGCGCGCCGATGCTCCGCCGCCGCGCAAGCTCGACAGGGAGCCAGCTCCACGCGCCGAGCCTCGGCCGGCGCCAGCGCCCCGCGCGGAGCCACAACCGGCACCACCGCGAGCGGAGCCGAGCCCGGCGCCAGCCCAGCCAAGCGAACCGGCCACGCCGAAGAAGCCCGAGCAGCCCTGATGGCTTAAGGGCCGGAGTCGTCGCGATTGCGACAGCTCCGGCCCTTTTCAGCTCGAAACGCGGCGCCGCTCAGGCTGGAATTGCCTCCAGCGGCTGCTGCTCGACGTCCCACTCGTTCGCGCAGTTGATGCACTTCCGATACTCGCCGCGAGTCTTGTTGAACTTCTGCTCCGCGCCGAGGTAGCCGCACTCGGCGCACTTCTCCGCGACCGGCTTGTCCCATAGCACGAAGTCGCACTTGGGATAGTTGGCGCAGCCGTAGAACGCCTTGCCGCGCTTCTTCGAGCGGCGCACCGCGATGTCGCCGCCGTCCTTGGGACACTTCACGCCCGTGGGCATGGAGCGCGTGCCGCGGCACTTGGGGAACCGGCTGCAGCCGAGGAATTCGCCGGTGCGTCCGGTGCGAATGACCATCGGCGCGCCACACTCATGGCAGATCTCGTCGGACATGCGCGCGGGCTTCCGATCGCCGCGCAGCGGCCGCGTGAACTTGCACTCCTTGGGGTGGTTCTCGCAGGCGACGAACGGACCGAAGAATCCGCCTCGCGCGACCAGCTTGCCGCCGCACTGCGGGCAGCGCTCGGACGCCAGCGCCGAAAGATCGTGCGCTTCGGCGATCAGAGATTCCGTGTCCTCGACCTTGAGCGCGGCCGCGAACGGCCCGTAGAAGTCGCCTACCATCTCGTGCCAGTCCACATCGCCGTCCTCGACGCGGTCGAGATCGCTCTCCATGTGCGAGGTGAAGGCGACGTTGAACACGTCGGGAAATTTCTTCACCATCACCTTCTCGACCTGGTTCCCGAGCTCGCTGGGGTGGAAGCGCCGCTGTTCCAGGTTCACGTAGTGCCTGTCCAGGAGCGTGGAGATGATGGACGCGTACGTGGACGGGCGGCCGATGCCGAGCCGCTCGAGCTCTTTCACCAGGCTCGCCTCGGAATAGCGCGGCGGCGGCTCGGTGAAATGCTGTGAGGGCGTGATCGACCTGACCGGGATCTTCTCGCCGGTGGAAATCGCGGGGAGTGCCTGCTCGTCCTCGAGCGCGCGCCCTTCGCCCTCCTCACGCGTTTCCTTGTACAGCGCGAGGAAGCCCTGGAACTTGATCACGCTGCCGGTGGACCTGAACAGGTACTGGTCGAGCTGGAAGTCCACGGTCGTCGTGTCGAATACGGCGGGCGCCATCTGCGACGCCATGAACCGCTCCCAGATCAGCTGATACAGGCGCAGCCGGTCGCGGCCCTTGTCGTCCTTGAAGAAGCGGGCGATGCGGTCGGGCCTGCGCTCGGGATCGGTGGGACGAACCGCTTCATGCGCATCCTGCGTCCGCACCTTCCCTTCCTTCGCCGGCGCTTTTTCTCCGTCCTTCGTCTTCGCGCCGCCGTAAAGCTGCGGACCCGCGGCGAGGAACTCCTTGCCGAAGAGCGTGCGCAGGTAGTCGCGCGCGTGGCCGGCCGCGGTCTCCGAGATGCGCGTCGAGTCCGTGCGCATGTAGGTGATGAGACCGACGGCGCCTTCCTCGCCGAGCTCGATTCCCTCGTACAGGTCCTGCGCCAGCCGCATCGTCTTCTTGGAGCCGAAGCCGAGCTTCTTGGCCGCTTCCTGCTGGAGCGTGCTGGTGGTGAACGGCGCCGCGGGATTTTTTCGCCGCTCGCGCCGCTTGACGTCGCTGACCGGGAACTGCTTCCACTTCGCGAGATCGCCCAGGATCTTGCTCGCGGTCGCTTCGTCGGGGATGTGCGGCTTGTTGCCGTCGACGTGATGCAGCTTGGCGGTGAAATCCTGGTCGCCCTTTCTGAGCTGGGCCTCGACGCTCCAGTACTCGGTGGGCTTGAAAGCCTTGATGTCGCGCTCGCGCTCGACGATCAGCCGCAACGCCACGGTCTGCACGCGGCCGGCGGAGATCCCCTTCTTCACCGTCTTCCACAGCACCGGGCTCGCCTTGTAGCCGACGAGCCGGTCGAGCACGCGGCGGGCCTGCTGCGCGTTCACCTTGTTCTCGTCTATGTCGCCGGCGTTGGCGATCGCCTCCTGCACGGCGTCCTTGGTGATCTCGTTGAACAGGACGCGCCGGATGGGCGCGCTGTTCTTTCCGCCGATCTGGCTCGCCACGTGCCACGCGATCGCTTCGCCTTCGCGGTCGGGGTCGGTCGCGAGAAAGACTTCGCGCGAGCTCTTCGCCGCCGCCTTCAGCTCGGCGAGAGTTTTTTCCTTGCCGGGAATGGTGACGTACTCCGGCTTGAAGTCGTTCTCGATCTCGATGCCGAGCTTCTTCTCCGGGAGATCGCGCAGGTGTCCGATCGTCGCGCGGACGCGGTAGTTGCGCCCCAGGTATTTGCCGATCGTCTTGGCCTTGGCCGGCGACTCGACGATGACGAGCGACGTCGTTCCGCCGTGCTCGGCCGCATCACCATTGTCCTCGGCGACGACGAGCTTGCTCCGGCCCGCGGCTGCTTTCAGCGACCGCGCGGGTACCGCCTTCTTACGCTTCGCTGTCCTGGCCGGTGCGACCGTGCGCGCGGCGGTCGCCTTCACGGCCGACGCTTTCTTCTTCACCGCGGATTTGGTGGTCTTCTTCGCAGCCATGGTCAGTGCACCGTCGGGTTGTTGTCGCCGCTCGCGCCGACGTCATCGAGCCCCGTGCCTTCGAGCAGGTTGCGCAGATCCTCCAGCGCGATCCGTCCCTCGAACTGGACCAGGGCGCGCTCGATGATGTGCTCGAGCTCGGCGGCGTTGATCGCTCCGGATCCACTGAGCGCGAGCAGATGGCCCCATGCTTCCGGAGCAAATCGTCCGCGCTCGTGTGGTCCCATCACCCTGAAAGGCATAGCCATTGGCAGCTGTTCGTCCATGATCCTCTTATTTCCGCCGGTGTTGCATAAACGCCGAGGCGAGCTCGGCGGTGTGTGTGATTACCTGATCGATTGGGTACTGCTCCGTGTCGACGATCGCGTCCGCCGACTCGTAGAGCTCTTTCCGGGCGGCCAGCAGGCGTTCCAGCTCCCGCAGCGGGTCGCCGGCGAGCAGCGGCCGGTCCGCCGCCCCGGCCCCCAGTCGCAGGGCCGCCGTCCGAGGCTCTACTCTAAGGTATATGGTGGGTCCAGGGCGAGGCACAAGTACCCTGATTGCCTCGTTGGAGATCCAGCCGGCGCCAGGAGCAACTATAGCAGGGGTGAGCGGCAAGCGCTCGGTCGCCTCTTTTTCGAGCTCGCGAAAGCGAGCTTCACCGTGTTCGGCGAAAATGCGAGTGATCGATTTTCCCGCCATTTCTTCGATGTCGCTGTCAAGATCGACAAACGGTATGCGAAGGCGCTCGGCCACCGCTTGTCCTATCGTGGATTTGCCAGCACCTGGAAGCCCGACAAGAAAGACGGGCATCAACGGCGGCGGGAACTGCGGTGAGCGGTGTGCGTTAACCGTTCACGCGTAGGACGTTTTTCCGTCACAGCGGTTCCCACCGCCGTCAACGTCCTAACGGATACCCTAAAAACGGTTAACGCACACCGCTCGCCGCCGTTCACTTCCCCCGCTCGTTGATCCGGGCGATGTACGACTCATAGTTGCGCCGCGTCTCGGGAAGCGAATCTCCTCCGAACTTCTCGAGGAAAGCCTGCGCCATCACGAATCCGACCATCGCTTCCGCGATCACTCCCATGGCGGGAACCGCGGTCACGTCGCTTCGTTCGGCAACCGCTGACGCTGCTTCCCTGCTCTCCGTGTCGATGGTCGCCAGCGGCCGCATGAGTGTGCTGATCGGCTTCATCGCGACACGGATCACCAGCGGCTCGCCCGTCGTCATTCCGCCCTCGAGCCCGCCCGCGCGGTTGCTGCGCCGGTGCACGCCGCCCGCTCGCGTGGCGTCGGCCTGCGCGTCTATCTCGTCGTGCACGCGGGAGCCCGGGAGTCTGGCCGCGTCGAAGCCGAGTCCGAGCTCGACGCCCTTCACGGCAGGAATTGACATGATCGCGGCAGCGAGCCGCCCGTCGAGCTTGCGGTCCCACGACACATAAGAGCCGAGCCCGACGGGAACTCCGGTGCACACGACTTCGCAGATCCCGCCGAGCGTGTCGCCGTCGCGCTTGGCCTCGTCGATGCGGGCGATCATCCGCTGTTCCGATTCCTTGTCGAGCGTGCGCAGCGGCGAATCCGCGACCGCGGAGTTGACGTCGTCGGGGAGCTGAGCCGGGACCGCGGCGTCGATCCCGCCGAGGTGGACGACGTGGCTGCCCACGCGGACCGAGAACTCGGCGAGAAAGCGCCGGCACACCGCGGCGGCCGCGACGCGCGCGGTCGTCTCGCGGGCAGACGCGCGCTCGAGCACGTCGCGGGCGTCGGCGCGGTCGTACTTGAGCATGCCGGAGAGATCCGCGTGCCCGGGGCGCGGGCGCGTGACGGCGCGTTTCCGCTTGTCCGGATCCGTACCGCCGCGCGCGGGGTCCATGATCTCCGACCAGTTCTTCCAGTCGCGGTTGCGGATGAGCATCGCGATCGGGGAGCCGATCGTCTCCCCCGCTCGCACGCCGGAGAGGAACTCGACGGCGTCGGACTCGATCTGCATGCGGCGGCCGCGGCCGTAGCCGTGCTGGCGGCGCGCGAGCTCGCCGTTCACGTCATCGGCGGCGAGCGGAAGGCCGGCAACCATGCCCTCGAGGACCGCGACGAGCGCGGGGCCGTGGGACTCGCCGGCGGTGGTGAAGTGGAGCATGGGCGGAATTAACTACAGCTAGCAGCCAGCAGCTAGCAGCCGACTACCGACAGCCAGTAGCTACTCGGCGCGCGCTATTTCGGGGTCAGTCTCCGAAAGAGCTCAGCGACGTCGAACCGGACCGGATCCAGCTCGTAGTACCGGTTGTCCGTGAACTGCCCCGTGGTCGGGAAGTAAGGGGGCGGATTTGCGGCCGCGCACCGGTCGTAGCTGTACCGCTTTATGTAGCCGTGTCCGGCGGTCGTGCCGACCGCGCCCCGAACTTCCTGGATGAGGCCGCCGGTAAGGTAAAGGCACCCACGTCCGCTCGCCGTCCCCTCGCAGCCGTTGGCGTTAGTCGGTCCCAGATTGTACGCCTGTACGGAGAAAGACGTGCTGAGCGCCATGAGCACGGCGTGCAGGTACACGTCCTTGGTGTCGTCCTCATTGCGATACAAGACAGGGCTGCCCGGGTCGATGTCGGGCGGGCCAAGAATGGCGTTGTCGGAAACCACGATATTGCGAGCGGCGATCACGCCCAGAATGTCGGCGCAGCGCCCGGTGGAAGGGTCCGATGCGTACCGCAAGTCGTCGAGAAGCGTGACGATTGCATTGGAGTACAGCGTTATTCGCCCGCGGAGCACGCCACTGATTCCCACCGTGCCATTTACATGGATGACGCCTTTCGTGCCGGGGTTGAGGCCGCGGTCGATGGGAAAAAGGTAGGCCGCTTGCGAAGCGTGCCGCGTAGCCAGCAATCGCGGATCCACCGGGCCTGGCCACGTGGCCCACGCGCCCCTGGCGCCGTTCGCGGTAAAGGTCGTGTCGTCACCCCCTTTCTCCCTTTCGGCGGGCGTAAAACCCGCGCTGCTTCGCTCGATGCTGACGAGCTCCGGCGCGCCGCCGAGGTAGCAACGGGCGGTGGCCTTGCTCATGATGGTTGTCAGGGAGGCCGCGCTGGTATCGAGCGCCTGGGCCGGAGTCATTCCGCCCGCAATGAGCAGCAATCGGAACCATTCTGTGTTGTGGACCGAAGCCGGAAAGAATTTGCGCGGCCCGCCGGGAGCGACCTTATACGCGGCTCCGCAGTTGTCCGCGTTCGCCTTGATCCCGTTCCAATCGCCCCGGATCCAGCTCGCAGAGCCGGGAATGCCTGTATAGAACTTTACAAACCCCTCATCCGCGTCGGTCGAGTCTCCGTCGGCGTTCAAGTCAATGGCGACGAACTCGATCCGCATGTTGACGCTGGTCTCGTCTCCTGCAGTCGGCGCGTTGAAGCTGAAATTCCCCGCGGCCGCATAACCAGGCAACTTCGCGAGCACCGCGTTGCTGGGCAGCAAAATAGGTCTCTGGTTGATGGAATATCCTTTCGCAAAAGTTCCGAATCCGAGGCCGCTGATGGTCTTTGCCGTCCCGACGTCGCCATGAAACGTGGCGCGGCTCGAGTGAATCGAGATGACGTCGTTGGACCAGACCGGCCCCCAGAGATTGTCGTTGCCGCCGAAATAGATGATTTGCCCGTTGTTCTCCCGGTTCGACCAGTACGCGAATTTCGCGAAGCTTTCCTGCGCGAGCTCCAGCCGGCGCACGAAGCGGGCGCCACGTGCGTCCTTCGCCTCGGCGACAACGCTCGCGAAGCGGCCGAATTGGCCGCTGGTGGAACCCGTCGGTCCCACGTACAGGTTGACGGTCACGCCAGGGATCGGCTCACCGTCGGCCCCCGTCAGGGCGGCATTCGCCAGGAGAGTGGCGAAGCCCGTATCCGGGAGTACCAGCGCATCATTGTTGAGCCGGCTCTTGCCCATGGCGAGGGCCGCCTCGGCGGCATACTTGAATTCGCGCTCGCGATCCAGGGAACTGGTGAGAAGCCCCGCATTCGAACCGGAATAGATCGCGGACATGGCGAGCGCGGCGAGCACCAGCGTGAGCATGATCGTCATGAACAGCGCGCTACCCCGGCGCTGTCGGTTGGTTAAAGACTTCCGTGCCCGCCGGGAGCGCACGGCACCGGCCGCAATGGATGAATCTGTCATGGGATGGTGACGGTTCCGGTTTGGCTGAGCGGAGACAGCTGCGCGCTGCAGTCCTGCGCGGCCACGGCATAAGCCCACTGCTCGCCGACTTTTACCCCGGCGTCGCTGAACGAATAGGACGGGCTCCCGGCGGGTACGCTGGCATATGGTTCGCCCCACGTGAACGCAGCCGGATCGCGGCGGTAGATTACGTAGCGTTCGACATCCTTTTCGCCGGTCGCTTCGTCGGACGATGGCGGCCATGTAACAACTATCCGGGGCGCCGGCGGCGGATCCGCGAGCGTGGCGGAGACCGGACCCGCAAAACGAGGCAAGTCGCCGCACGTCGAATATTGCAGCAGCCCCGCGTTCATGAGACGGATGCCCGTGTCCACGGTCCGCGTCGCCACAGTTCCGTCCCGACCGGTGTAGCGGCCGGTAAGACGAACGCGAACAACGCGGATGCTGTCCGTGAGAGCGGAACGGAGCGTATCGGCCGCCGAACCGTGAATCGCCGCCCTATGGTATATCGGTAGCAGCGCCTGCGGGATTTCCCGTACCTTGCCGAGTGTATCCGCCTTGAAGTAACGGAACACCGGCTCCCCGGGCGTAACCATGATGCCTTTGGCGATCACAGCGGCCGGAGTGTCATTGACCCTGCGATACAGGGCGTACAGGCCGCCGCCGTCGGACGCTGTGTCGGGCGCCACCCAGAAGGAGATCGTCTCCGCCGAGCTCGGTGCGCCGCCCGCCTGGGCGTAGGCAGTGTCTGGATACCCGATCGCGGACAGCGGCAACACGATTCGCGTCGCCGGAGTAAGCGATACGACCGCGGCCGGTAGCAGGTCGGGATCGTAGTAGACCGCGCCCAGGTCGGATGCGGAGCGGGTCGCGAAATCGACGCTGAACGTGATCGCGTCGGGAGCCGCCTGCACGATGAGCGGTTGGCTGCTGACGACCCCGACGCCCGCCACCCGAAGCTCCCGGTCGATCGTGGACGCTCCGAAGCGCACGTTCTGCTGCGCATCCATACGGCCGCTGTGTGTGCCGACCGCCAGCACCTGGGCGCGGAAGAAGGGCACGACCACGGCCAGCACGAGCAGCGAGACGCTGATGGAGATGAGCATCTCCAGCAGGGTGAAGCCCGTGCGGGAGGATCGACCTCCGGTCATCGCCCGCATTAGAAGGCACTGATCATGGTCGTCTTCTTCACAGGCCGCGCAAGGTTCCGACCCGAAACGATGACGGTTACGACCCGGTAGTCGTACAGATCGGACGGCAGCCCTCCCACGCGCGTCACCAGCGTTCTACGCTCGAAACCGGCGTAACCCGGGATCGCGGTTTCCGTGCCGGCATAAACGCTGTCTATCGTGGAGTAGCGGGTGGCGCCCTTCACTTCCTCGAGGCGGTCAGCCACCAGCTCATTGGCCGTGGCGCGGACGTTCGCCGTGCCGACAGTCCTGGCGAACTGAGCCATGAACACGCCCATTCCCACCGTGACGACGGCGGTGATCATCATGGCGACCATGACTTCGACGAGCGTGAAGCCCGCGCGCGGGGGGCGAAAGCTCGGGCGAGCGGTCATTGGCCGTCCTTTCGCCAGGCGCCGCCGCTGGAGCGGAAGCTCTCAACCCGGCCCGTGGACTGAACGACCGCCAGCGCCCGATAGTCATTGGACGCGGCTCCGGGCGCGCGTATGTAAACCTCGAAACCGCTGCTCGTGGCTCCGTCACGGCGAAAAATCACGCTGGGCAGTCCGCTTACCGTGATCAACGTGGATCCCGCGATCGCCGCGGCCGGGCCGCCCCGAATGCCCGAAGCCGGAGCCGCAAAGCTGTTGCCCTCCTGCAGCGGGACCCGCACTACCTGTTCGTCAGGATCCTGCCCCCGATTGTTGTTGACGTCGTGCAGCACCCGCATCTGCGCAGCCGCGGTGTCGAAGCTCACGATCACGTCGTGCTGCCGCTGGATTGCGGTGCGATGCGCCTGTTGCAGAGTCCCCTGCACTATCCGCCTGGCCGCGTCCACCTTGTACCGCCCGAGATTGATCCGGGGCAGCGACGCCGCGAGCACGATGGACGCAAGGGATATCGCCACCAGCATCTCGATGAGCGTGATCGCTCTGCGAGTGCAGCGCGCGGCAGTCAACAACGCCGGACGCCGGCGGCACGGCCTCCCGGGGCACATGAATGAGCGTCGCATAATCCTCACATACAAGACGCTCCGGCGCCGTTTTCCGTCACTGCCGCGGGACTTGAAAAATGCCACACCTGCAAAAAAAAGAGCCGCGCGTTCGCGCGGCTCTCTCTTGTGGCGACGATCCGGGGGTTACGGACAGCCGCTCACAAAATTGCTGGGCAGCGTCACGATCACCACTCCGCGCACGGTTGCCCCGACGAGCACTATCTCCCCGCTCGGGCGCAGCGCGGCCTTGATCGGACCGATGATCGGGTCGCGGATCGGCACGACGTTCACCCGCGCGTAGCTCCGGTTCTCGTAGATCTCGATGACCGGCTCCGTCGACGCGGCGAAGGAATAGCAGCTCGCGCGCGGCACGCTCGTGCCGTTGCCGCTGTTGTTCGGGTGGAAATCGAAACCGGGGTTGCCGCCGGAGGTCTGGAAGAGGCCCTGGAGACGCAGCGTCGCGTCCAACAGGTAAGTGGAATCGCCGCGGATCGCCGCGAGCTCGCCGTCGAAGTTGATCGCGGCGCCCTTCACGCGCGAGAAAGTGTTGGCGATGAAGTCGGTCACGTCCTGCGCCCCGGAAACTCCGAGGTCGATGGACGGAAGCGCGTTCACTTCCATCCCTCTGGACGCGTCGTACAACAGCGCGCGGCTGCCGAGCACCGGGCCACCCTCGCCGAGCACGGCGCGGCGGAAGTTGCCGGAGTTCCGGACGAAGGTCGTGTCGCGGAAGCCGAGGCGATCCACGACGAACACCAGCCCTCTCTCCTTCGGCACCAGCAGCTGGTTCGTGCCATAGCCGGCCGCGGCCCAGCGCTCGATCTCGAGCGTATCGGAGCGCGCCGCGCTCTGGCCGATCGCATGCTCGAAGAAGAAGTGCGAGGTTCGGTTGGTGAGATTTTCCCAGCGAACCGATCCCTTGTTCGGGAACGGCAGCGTCTGGCCGCCGGTCGGGCTGGTGGAGTAAACGAGCAGCACTTCGCCGCACGGCGAGCCGGGCGCGGTCGAGCCCCGGCACGTCGTCGCGATGAATTGGGGACGGTCGCTGAAATCGTATTTCGTGCGCTGCGTGATCATCAGGCCCGGCACGGTGGCCGATTCGACCGACGTCACGCTGTACGCGATGATGTTGGGCAGAGCGTAGGCGGCGACGTCACGGCCCGACGGGAACAGCGCGCTGGTCGCGTTCAGGTCCACGTACGAGATGGAGGTTCCGCCCGAGTTCGCCACGAGAATCGTGTCGCCCATCGCGCCGCTGCGATCGCGCGGCCAGGCGGCGATACCCCACGGGCGCGAGCCCACTGGGATGGACGGCTTGAAGCTGGAGTCGGCGAAGGCAAAGACCTCGAGCCGGTTCCGCTCGATGTTCGTGAGATACAGCCGGTCCTTGACCGGATGGTACAGCGCGTCAGCCACGGCCCCCCCGGACGGCAGCGGCCGCGTCGCGCCCGCGACGACCGTGATCGTGTCGGTGCGGATCTCGCCGTTTGCCAGCAGCGCATACCCCCGCGTGCCGTTCGCGTTGGTGGCGAAGGCGCGGACGAAGATCGTCCTGGGGAACGTCGTATACGGCAGCCGCATGTTGAACGTGCGGAACAACGAAGTGATCTGGCCATTCGAGATCAGCGAGTCCGCGGCCTCCACGGCGCCGGTCGGAGAGCTGCGAACCTCGTAGCCGAGGTTCGAGATACCCGTCTGATCCGTGGCGGCGACGTTGATCGTGTCCGTCACCTCGACGCGCGGCGTCGTGCCGAACGTCACCACGGGCGCCGACGTCGTGCTGCCGGCGGTCTGCACCGTCAGATTGATCGACGGCCCGAGCGAGCGCTGCGCCAGCGAGTCGTACACGAACGGAGTCAGCGTCAGCTGCCCCGCCGGGGTCCCGTCGGGGATCGTGAGCGTATCGCTCACCGACACGGAATCGCGCAGCGGCGTGTTGAACACGGTGGAATCCGCGGCGGTCAGCACGCCGCTCGCGCGGAAGCCGACCGAGCGCACCTTGAGCGCGCTCTTGCCCATGATCGAGAGGACAATGGACTTGCCGACCACCGCGATCGTCCCGTTCGCCGGGCTCAGGATGCGCGTATCGGGCGGGACGACGTTGCCGACCGCCAGGCGAAGCGTGTCCGTAGGCGACCGGTTGCCCGAGCCGTCGGTGGCGAAGCCTGTGACCGTCACTGCCGTGCCGTTCGGCACGCTCCGCGGCACGCTGAGCGTGAACGGAATGTTCGTGGAAGTCACGGCCGACGTGAAGGTCGTGTCGAACGTGAACGCGAGCCCGCCGATCACGCTCACGTGAATCGTCTTGAGCCCGAGATTGTCGCGCGCGTCCGCCGAGAACGCGAGCACGGTGTCCACTCCGCTGACCGCACCCGCGAGGTCGAGCGCCGGCGGGTTCGAGTCGCCGGTCGTGCCCCCGGTGAGCGAGTCGCCGCAGGCGGCGGCGCCCGCGAGGGCGGCGGCGAAGGCGAGCGCCAGCGCGCGGCGCGTGCGAGTGCTACCCATGTATCAACGACCCCCGCCGGGAGTGCGGGCCGGCAACATCTGCTCGCCCTCGTCGACGATGTGCGGCGTGATCAATATCAGCAGGTCCCGCTTCTCCTCGGAGGTGCGGGTCTGCCCGAACAACCGGCCAATCATCGGCAGGTTGACCAGAAACGGAATACCGGACTTCGACTGCGATACCTGCGTGACCGTGAGGCCGCCGATCACCGCGGTCTCCCCGTCGTTCACCAGCAGCTGGTTGTCGGCGCGCTGGCGGTTGAAGATGAACCCGACGTCGGACGACGCGAGCTGCGCGTCCGAGTTCTCCGCGTGCACGGTGAGCAGGATCTGCCGGTTGTTCGTCACCTGCGGCGTGACGCCGAGGATGATGCCGACTTCCTTGAGCTGGACGGTCGCGCGCGGGACGTTGCTTCCCGCGGCGCCGCCCGCTCCCTGCGCCGTACCGGCGTCGAGCACGCGGATCGGGATCTCCTGACCCACGGCGATCTCGGCCTTGCGGTTGTTGAGCGTCACGATGCTCGGCTCCGCCTGCAGGTCCGCCAGACGCACTTCCTGCAGCGCGTCGAGGAAAGCCGTGAGCGAGAACTTGCCGAGCGCGGTGGAGAACACCAGCGACAGCGCCGGGTTGGTCACCCGCGAGTTCGCGTTCGCGATCGCGGAGAGGGCGTTCCCGCCGAGCAGGATCCGGTCTCCCCGGACGGGTGTGCCGCCGCCGAGCGCGTCCGGAACTCCGTCTCCGTCGGTGTCCACCGGCGTGAGCGTGGAGGGATCGGTGCGTCCGACGAGCTTCGTAAAGAACTGATCGCGCGTGCCGATGTCGTACGACAGGCCGATGTCCTCGATGTCCGAGCGGTTGACGAAAATGATCTTCGCCTTTATCGCCACCTGCGGCGTGCGGATGTCGAGGTTCCGGAGATAATCGAGAATCCCGCCCATGCGGGAGGCGGACTCCGTTATCAGCAGCGAGTTGGTTAAGGTGTCGGCGACGACCGCGCCGCGCGCGACGCAGCTCGTTTGCATGTTCTGGCCGGCCGCCTGCGGCACGGCGCTTCCAGGCTGGCAGTCCCGCGCCAGCATCTGGCGGAGCGTGCCCGCGAGCCCGGCCGCGCTGGCGTAGTTCACCGGAACCATGCGCGTGACCATCGGCTCGACCGACTGCTTGCTCTGGATGTTGGCGTAGCTGTCCACCGTGATGATGCCGGTGACCGGGTCCTCGGAGGCGGCGAGACCCTGCCCCTCGAGGATCGCCCGGAGAGCGACGTCCCACGGCTGGTTGCGGATCTCGGCCGTGACCGTCCCCGCTACGTCCTTGCCCACGACGATGGTGCGGCCCGCGAAGGTCGCGAACGCCGCGATGACGTCGCGGATGTCGGCGTCCTGGTACGTGACGGTGATCCGCGGCTGCTGCGACTGCTGCGCAACCGGCGTCATGCGCATCTCGGGCTCCGGCTCGGCCTCGCGCGCGACTTGCCGCGTCGCCGCGGCCGCGGACGAATGCCAGGCCTCGAAGGCCGACGTGCCGCCGTTGACGGAGACGCGGACCTCGTTCGCCGAGCGCCTTACCTCGTACGGGTGCTCGCCGTCCAGCTCGATTACGACGCGCACGACGTCGGACTTGAACTGGGAGTAGCGGATGTTGGTGATGCCGCCGCGGGCTACACGGTCGTAGCTGCCGTTCATGTCGAGCACGGCGCCATTGAGGTCGATAACCAGCCGGTGCGGCGAGGGAAGCGTGAAGTCGCTGACCGATATCTCGGAAGTGACTCCGATCACGACTTCCGCGCGTCCCGAGCCGGGCACCACGCTGAGCGAAGTGACTCCAACCGGATCGGCCGCGTGGCCGGGCATGGTGAACCCGGCCAGTCCCAGCAGCAGAGCCGGCGCGAAAATACGGCGAGCCGCGATCATGGCGTGCTCACCCGTGTCGTGTCGTTCATCGTTAGCGTCTCCTGACGGCTCAATCCGAATTCCTGTATCGTGAACGTCACGGATCTTGGCTGAATGGCCGCGACGCGCATGCGTCCCAGAGTTTGTCCCACTTTCACGCGATACTGCTCCTTGGACGTGAGATCGCGCAGAACCGCAACAGAATTCCTTCCGTTCGGATCGTACGCGATGGCCGCGAGGCGGAGGTCTATCAGCAGCGGCCGGAGGTCCGACGTGGCGAGCAGCGATGCGAACGGGTCCCTGCGCCCGCCGGCGTCGTACTCGAATACTTCACGGTAGATCGTGAGCTCCTGCGGGACCGGAGCGGCCGCGCCCGCGGGCGCCGGTCGCGTGGCCTGGGCGGCCGCGGTGCCGGAGAGCAGGAAGACACACAGCAGCGTCAGTCTCATGGAGTCGCTTCCCCTTCCGCGCTGATGCGCGACGCCGCGGTCGGATCTTCCGGACGGACCTTCGCGACGTACGTCTGGATCTGGAAGTTCGAGTCGAGCATGGACTTCCCGGGCGAGGCTCGTCTCGCCTGTCCCTGGCCGGTCGCCTGGAACGGCTTCATCTCGAGCGCGACCGGCGCGACGATGCGCTGCAGCGAGCCGACGTTGCTCAGGAATCTGCCGAGCTCGTGATACCCGCCGATGACCGAG
Source organism: uncultured Gemmatimonadota bacterium (assembly GCA_937867645.1). Classification (GTDB taxonomy): domain Bacteria; phylum Gemmatimonadota; class Gemmatimonadetes; order Gemmatimonadales; family Gemmatimonadaceae; genus JACDCY01. Next base: position 3,315 of record CALMKE010000123.1, on the reverse strand, counting down.
ATCTTGTACCTGTGCGTGTCGAAGTCGTCGCCCGCGATGACGGGCATGGGCTCGACCGACGCGAGATCGAGACCGACCCGGCGCGCGGCCGTGGACACGTCCTCGAGCAGACCCGGAACTTCGTTCCTGGTAGGCACGAGGCGGGTCATGACCCGGAGCGCTTCCCGGTCCCTCGCCACCGCGGCGCGAAGCGAATCCACGCTCCCGCGAGCGAGGTCGGTGCGCGCCTGCTGGTTCATCTTCTCCAGCGAGTCCACGCGCGCCTCGAGCGTCGCCAGAGTCTTCCCCCTGGGCGAATGCATGAAGTACCAGTACGCGCCGAGGAGGACGAACGCCATGAGCGCCACGCCTATGAGCGTCTGCTCGCGCTTGGTGAGATTGTCGCCGATTGCCATGGCTACGGAACCCTCACCGAGAGCGGGAGCGTGCGGATCTCCTCCGGCGGAGGACGCTCCGACGAAGCGTCGAGCTGAAACTCGGTTACTTCCTTCCCGTCGCTGGTCACGAGATCGGACCGCGCCAGGTTCACGTTCTGCACGAACGGCGACGATTCCAGGTCCCGCATGAACCGCGTGAGCGCCTGGATGTCCACCGTGTGGCCGATGATACGGAATTGGGTGGTGCGCGAGGCAGCCGCGACGGCCTTCTCGCGCCGCGCTTTTTCCAGGCGCGCCCTGCCAGCCGGCGTGTTGGCTTCACGCTGCAGCGCCACGATCTCCGAGTCCGGAGCGGCCGCGCTCGGCGGCGCGCTCGTTTGCGCGACAGACACCAGCCACGTGTACTGCGGGATCACGCGGCTGATCTCCTCGAGAATGTGCGCCCACATGAAGCGCGTGTCGTCGATGGAGCGGATGACCTCCAGCTGGCGCAGCACCGCGTCGCGCTCCGTCTCGGCCGCGAGCCGCGCGCGGAGCACGGTCGCGAAGCGAGCCGAGTCCTGCAGCGCCGTCCGCTCGCGCTCCGCCAGCTTGCCGCTCGCCTTGGCCTGGCTGGTGAACATGAACGCGCCGAGAGCGAGCGCGACGATAACGGACGCGACCGCTGCGACGAGGTACTTGTCCTTGACCCGGTCGCCCAGCGACCCGAGCATCTCCTTCGGGTTGAAGCCGCCGCCACCCGAAGTCCGGCGCCTGGCGCCAGGCAGAAGATTGATGTGAATCATGGTCGGGTGGCCCCTCAGCGGCTGCGGAGAGCGAGGCCGACGGGGAGCATCAACAGCGGAGCGACCTCGTCTATCACCAGCGCCTCGAGAGCGCCGGATCGCATCTGGATGTTGGCGAGCGGATTGGCCTGCTCGACCGGGACACGCATGCGCCGTCCGAGCACTTCGTTGAGACCCGGGGTGCGCGCGCCGCCGCCGCAGGTATAAACGGAGCGGAGCGCCGTTCCGGCCTTGGCGGTCGAGAGCAGGAAGGCGACCGCGCGCTCGACACCTACCGCAAGCTCCTCGACGCGCGCGTCCAGGACCGCGTCCACGTGCGCCGACCGATCGTAGCCCGTTATCAGCGCGTTCGCGTCTTCGGCGGTCAGCCCGCGCTCGCGCTGAAGGTCCTCGCGCAGCCGCCGCGTGCCGACCGCGATGTCGCGGGTGAGCACCGGGATGCCGTCGTCGAGGACGTTGATGTTCGTGACTTCATGGCCGATGTTCACGAGCGCGACGATGCCGTTCATCGCGTTGGGGTAGTTGAGCTCGAAGGCGTTGTGGAGGGCGAACGCATCCACGTCCACGATGGACGGCGTGAGTCCCGCCTCGCTCAGCAGCCGCAGCCTGGCCTCGACGAGATCCCGCTTGGCGGCCACGAGCAGCACGCTCATCTGCGAGTTGCCTTCGTCTTCCGGATCGAGGATCTGGAAGTCCAGCTCGACGGCGTCCATGTCGTCGAAGGGGACGTGCTGCTGCGCTTCCCAGCGCATCACCTCACGGGCTTCGCGCTCACCCACGCGCTCGGCCTGGATCTTCTTTACGATGACGTCGCGGCCGCCGACGGCGGTCACGACCTCCCTGGTCTTGACCCCGGCCATCGCCAGGCACTCGCGGATCGCGTCCGCGACGATGCCGGGATCCATGACTTCGCCCTCGACGATCGCATCGGTCGAGAGCGGCGCGATGCCGACCTTGACCAGCTCCGGCTCACCCTTGGAGTGGTCAACGACGACTGCCTTGATGAGTCCGGACCCTATGTCGAGGCCTACGGTCGGCTTACGACGGCCGAGAAGCGCCATGCTGTCCTGGTGGAGGTTCGCTAAAGTCTGGCGCCCTGCCACCTTTGTCAACAAAAACTTTAAGTGGCGCGCCTTAAACGATGCTCTTGCTTCTGGTTGCGCGGAGACGGCCGGTTGATTTTCGGCCTCCTCTCACGGCTTCCTTACAACCAGCAAAACGATTTGGGCGGGCGGAAGTAACACTTTCTTGCAAATCGCCCGTTTGGTTCTGCGAGAGCGGCCTCAGTGGACCTCCAGCCAGGAGCGCCGGAGCGGTTCGTACCGCACGCCGGCGGAGTCGGTGATCGCGCGGACGCTAATCCCCGTGCGGCGACGCGCCTCGCCCACGCGCGCATCAGCGACGAGCCAGAAGATCTCGTCGTTCAGGCGGATCACGGTCAGCTCGGCACTGTCGCCGGCGGCGCGAACGACGCGGCTTGTCGCAGAACCCGGCGGTAGCGCTGCATTCGCCGGGTTCCACACCGCCACGGCCGACCACAGAGCGTACTCGCTCATCGCGAACGCCCGCTGCCGGTCCACCCCGGCTGCGGCAGCCCTGTGCTCGAGACCAACCGCTACATGTGTAGCAACAATGAGAGCACCGACGAGCACGACGCCGAGTATCGCGAGCACGAGCGCGAAGCCAGCGGGCCGCGACCGGTCAGTCACGGTTCCGGAGCGCAATGGACAACGCGGCGGAATCGAGGTACGCACCGGCGTGCCGAGCGCCGAGACTCACGGGGACGCGGGCGCGTGCGCGAGAGGTGAGCTCGATGCGCGCGACCTTATCCAGACCGACCAGCGGCGCCGGCGCGGCGCCGCTGGCTTCGAAGTACCGGAGCGACAGCCCGCTCTGGCCGCCGCTCGCCGAATACGACTGGTATGGCCCGCTCAGGGGCTGAATGACGCCGCACGTCGAGGCGCCGATCGGATTGCAGCGACGGCTCCCTAAATACCATTTGGAGTCGGATGAGCGGTAGAGGCTGTATCGCGTTCTCCGAAGCAGGCGAACCGGCGCGCCGGCGCGCACACCCGCGCTCGCGGCAGCGCGCAGAGAGATGACGCGCGCAGTCACGCCCGCGACGGCCCCGGTCGTGAATCCGGTGGGTGCCG